>NZ_SGJB01000012.1 GCF_006861675.1 Peptacetobacter hominis | reverse complement strand
GGCAGGCAATTCCTGCCACTCTGCACTCTTTACAAATGCAGGGAGCTTTTCGTTTCTAAAAATATGTTTATATATGTACATGTTTGTACATATTTGTATATATTTTTAACAACTACATAGTTGCTCCCCGGAAAGATATCGCCGCTGTTGCAAGCATCTTTCCATTAGATTCAAATATATAGCTTTCACCCTTCTGAATGTCAGATGCTATACTCTCTCTGTTTGGATATCCGTCCTGCCACTGATCTATTCCGGCATTTTTGAAATACTCCTGTGCGTATTTTACAGCTGCCATTATATCATCTATGTCTTTTTTCTCTGAAAGTCTTATATTTATATCCATTGTATTTCCTCATTTCTTTTTATATCGTTTTTCTATTACCATTATATAGTATAGCATCATAATAATGATAGATATAAAAATTCCGATTATATATACAAATGTTATAAGTACTGCTTCTTTTATAGTTAGAATAGTAAATACTTTATTAGAACATCGACAAGATAGAATATAATAAAATTTGCTTTTGCTTAGAAATGATCTCTCAGGAATTTCACCGCATTATCATATCCCTGTTCCGCTGCTTTTTCCATCCAGTATTTTGCCTCATTCTTATTTTGAGCCACTCCATTCCCATAATAATACCTTTTACCAAGTCTAAACTGAGCTACATCGAATCCCTGTTCCGCTGCTTTTCTATACCATCTTACTGCTTCTTTATAATCTTCCTCTACACCTTCTCCACATTCATACATTACTCCAAGAAGGTTCTGACCTAATGCATCTCCCTGTTCCGCTGCTTTTCTATACCATCTTACTGCTTCTATTTTGTCCTGTTCTACTCCGTATCCACATTCATACATATATCCAAGATTACACTGAGCATTTTCATCTCCCTGTTCTGCTGCTTTTCTATACCATTTTACTGCTTCTTTATTGTTCGCTTCTACTCCGTATCCACATTCATAATTTATTCCAAGATCGTTCTGTGCACCGGGATGACCTAACTCAGCTGCCTCACGAAGTATTTCTATACCTTTTCCCTCATCAGTTTCGATATCTGAATCAATCTCTCCAAGATATATACGAGCCAATATATACTTGGCTTCTATATTATTTCTGTCTGCATACTTCTTCAAAGTTTCAAAATCGATATTTTTAAAATCTATATCTGCATTGCGGTAAACATCATCCACAAGATATTCAAACACAGATACATTAAGTAAAAGCTCTATAACAAAATCAAATAACACATTTTCTCTTTTTATATCTATATTATTATTTTCATTTAAATATTTGCGAACTAAGGAATATCTTACATCATCTTCTGATTTTTCTATATTGCTGTTTTTAAGTTCATTAGTAATAGTGTCGACAATATGCTTTTCTTTTGACTTAAGCATATTATTCTTTGAAATAGCACTCAGTATAGATTCGTATTTGTAGTCCTCGCTGTCTATAATACTGATATCTGCATCTATAAGTTTTTCATATGCTTTACTGTTTTCCAAGATATATCTTATAAACTCCTCATAGCTTATTTTTTCTTTTGGTGATAGACCTATCTCCGCTATTGCGGATTTAAGGAGTAATATATCTGATGTAGTCCATTTTCCCCTTGTTATATCGTAAAAGTCTCTCACAAGACATACAAGCTTTTCAACTTTATCAAGTTCAGAATACTCTCTTACATCCCACATCTGATATTCTATCGTATTCGTCCAGTTAAGTAGATTTATATTTCTTTCAAGTCTTTCAACTCTGTTTTCCAACTGTATGATATCGCTCTTAGTCTGTTTAAAAAATGTAATAAGAGTTCCATATATCTTATTTATTTCATCTTCTACTTCTATTATAGATGAGTTTAGTTTATTGTTTACCGCTGTTATTAATTCAAAACTCATCAGATTCTGTTCCGCAAGTTTCTGAAGTATCTGCTGAGATGCATACTGTGATTTATATAGATTTCTGTCTATTTTCGACTGTATATCTCTATTCTTTCCTGAAATCATTCCAGAAAATCTTCTTAATATTCCCTGAGACTCAAGTTCTCCAGAATAGGAATTGCTTGCTTCAAGAGATGTAACACTCTCAAATACGAGTCTGCTTATCTCATATGAATTTCCTCTGTGTTTGTCTATTATTTCCTCTATCTGTCTGTCGATTTCCTGTTTTTCTATTTCTGTAAGCTGATTATTCTCTACTATAGTAAGTTGCATATTTATTACCCCCTAATATTTTCCAAGTAATTCTTCAAGTTCTGACTTTAAAATTTCTCTTTCTCTGTGTATTTTCCTTTTTTCTTCCTGAAATATTTTTTCCTCTTCTCTCATTCTGACAAGAGTGGAAGATATTTTTGACTGTACCATACCCATTTCATATAGTGGTTTCAGTACTTTTACAGCATCTTTGTATCCCTGTTCAATTCTCCTGTCGCTTCCCTCTCTTGAAAAATCCAAAGTCCCTGTTATAATATCTCCCTGACTATCACTTGGAACTATTTCTATTATATTGCTTCCCTCGAATTTTTCTCTATCTATCATTGAGTCCCTGCTCAAATGTACAACTATAAAGGTTCTATATCCCATATCATATAATGGTTTTATAGGAACATTATCCTTTACTCCACCATCTATATATGTGTTTCCGTCGACTTCTTCTTTGTCGAATATTATCGGCAATGCCGATGTAGCAAGAAGGATCTTCTTTATATCCTCGTCGCATCGTCCATTGAGTTCAAGATAATCCACCGATAGACTTTTCATATTGTAGGCAGCTGCAAATAAATTTTTATCACTGTTTCCTATACTATACAAATCTATATTGTTTTCTATTATCTCAACAAGTCCTTCTCTTGAGAACATACCTGAACCATACATACTCTTCAGAAGTATCGATAAATATATGCTGTTTTTTACGATACCTGTAGTTATAAGGTTCAGCATAATCTTTTTTATATCTACTTTCAAAATCTCATCTGAAGTTATATTTTTCCACAGATTTTCCGCAAGTCCATAATCTCCCTGAGCAAATAACACCATATTCAATGCACCGACCGATGTTCCAGATATGCCGGTTATATTTCTATCTACTCCATATTCTCTGAGAGCCTTCCATACTCCGATCTGATAAGCTCCTTTTCCCCCTCCACCTGCAAGGACGAGAGCAGTTCCTCGATTTGACAAATACATCACCTACTCTGTTATTGTTTTCTATAAATCATTATATCATAGTACATAAATTATCAACAATATTCCAAATAATAGTAGATATTTTTATCCACATATCAAGGTGTTTTTACTCAAAAAATAAAAAAACCTGGAACCAATCTGATTCCAGGTAATTTCCAATATATAATACGTAAAAACTATCTTTTTGAGAACTGTGGAGCTCTTCTGGCAGCTTTTAATCCGTATTTCTTTCTTTCCTTCATTCTAGCATCTCTAGTTAAGAATCCTTCTTTCTTTAAAGCAGGTCTTAAGTCTTCATCAACTTTTAATAGAGCTCTAGCTATACCGTGTCTTATAGCACCAGCCTGTCCAGTGAATCCTCCACCTTCAACTTTTACTATAACATCGTATTTATTTTCAGTTTCTGTTAAAACTAATGGCTGTTTAACATCTCTTATTAGTGTTTCGTAGTTGAAATATTCATCTAACGCTCTTCCGTTTACTGTTATATTTCCTTCACCTGCAACTAATCTAACTCTAGCTACAGAATGTTTTCTTCTTCCTGTTCCTATGTACTGTACGTTCGCCATGATAACTCCTCCTTTCACCTAATTAAAATTCTATTGTTTCTGGCTTCTGAGCTTCATGTGTATGTTCAGCACCAGCGAATACTCTTAATCTAGTCATCATTCTGCTTCTTAATTTGTTCTTTGGTAACATTCCGCTAACTGCGTGTGCTACAACTTCTTCTGGTTTCTTAGCCATCATTTCTCTGTATGATATTTCTTTTAAACCACCTACATAACCAGTGTGGTATCTGTAGTATTTCTGATCTAATTTCTTTCCTGTTAAAACAACTTTTGATGCATTTACAACTATAACGAAATCTCCTCCGTCAACGTGTGGTGTAAATGTTGGTTTATGTTTCCCTCTTAATAATGTTGCAACTTCTGTTGCTAAACGACCTAAAGTCTTTCCTTCAGCATCAACTAGGTACCAGTTTCTTTTAACTTCTGCTGGTTTAGCTATATAACTTTTCATGACTGTCCCTCCTTAACTTTTTTCTCTCATAAAAAATATTTTCCGTTTATGTCAAGTCCGGGGCAAAGTGGACTTATTAACACATTCTTGTATATTATACGACGCAAACGCGCCTGTGTCAAGGTTTAATAGAACACTTTTTTGAGAAATAAAGCATGTGCAGGAGCCGTGTGACCGGCTTCTTTTCTGTCTTTTGCCTCTATTATTTCCCGCATTCCTTTTTTTATTTTTCCCCTGCCTATATCTACAAGTGTTCCGGAAATTATCCTTACCATATTATATAAGAATCCATTGCCTTCAAATTCCATCACTATCATATCGTCTTCTGTTGTTATGTTTACATCTGTTATTGTTCTTACTGTAGATTCAACTGAAGATCCGCTGCTCATAAACCCAAAAAAGTCGTGAGTTCCCTTCAGGGCTTCAGCTTCTCTTTTCATCTTTTCCACATCGAGGTCGTATTTTACCTGATATGATGTCTCTCTGACAATCGGATTTCTATATCTGCTGTTATGTATAACGTATCTGTATCTTTTTCCTTTTGCGCTGTATCTGCTGTGAAATTCCATATCAACTTCCTCTGCATATATTACAGAAATATCCTTTGGAAGCTGTGAGTTAAGCGCATCAGGTATTCTATGTGCCGGTATAGACGATTCTGTAAAGAAGTTTGCCACCTGTCCAAGTGCATGTACTCCGGCATCAGTTCTTCCAGATCCCGTTATCTTGACTTTTTCTCCTGTGATTTTTTCTATGGCGTATTCCAGATTTCCCTGTATCCCCATAGAATCCGGCTGTTTTTGCCATCCACAGTAGTTTTTTCCATTGTACTGTACGATTATTTTTATATTTCTCATACTAAATACCTACTTTTACAAATCTAAGAGCTATTATTGCCGCCATATATACAATTGTTATAAATACAGCTGTATATTCAGGCTTTCCTATAACTGCCTCTTTCATTTTTGTTCTGTTATCTCCACCTCTGTAGCATCTTGCATCCATAGCCATAGAAAGTTCATCAGCTCTTCTGAATGCACTTATAAACAGCGGTACAAGAAGCGGTACAAGATTTTTCGCCCTGTTCATTATATTCTTGCTTTCAAAATCCGCACCTCTGGACATCTGAGCCTTCATTATTTTGTCAGTCTCATCAAGAAGTGTCGGTATGAATCTAAGCGCTATAGTCATCATCATGGCAAGTTCATGTACCGGAAATCCAACTTTCTTAAGCGGAGAAAGTACTCTCTCTATACCATCTGTCAACGCTATTGGAGATGTTGTAAGTGTAAGCACAGAAGTTCCTACTATAAGTAATATAAGTCTTATAGACATAAAGAACGCCTGTCTTATACCTTCAACTGTTATTTTGGCAGGTCCTAAAGCCCATAGAACCTCTCCTGGTATAAAAAACATATTTATTATCATCGTAAACAGAATTATCCATCTAAGCGGCTTTATACCCTTTATTATATATTTCCCGGGAATTTTTGATGCTGCAATTATTGCCGCCAGCACAGCCACTACTATTCCATATACATAAAATCTGTTTACAAGAAATATAGATACCATAAAAACAAATGTAGCAATAAGTTTTATCCCTGCATCAAGTCTGTGGACAGGAGAATTCGCCGGGTAAAACTGTCCTACTGTTATATCCTTAAGCATTATTTTCTCCCCCTCATAACTCTTATTATTTCATCTCTGGCTTCTTCTGAGGTTATTATATCCTCTCTTATATCAAATCCTTTTTCCCTAAGCTTAATTGCAAGCTCAAGTACCTGGGGAACATCAAGTCCTATTTCTTTAAGTCTTTTTGTATTCCCTTTAAATACTTCCCTTGGACTTCCCATAAATTCCACTTTTCCTCTGTTCATAACTATAAGTGTTTTTGAAAGTCTTGCCATATCGTCCATACTGTGAGAAGAAAGTATTACTGTTATATTTTTTCTATCATGAAGATCCTTTATAAGTGAGAATATCTCCTCTCTTCCTCCTGGATCAAGTCCAGCTGTCGGCTCGTCAAGTATAAGAACTTCTGGTTCCATAGCTATAACACCTGCTATTGCAACTCTTCTTTTCTGACCTCCTGAAAGCTCAAACGGAGACTTATCCTTGTATGTTTCATAATCAAGTCCAACAGATTTCATGGACTCTTTTACTCTTCTTGATATTTCCTCTTCATCAAGTCCAAGATTTGAAGGCCCGAATGCTATATCCTTTTCTATAGTCTCTTCAAACAGCTGATATTCCGGATACTGAAATACTACCCCTACTCTTTTTCTTATCTCAGTCAGATTCAGGTTCTTTTCTGTTATATCAAATCCGTTTATAAGTATCTGACCTGAAGAAGGCTTTAAAAGACCATTCATATGCTGTATAAGGGTAGATTTTCCAGACCCTGTATGACCGATAAGTCCTACAAAATCTCCATCTTTAATTTCAAATGAAACATCGTCAAGTGCCCTGCTTTCAAAAGGCATCCCCTGATCGTATATGTATGTTAGGTTTTTTACTGTAATTGACATAATTCTTCCACCATTTCGTCCACTGTAAGTATATCGTCTTTGATTTTTATGCCCTCTTTGTTTAGCATATACGAAAGCTCTGTCATATAAGGAACATCAAGTCCTATATTTTTTAGCATCTCAATTTCTTTGAATACTTCTCGCGGAGTACCTTCCAATACTTTTTTTCCTTTTTCCATAACTATAACTCTGTCCGCATCTACTGCTTCCTCCATAAAATGAGTTATATGTATAGTAGTTATATTATCTTCCCTATTCAGCTTTTTGATTGTCTTCATTACTTCTTTTCTTCCTGAAGGATCAAGCATCGCCGTTGCCTCATCAAATATTATACAGTTTGGCTTCATAGCTATTATTCCAGCTATTGCAACTCTCTGCTTCTGCCCTCCCGATAGTAGATGTGGCTGTCTATCCTTAAACTCGTATATTCCTACGCTCTTTAAAGACTCTTCCACTCTTTTTCTTATTTCTGCAGGCTCTATTCCAAGATTTTCAGGCCCAAATGCCACATCTTCCTCAACTATTGTAGCAACAATCTGGTTGTCAGGATTCTGAAATACCATCCCCGCAGTCTGTCTTATATCCCATAACTTGTCTTCATCCTTTGTATTCATACCATTTACAAGTATATCTCCCTCTGTCGGTACAAGTATAGCATTAAGATTCTTTGAAAGAGTAGACTTACCCGAACCGTTGTGTCCGATTATTACCACAAACTCTCCTTTTTTGACTTCAAGGCTCAATCCGTCTATAGCTCTATATTTATCTCCTTCTTCTGTTTCATAATCAAAAGATAGGTTTTTTACTTCTATTATGTTGTCTGCCATAAACACCCTCCTATCTATATCAGTTTATTTAACCAAAACTATTTTCCTATAATTCCATAATAGATTTATTATACCATAAATCGCATAAAATTAATAAAAGCTCTAGAGTTTATTTTCTCTAAAGCTTTTTTATTTTCGCACAAAATTATTATAAATTTCCGTTTACTACTAAAATTTATCTAAACTGTTTCTATATATATCGCCATGATAATATAAGTAATCTTTACAATCAGAACTTTTTATATCCCGATTAATTTTCAAAGCTGCAGAAGTATAATTTATTATCACTCGTATCGTATACAGCTATCTCTACATTTATCTTTTCCTGCTCTAATATATTTCCCTCTCCATTCTGATTTTTGTCTATAAGCATATAGTATCCCTTAGATATCTCAGGTACAAGTTTTTCACCTTCTCCATCTACAATATACGGATCTATCTTTTTGCCGTCTTTATTTGAGCCATATAAAAGAGTTTCTACAGTTTCATCAAATGGAAGTTTCTTCCAGCTCGAACTATCTGCTAGTTTTGACTCTATATTAGAATCTCCAAGATCAAACTCTACACTTGAAGTTTTTCCATCATCACCACTATGAGTTTTAAACGATGTTCCCTCTACATCGGATAAGTCTATTCCCGTTTTTTCTGATATATAATCTATTTTCTCTCCCATACCGCATCCTGTAAATAAAAAAGCAGAAACTAGAACCATCATAAGTATCGACACAATTTTTCTCATTTTTGAACACTCTCCCACATATAATTTTTTCGTACAGTATACTATACGGTATATAAAAAGTCAATTTCATCTGAAGATTATCAATATCTTATCTTCAAATCTTCTGATTTAAGATATAAAAAAAGAGCCATCAATTTGATAGCCCTTGTACCCTAGCTTTATATTATCTATGTTATATAAATCAGAATTTGTTTACCTCAGATATTTTTTAATAAAAAAACTATGGCATACAAATAAGCATGCCATAGCATTATAAGCAATTATACTAACTCTATGAAAGCCATTTCAGCAGCGTCGCCTCTTCTTGGCCCTTTTCTTATTATTCTAGTGTATCCACCATTTCTCTCAGCATATTTTGGAGCTATTTCAGTGAATAAGTTGCTAACAACAGTCTCATCTAGAACGTAAGCTAAAACCTGTCTTCTAGCGTGAAGATCTCCTCTTTTTGCAAGAGTTATCATCTTCTCAGCCATTCTTCTAGTTTCTTTAGCTCTAGTTACAGTTGTTTCTATTCTTCCTTCTCTTAGAAGGTCTGTTACTAAGTTTCTTAACATAAGGTTTCTGTGAGCAGTTTCACGACCTAATTTACGGTAAGTTGCCATTTTTTCCCCTCCTTTTCGAGTCTATATTGTTATATATTCGAAAGTCTATTATTCTTCGCTTGGTTTTAAACCTAGGCCAAGTTCCTCAAGTTTCTGGATAACCTCTTCAAGAGACTTTTTACCAAGGTTTCTAACCTTCATCATATCGTCTTCAGACTTATTAGCAAGTTCTTCTACAGTGTTTATACCCGCTCTTTTTAAACAGTTGTATGATCTTACTGATAAATCTAATTCTTCTATTGTCATTTCAAGAACTTTTTCTTTCTGATCTTCTTCTTTTTCTACCATTATTTCAACGTTTCCAACATGAGCTGTTAAATCGATGAATAATTTTAGATGTTCAACAAGAACTTTTGAAGCAAGAGAAACACCTTCCTGAGGATTTATGCTTCCATTTGTCCAAACTTCTAGTGTAAGTTTATCAAAATCAGTTCTCTGACCTACTCTTGTATTTTCAACGTGATAGCTCACTTTTTCTACAGGAGTATATATTGAGTCAACAGGTAGTACACCTATTGGCATGTTTTCTGTTTTGTTTTCTTCAGCAGGAACATATCCTCTGCCTTTGTCAACATAAATATCCATATTAAGCTTAGAACCTTCATCTAGCGTAGCTATTTTTAAATCCTTGTTTATTATTTCAACATCTGATGGACATATTATATCCGCTCCTGTTACTACACAAGGACCCTCCGCTTCTATTTTAAGTGTTCTGCTTCCTTCACCATCAATAGTAGCTGAAAGCTCTTTTAATGTTAATATCATTTCTGTTACGTCTTCTTTTACACCTGGAACAGTAGAGAATTCATGAAGAACACCCTCTATTTTAACAGCGTTAACAGCTACTCCTGGTAAAGAAGATAACAGTATTCTTCTTAACGCATTTCCTATAGTTATTCCGTATCCTCTTTCAAGAGGTTCAACTACGAATTTACCATATCTGTAATCTTCGCTAAGTTCTATTATATCTACCTTCGGCTTTTCTATTTCTATCATGGATAAAACCCTCCTTAAAATTTAGTAATCCACTGAGGGTAAACAAAATTTTAATTTAATATAAGTTATTAAGTTAAAGATCTGCTTATTACTTAGAGTAAAGCTCTATAATTAAGTGTTCAGCTATTTCAAGATCTATATCTTCTCTTGTTGGAAGAGAAACTACTTTTGCTGACATTTCGTCAAGGTTAGTTTCTAACCAGTTTGGAGATATTCTAGTGTTGTTTTCAACTAAAGCTTTGAATTTAGCTGATGATTTAGAAGTTTCTTTAACTGCTATAACGTCACCAACGTTAACTGTTAATGATGGTATATCAACTTTCTTTCCGTTTAAAGTAAAGTGAGCGTGAGTTACTAACTGTCTAGCTTCTTTTCTAGATGCAGCTAATCCCATTCTGTAAACAACGTTGTCTAATCTTCTTTCAAGTAAGCTTAATAGATTAGCACCTGTTTTACCCTGCATTTTTTCAGCTCTTTCATATAAGTTTCTGAACTGAGTTTCTAGTACTCCGTATATTCTCTTAACTTTCTGTTTTTCTCTTAACTGCTCTCCGTAGTTAGAAACTTTCTTTCTAGCCTGTCCGTGCTGACCTGGAGCATAGTTTCTCTTATCTAGAGCACATTTATCTGTATAGCATCTGTCACCTTTAAGGAATAATTTCATTCCTTCTCTACGGCACTGTCTGCATGATGCACCTGTATATCTTGCCATTAAATTACACCTCCTGAGTCCTTTCTCATTAGTTTTATCGTTAAAATTTCACTGTTATCAATTAATAAAATTACACTCTTCTTCTTTTTGGTGGTCTACATCCGTTGTGTGGTATTGGAGTAACGTCTTTTATCATAGTTACTTCTAGACCTGTAGCCTGTAAAGCTCTTATTGCAGCTTCTCTACCAGAACCTGGTCCTTTTACGAATACTTCAACAGTTTTTAAACCGTGTTCCATTGCAGCTTTTGCAGCTGTTTCAGCTGCCATCTGAGATGCGAATGGAGTCGCTTTTCTTGATCCTTTAAATCCTAACTGTCCTGAAGACGCCCAAGATATTGCGTTTCCGTGAACGTCAGTTAGAGTTACTATTGTATTGTTAAATGTAGACTGTATATGTGCATGTCCACGTTCTATGTTTTTACGTTCTTTTCTTCTGATACGTGTTACTTTCTTTTTAGCTTTTGCCATTTTTCCTGTTTCCCTCCTTTATATTTGTTTGTATATCACTTAACTAATTATTTTTTCTTCTTACGAGATACAGTTTTTCTAGGACCTTTTCTAGTTCTAGCGTTAGTCTTAGTTCTCTGTCCTCTACATGGAAGACCTTTTATGTGTCTCATTCCTCTGTAGCATTTTATATCTCTAAGTCTCTTTATATTTAAAGCTATTTCTCTTCTTAAGTCACCTTCAACTAAGAAGTCTTCGTCTATTATTTTTCTTAATTCATTAACTTCATCTTCAGATAAATCTTTTATTCTTGTATCTGGATTTATCCCGGCTTTAGCTAATATTTCATTAGAAGTCGCTTTACCTATACCATATATATAAGTTAAGCCTATTTCTGCTCTTTTTTCTCTAGGTAAGTCTACCCCAGCTATTCTTGCCATATTGCACCTCCTACGCATAGTTTTCAATTTATTTTCCGTCTCTTATAAGTTATCGATATTTCAACGCCGTCGTTAACATCACAGTATACTATTATACTATATACGGCAACAAATTTCTAGTAATAATTTTATTTTTTAGCCCTGTTTCTGTTTGTGTTTAGGGTTTTCACATATAACCATTACTTTACCTTTTCTTTTTATAACTTTACATTTTTCACACATTGGTTTTACTGATGGTCTAACCTTCATTATTTATCCCTCCTCAGACTAAAAAGTAGTCTACTTTTTACGCCAAGTGATTCTTCCTCTTGTAAGATCATAAGGTGAAAGTTCAACATTTACCTTATCTCCTTCAAGAATTCTTATGAAGTTCATTCTTAGCTTTCCTGAAATGTGACATAATATCTCATGTCCATTTTCTAGTTTAACTTTAAACATTGCATTAGGTAAGCTCTCTACAACTGTACCTTCTAATTCTATAACATCTTTTTTGGCCATTAATTAACCAAACCTCCATTTCAGCTGTCTTGATTATTTATTCAGCTTCTTAAGTTCCGCTCTTAAAAATGAATCTGTAACATTTTCTCCTGACAGTATTTTGGCTCTTACACTGTCATTTATAATGTTCAGTTTTTTAAGATGCTTAACCTTCTTCAGTTTTGGACTGTCTACTTTTCTGCTCTTTCCGTCAGCTATGTGAACGTATTGACTGTCTATTATATTTATTATAAAGAACAGTTTACCTTCATCTCTTCCGGCGCAGGCTGTTACGACCTGTCCTATATCCAACTGATATGATAGCATTTTTTTCACCTGCCTTTGATTAAATCTCTGTTAAAATCAGAGGTTCATCTCCAGTAATTGCTATCGTATGCTCATAATGAGCTGATTTTTTTCGATCCGCAGTTACAGCGGTCCAGCCATCTCCCAGTGTAAACACTCTATGTGTACCGGCATTTACCATAGGCTCTATTGCAAGTACCATTCCTTCTTTAAGTCTTGGTCCTTTACCTGGCTGGCCATAATTCAGTATTTCAGGCCGTTCATGGAGTTTACGTCCAACTCCATGACCTGCATATGACCTGACTACTGATAAATTGTTACTTTGTATGTGTGCTTGTATCGCATGCGATATATCCGAAAGTCTGTATCCAACCTTCGCAAATTTTATTCCTTCATAGAAGCTTTGTCTTGTTACTTCTATCAGTTTCCTATCTTCTTCAGATATCACACCAACGGCATGTGTCTTTGCAGCGTCACCATGATATCCTTTATAATAGGCTCCTATATCTATACTTATAATGTCTCCTTCTTTCAGGATCTTTTTGCCGGGTATTCCGTGTACAACCTCTTCATTTATAGAGGCGCATATGCTTGCCGGAAATCCGCCATAACCTTTGAATGAAGGTACTGCATTATACTTTCTGATATTTTTTTCGGCTATCATATCTAATTCTTTTGTAGATATTCCCGGAACGATAGCCTTTTTTAAAACTTCATGAGTATCCGCCACTATTTTTCCGGCTTCTCTCATTAGATTTATCTGATTATCGGTTTTTAAAATAATCATTATTCACCTAAAGCGTCAACTATATCGGCAAATACTTTTTCTATTGCCTGATCACCATTTATGTCAGCTACTATTCCCTGTTTGTTGTAGTATCCAACAAGAGGTTTAGTTTCGTCTAGATAAACCTGTATTCTTTTTGAAACAGTTTCTTCATTGTCATCTGCTCTCTGATGAAGCTCTGCTCCACACTTGTCACAGATTCCTTCAACTTTAGTTGGGTTGAATTCCACGTGGAAAGTGGCTCCGCATGACTTACAGATTCTTCTTCCTACTGCTCTTCCTACAAGTATGCTTTTGTCAACTTCTATATTTACTATCTTATCAAGTTTAGTTCCTGCTTCAGATAGGTATTTATCAAGCTGTTCAGCCTGTGCTATATTTCTTGGGAATCCATCAAGCATAAATCCGTTTTTACAGTCATCCTGAGAGATTCTGTCAGCAACAAGTCCACATGTTAATTCATCTGGAACTAAAAGTCCCTGATCCATGTATTCTTTTGCTTTCTTACCAAGTTCTGTTCCTTCTTTTATATTCTTTCTGAATATATCTCCAGTAGATATATGAGGTATAGCATATTTTTCCACTATGTTTGCTGCCTGAGTACCTTTACCTGCCCCTGGAGGTCCAAGTAATATTATTCTCATATCATTCATCTCCAATTTGATTTATTTTAAAAATCCCTGATAATTTCTCATTACAAGATTTGATTCTAACTGTCTCTTAAGTTCAAGAGCAACTCCGACAACTATTAGAAGTGAAGTTCCTGCTAAACTCATTGGAAGTGACAGGTAATGAGTTATTAGCGCCGGTATCATGGCTATAACACCAAGGAAAGCCGCTCCGGCAAGAGTAAGTCTTGATAATATTCTTCCAAGATAATCTTCAGTAGGTTTTCCAGGTCTTATTCCCGGTATAAATCCTCCACCGTTCTTCATATTCTTAGTTATATCTTCAACATTGAAAGATATAGTTGTATAGAAATATGAGAAGAATATTATAAGAAGTATTTCTATTGATCTGTATATCCAGAATCCCTGTTCTGTTGCACCGCTTAGATACTGCTGTACAAACTGCTGTGCATCAGATCCCATAAACATTGCTACAGTCTGAGGCATAGCAAGTATTGAACTTGCGAATATTATCGGCATAACACCTGACTGATTGACTTTCATAGGTATGTGAGAACTCTGTCCCCCATACATTTTTCTTCCAACCACTCTTTTGGCATACTGAACAGGTATTTTTCTTGTTGCTTCCTGAATGAATGTTACACCTAATACAGTGACTAGTATAACAACCACAAGAAGAGCCACAGCCCATATAGGAGTAGTTCCTGACTGTACCTGCTGTGCTATTGCAATTCCGTCTACTGGTATTCTGGAAATTATTCCCACGAATATTATGACTGAACTACCATTTCCTAATCCTTTTTCAGTAATTTTATCGCCTATCCACATAACCAGCATACTTGCTGATACAAGTGTAATTATCACAGTCGCGATAAAAAATACACTATCTGATTTAAGCGCACTTCTTACTATTCCCAGTGTTATACCAACAGCCTGAACAACCGCAAGTGCAAGTGCTGTAAATCTTGTGTATTTATCAACTTTCTTCTTACCTTCTTCTCCTGATTTCTGAAGTTCCTTCAGACTTTCAAATCCGACTGTAAGAAGCTGTATTATGATTGATGCCGTAATGTAAGGCCCTATTCCTAGAGCAAATAGAGTGAAGTTACTGAATGCTCCACCGGTAAACATATTATACAGAGATAATAGATTGTTTCCGCTTACCATCTGCTGTATTATCCGTGTATCTATTCCCGGAACTGGTATTGTAGAACCTATACGGAACACAATAATCATCATGAAAGTATACAAAAGTTTTTTTCTTACTTCTTTAAGTTTCCAAGCCTGTTTTATCTGTGAAAGCACGCTTTAACCACCCCGCTTGTACTTTAACTGGAGTTCAGCAGGTTATTATACTAACTCTGCCTTACCTCCAGCCTTTTCTATTTTTTCCTGAGCTGAAGCTGTGAATTTTGCAGCTTTAACTGTTAAAGCTTTTTCTAATTCACCTTCACCAAGTATTTTTATTCCGTCTTTAGCTATTTTGCTTATAACTTTTGTAGATTTTAATAACTCTGCAGTTATTTCAGTTCCGTTTTCAAATCTGTTAAGATCTTTAACGTTTACTTCTGTATATTCTTTAGCGAATATGTTAGTGAATCCTCTCTTAGGCAGTCTTCTTGCAAGTGGCATCTGTCCACCTTCGAATCCTACTCTAACTCCTCCGCCTGAACGAGACCACTGACCTTTCTGTCCACGTCCTGCAGTTTTACCCTGACCAGTTGCAGTACCTCTACCTAATCTTTTAGTAGATCTTACAGCACCTTTAGCAGGTTTTAATTCGTGTAATTTCATGGAATGTTGCACCTCCTTCAATTTCCGTCTTTTTATTATTCAGCTATTTCTGTTACTTCTACTAAGTGAGAAACTTTTCTTATCATACCTCTCATCTGAGGGTTATCTTCTTTTATAACTACCTGTTCTCTTTTTCTTAATCCTAACGCCTGAACATTTTTCTTCTGGTTAGGAGTAGTTCCTATTGTACTTCTAACTAATTTTATCTGTAATTTAGCCATTATTCACTACCTCCTTACCCTAATAATTCTTCAACTTTTTTGCCTCTTAGTCTTGCTATTTCTTCAGCAGTCTTAAGAGTGCTAAGTCCTTCTATTGTAGCGTTTACCATGTTTCTTGGGTTGTTAGATCCTAAAGATTTAGCTCTAACGTCTTTTAATCCAGCTAACTCAAGTACGGCTCTGGCAGGACCCCCTGCTATAACTCCTGTACCTTCTGCAGCAGGCATTATTAATATTTTTCCAGCTCCGAAGTGTCCGTTTACTTCGTGAGGTATAGTAGTACCAACCATTGGTACAGTTATAAGGTTCTTCTTAGCATCTTCTACAGCTTTTCTTATAGCGTCTGGAACTTCCATCGCTTTTCCAGAACCTATACCAACGTGTCCGTTTTCATCTCCAACAACAACTAAAGCTGCAAATCTGAAGTTTCTACCACCTTTAACAACTTTAGTAACACGTCTAACTTCAACTACTCTTTCCTGTAAATCAAGAGCAGATGCATCTATTGGTTTACTGTGTAGCATGTATGTTTCCCTCCTTCTTAATTAGAATTTAAGACCAGCTTCTCTAGCTCCGTCTGCTAATTCTTTTACTCTTCCGTGATATATGTATCCACCTCTGTCGAAAACAACTTCAGTGATTCCTTTTTCTATAGCTTTCTTAGCAACTAATTCTCCAACTTTTCTAGCTGCTTCTTTGTTTCCTGTATGTCCAACAGCTTCTTTAACTTCAGCTTCTAGTGAAGATGCAGCAGTTAATGTAACTCTCTGAACATCATCTATTATCTGAGCATATATATTGTTAGCACTTCTGAAAACACAAAGTCTTGGTTTTGCAGCAGTACCAGAAACTTTTCTTCTTACTCTTTTATGTCTCTGAACTCTTTTAGCGTTTTTATCTGCTTTCTTTATCACTTGATTCACTCCTTTCCAGTGTTTATAACAAGGATTTTATCCTACTTATTTCTTACCAGTTTTTCCTTCTTTACGTATGATTACTTCATCAACGTATCTTATACCTTTACCTTTGTATGGCTCTGGTTTTCTCCAAGCTCTTATCTTAGCTGCGTAGTTTCCTACTAACTGCTTGTCAGCACCTTTAACTATTATTTCTAACTGGTTTGGTACTTCAACAGTTATACCTTCTGGATCTTCCATTTCAACAGGATGAGAGAATCCAAGGTTCATAACTAATTTTTTACCGTTCTTCTGAGCTCTGTACCCAACACCTTTTAATTCCATTTTCTTTTCGAATCCTTCACTTACACCAACTATCATGTTGTTTAGTAAAGTTCTTGTTAATCCGTGTAAAGATCTATGTTTCTTGTTATCAGTTGGTCTTGTAACAACTAATGTATTTTCTTCTCTGTTTATAGTTAATTCATTGCTTAACTGCTTAGTTAATGTTCCTTTTGGTCCTTTTACAGTAACAAGGTTACCTTCAGCTATAGTAACTTCAACACCTGCAGGAACAGTTATTGGTTTAACACCTATTCTTGACATTGTCGCACCTCCTTACTTTCTCGTTAGATTACCAAACGTAGCAGATTACCTCTCCACCAACATTTTCTTTTCTAGCTTCTTTATCAGTTAATATACCTTTTGAAGTAGATATTATAGCTATACCTAATCCGTTTAATACTTTTGGTATTTCGTCCTTAGCGCTGTAAACTCTCATACCTGGCTTAGATATTCTCTTAAGTCCTGATATAACTCTTTCGCCTTCTACTCCATATTTTAATTGTAATCTTATTATTCCCTGTTTTCCATCTTCTATTACATCATAACCTTTTACGAATCCTTCCTCAAGAAGTATTCTAGCTATTTCTTTCTTTATATTAGAAGCGGGAACATCAACAGTTTCATGCTTTACTGTGTTCGCATTTCTTATACGAGTTAGCATATCTGCAATTGGATCTGTCATAGTCATTTTTATAGCCCTCCTTCCATTCTTTCCAAATCTTACCAGCTTGCTTTTCTTACGCCAGGTATTTCACCTTTGTAAGCTAATTCTCTGAAGCATATACGGCATATACCGAAGTCTTTAAGTACTGAATGTGGTCTACCGCATATTGAACATCTAGTGTATTCTCTAGTTTTATATTTCTGTTTTCTCTGCTGTTTAACAACCATTGCTTTTCTAGCCACGCGAATCCCTCCTTTGCTTACTTAGAAAATGGCATTCCTAATAATTTTATTAATTCACGAGCTTCTTCGTCAGTCTTAGCTGTAGTTACGAAGATTATATCCATTCCTCTAACTTTGTCTACTTTATCGTACTCTATTTCAGGGAATATTAGCTGCTCTTTTATTCCTAGTGCATAGTTTCCTCTTCCGTCGAATGAATCTGCACTTACACCTCTGAAGTCTCTAACTCTTGGTAGAGATACAGAAACTAATTTATCCATGAAGTAGAACATTTTATCGTTTCTTAATGTTACTTTTGTACCTATTGGCATTCCTTCTCTTAATTTGAAGTTTGCAACAGATTTTCTAGCTCTTGTTATAACTGGTTTCTGACCTGAGATCATTTCAAGCTCCTCAACAGCTTTTTCTAATCCTTTTGGATTCTCTCTAGCGTCACCTACACCCATGTTTATAACTATTTTAACTAATTTAGGTATTTCCATTACGTTCTTGTATTCAAATTTCTCCATTAAAGCTGGAGCAACTTCTTTTATGTATTTTTCCTCTAATCTAGAAGCCATTTAAGGTCCCTCCTTTCATCGCTTATTATTATAATTCTTTTCCGCTCTTTGCTGATACTCTTACTTTAGCTCCGTCTTTTTCTACGAATCTAACTCTTACACCTTTTCCTTCTTCTGCATCATAAGGCATTACGTTAGATATATGTATAGGAGCTTCTTTAGTTATTATTCCACCCTGCTGGTTCATTGCAGATGGTTTCTGGTGTTTAGTCATTATGTTTACACCTTCAACTAAAACTCTGTCAGTTTTTGGGTTTACACTTAGAACTGTACCTTTTTTACCTTTGTCTTTACCTGCTATTACAACAACAGTGTCACCTTTTTTAACTCTCATCATTTCTCTACTGCACCTCCTTATTATAAAACTTCTGGAGCAAGAGAAACTATTTTCATGAAGTCATTATCTCTTAACTCTCTAGCAACAGGTCCGAATATACGAGTTCCTACTGGAGTCTTATCGTCTTTTATTATAACTGCTGCATTTTCGTCGAAAGATATATAACTTCCATCGTTACGTCTTACGCCTTTTTTACTTCTTACTATAACCGCTTTAACAACTTTACCTTTTTTTACAACTCCACCTGGTGTTGCACTTTTTACTGTAGCAACAACTACGTCGCCTATATTAGCATATCTTCTTTTACTTCCGCCAAGAACACGTATAGTTAATAGTTCTTTAGCACCAGAGTTGTCCGCAACTCTTAGACGAGTTTCCTGCTGTATCATCGTGATCCCTCCTTCTTTTAAAACTATTTAACCTTCTCAACAACTTCAACTAATCTGAATCTCTTATCTTTTGATAAAGGTCTAGTTTCCATTATCTTAACTCTATCTCCGATATTACATACATTGTTTTCATCGTGAGCTTTGAATGTTTTTGTTCTCTTAACACGTTTGTTGTATAGTGGATGACGTACGAACTCTTCAACAGCAACAACTATTGTTTTGTCCATTTTATCACTTACAACACGGCCTATTCTAACTTTTCTTCTTCCTCTTTCCATGTCTAAAAAGCCTCCTTCCAATTATTATGCTCTAGCTTCGTTTAACTTTCTTTCAGCAAGAACTGTTTTAACTTTTGCTATGTCTTTTTTAACAAACTTTATTCTAGCTGTGTTTTCTAATTGACCAGTAGCTAATTGGAATCTTAAGCTAAATAATTCGCTTTTGAATTCGTTTAACTTTTCTATAAGCTGTTCACTTGTTAACTCTCTTAATTCTTTAGCTTTCATCCTATTCACCACCCTTTATCTGATCTTCTTTTCTTACGAATTTACATTTGATAGGTAGTTTGTTTGCAGCAAGTCTCATAGCTTCTCTAGCTTTTTCTTCTGCTATTCCTCCACCTATTTCGAACATTACTCTACCTGGTTTAACAACTGCTACCCAGTATTCTGGTGAACCTTTACCGGCACCCATACGAGTCTCAGCTGGTTTTCTAGTTATTGGTTTGTGAGGGAATATTTTTATCCAAACTTTTCCCCCTCTTTTCATGTATCTTGTCATCGCAACTCTGGCTGCTTCTATCTGATTTGATGTTATCCAAGATGGCTCCATAGCAACAAGACCGAAATCTCCGTATGTTACTGTGTTACCTTTGTTAGCTTTCCCAGACATGTTTCCTCTGTGAACTCTACGACGTTTTACTCTCTTTGGCATTAACATGAGTTTGTTTCCTCCCTTCCTCTGAACCTTTTAATTAGTTTTCTTTATTTTCAGTTCTCTGAGGTCTTGATCCCTGAGGTCTGTTTCCTCTTCCTCTATCATTTCCTCTTCTGTTATTTCTTCTGTTATCTTTTCTGTTTCTTCTGTTATCGTTTCTTCTTTCTTCTCTTGGATCTACTCCGATACCACCTTTAGTTGGAAGAACTTCTCCGTTACACATCCAAACTTTTATACCTATTTTTCCGTATGTAGTATCAGCTTCAGCGAATCCGTACTCTATATCAGATCTTAATGTCTGTAGAGGTACATTTCCTTCACTGTATCCTTCAGTTCTAGCCATCTCAGCTCCACCTAATCTACCAGAAGCAGCAACTTTTATACCTTTAGCTCCTGATTTCATAGCTCTCTGTATAGCCTGTTTCATAGCTCTTCTGAATGCAACCCTTCTCTCTATAGCAGCTGCTATGTTTTCAGCAACTAACTGAGCATCTCTATCTACATTCTTAACTTCAACTATGTTAACTATTACGTTTTTCTTAGTTAATTTTTCTAATTCAGCTTTTAATGCTTCTATTTCAGAACCTGCTCTACCTATAACAACTCCTGGCTTAGCAACATGTAAATCTATTTTAACTTTGTTTGCTGATCTTTCTATTTCTATTTTAGCAACACCAGCTGTGTATAATTTTTTCTTTAAAAATTTACGGATATTGTGGTCTTCTAATAAGAAGCTTCCGAACTCTTTGCTATCATTAGTAAACCATCTTGAGTCCCAATCTTTTATAACACCGACTCTAAGTCCGTGTGGATTAACTTTCTGACCCATTACTGTACCTCCTTCTCTTATTTTTCTTTAAGTACAACTTCTATGTGAGATGTTCTTTTTCTTATTTCGCATGCACGACCCTGAGCTCTAGGCATATATCTCTTCATTGTTGGCCCCTGGTTAGCAACTATTGATGCTATATATAACTTATCTGAATCCATTTCGTAGTTATTTTCTGCATTCGCTTTAGCTGATTTTACAACTTTTTCTATTATTGAAGCTGCCTCTCTAGGAGTGAACTTTAATATTGCTAAAGCTTCATTAACATTTTTTCCTCTAACAAGATCGCATATCTGTCCTGCTTTTCTTGCTGAAACACGTACATATTTAGCAGTAGCTCTTGCTTCCATTACGTGGTCCTCCTTTCAACAGTATAATTATTTTCTTTTATTTGATTTCTCGTCGTCTTTATGTCCTTTGAAAGTTCTTGTTGGAACGAATTCTCCTAATTTGTGTCCAACCATATCTTCTGTTATATAAACTGGAACGTGTTTTCTTCCATCATGTACAGCTATTGTATTTTCAACGAACTGTGGGAATATTGTAGAAGTTCTTGACCAAGTTTTTATAACTTCTTTATTTCCGCTAGCGTTCATAGCTTCTACTTTCTTTAATAGACCCTTATGCACGAAAGGTCCTTTTTTAGTTGATCTTGACATTTATGATCCTCCTTTCCGAATAAATAAATCTATTAACGATTACTACTTAGTTCTTCTTGAAACTATTAATTTATCTGAAGCTTTGTTTTTCTTTCTAGTTTTGTATCCAAGAGCAGGTTTACCCCATGGAGTAACTGGTGTAGGTCTACCTATTGGAGCTCTACCTTCTCCTCCTCCGTGTGGATGGTCATTAGGGTTCATGACAGAACCTCTAACAGTAGGTCTTATACCCATGTGTCTAGTTCTACCAGCTTTACCTATAACAACGTTACCGTGTTCTACATTACCAACCTGTCCTATTGTAGCTTTACATTCAACACTTACGTATCTCATCTCACCTGATGGTAATCTTAATAAAGCGTATTTTCCTTCTTTAGCCATTAACTGAGCTGAAACTCCGGCAGATCTTACTAGCTGTCCACCTTTTCCTGGTTTTAACTCTATGTTGTGTACCATTGTACCAACTGGCATATCTTTTAACTGTAAGCAGTTACCTGGTTTTATATCAGCATCTTTTCCTGATAATAGAGTATCTCCAACTTTTATTCCAACTGGAGCAAGTATGTATCTCTTTTCACCATCTGCATAGTGTAATAGAGCTATATTTGCAGTTCTGTTTGGATCGTATTCTATTGTAGCAACTTTTGCTGGTATTCCGTCTTTATTTCTTTTGAAATCTATTAATCTATATTTTCTTTTCTGTCCTCCACCTCTGTGACGTACAGTTATTCTACCGTGAGCATTTCTACCAGAGTTTTTCTTTAAGTTAACTAAAAGAGATTTCTCTGGAGAGTTAGTAGTTATTTCATCAGAAACTAAAACTGTCATCTGTCTTAAGGCAGGAGAAGTAGGTTTAAACTTTTTAATAGCCATTCTCGATTTCCTCCTTAATTAATTCAGGATATTACATTCCCTGGAAGAATTCTATATCCTTGCTTCCTTCTGTTAACTTAACAACAGCTTTTTTGAAGCTAGCAGTTCTTCCCTGAGTTCTACCCATTCTTTTTACTTTTCCATCATAGTTTAGTGTATTAACTTTTTCAACTTTAACGTCGAATATAGCTTCTACAGCTTTCTTTATTTCAGTTTTGTTTGCTTTTTTATCAACAACAAAAGTATATTTCTTGTTAGCCATTTCAGTCATACTTCTTTCAGTAACAACTGGTCTTATTATAACGTCATGTGGATTAGTCATTACGCGTACACCTCCTCCACTTTCTTAACAGCATCTGTAGTTATTACAAATGTGTCATGGTTTAATATATCGTATACATTTAAAGTGTTAACTAGAGAAGTCTGAACACCTTCTATGTTTCTTGCTGATTTTATTACATTTTCGTTTTTGTCAGCCATAACTACTAAAGCTTTTTTAGAAGCTTTTATGTTGTTTAATATAGCTGCGAATTCTTTAGTTTTAGGAGCATCCATGTTTAATGCATCTAATACTATTATTTCGTTGTTCTGTACTTTTGATGATAAAGCACATTTCATAGCTAATCTTCTTACTTTTTTAGGTAAAGTATATTTGTAGCTTCTTGGTTTTGGTGCGAAGGCAACTCCTCCACCAACCCACTGTACAGATCTTGTAGAACCCTGTCTAGCTCTACCTGTTCCTTTCTGTTTCCAAGGTTTTCTTCCGCCACCTCTAACTTCTGCTCTAGTTTTAGCTGACTGAGTACCCTGTCTTCTATTTGCTAACTGACACTTAACAGCTTCGTAAAGCACATGTGAGTTAACTTCAACGTTGAATATAGAATCACATAATTCTATTTCACCAACATTCTGTCCCTGAACGTTCATTACATTAATCTTTGGCATTGTTATTCCTCCTTTCCTCTCTTAGTAATTATTTAGAAGCCTTTATTGCTTCTTTTATTGTTACTATTGATCCTTTAGCTCCTGGTATAGCACCTTTAACTAATACAAGATTTTTGTCAGCGTCTATTCTTACTAAATCAAGATTCTGTATAGTAACTTTTACGCTACCCATGTGTCCTGCAAGTTTTTTGTTTTTGAATACTCTACCTGGGTAAGAACAAGCTCCCATTGAACCTGGTCTTCTGTGGTATCTAGAACCGTGAGATTCTGGTCCTCTTGACTGTCCGTGTCTTTTTATTGGACCCTGGAATCCTTTACCTTTAGATATTCCAGTAACATCTATTTTTTCACCTGCTTCAAATATATCAGCTTTTATTTCCTGTCCAACTGTATATTCTGCAGCGTTTTCTACTCTGAATTCTTTTAAGTGTTTTTTAAGAACGTTAGCTGCTGCTAAATGTCCTTTCTGTGGTTTGTTTAGAGATTTTTCTTTAGCATCTCCAAATCCTACCTGTATAGCATTGTAACCATCATTTTCTACTGTTTTAACCTGAGTTACAACAACTGGACCTGCCTCAACAACTGTAACTGGTATTACTACACCGTCTTCAGTGAATATCTGAGTCATTCCAACTTTTCTTCCTAATATACCTTTCATCGTTAACCTCCTATTTTCTTACAGCGGATTGCTCCATGCGGAGTAATCATTCTAAGATATCTCTATCTTAGGCGGCTTCTTATAATTTTATTTCTATATCAACACCAGCTGGTAAGTCTAATCTCATTAATGAGTCAACTGTTTTTGGTGTTGGGTTAGCTATATCTATAAGTCTCTTATGAGTTCTTATTTCGAACTGTTCTCTAGAATCTTTATATTTATGTACAGCTCTTAATATAGTAACTATCTGTTTTTCTGTTGGTAGAGGTACAGGACCTGAAACCTGAGAACCAGCTTTTTTAGCAGTTTCTACTATTTTACCAGCAGAGAAATCTAATAATTTGTGATCATATGATTTTAATCTTATTCTTATTTTTTCATTCTTAGCCATCTTGTTTTCCCTCCTTCTGCAAATATTTATCATAATTCTGATATTCCGTCGCATCCGATACACTGTTCCGGGTGTGTTCTTACTTCAGAACCAGCATTTCGCAACGTTCAGCCAGAATTCTAACAAAATATATCTCTCAAGCACACTAGTATATTTTACATCATATCGGCATTGATTTCAAGCTTTTTTTGATTTTATTTTTAAGTTTTTTCGTTGTTTTTCCAATCATCAGAAGCACTTTCCTTAGTATATCGTGTTTTTGTATACATGTCAACAAAAAAGAATAATTTCGTAAAATTCTGTAAAAAAAGAGAGACTCCTAAAAGTCTCTCTCTTGATCTATGTGTCTGAGTTATTATTCTATTATAGATGCAACAACTCCAGAAGCTACTGTTCTTCCACCTTCTCTTATGGCGAATCTTAATCCTTCCTCTACACATATAGAGTTTATTAAGTCAACTTCTATTGTTACGTTGTCTCCTGGCATTACCATTTCTATTCCTTCTGGTAATTTACATTCTCCTGTTACGTCTGTTGTTCTGAAGTAGAACTGTGGTCTGTATCCATCGAAGAATGGAGTGTGTCTTCCTCCCTCTTCTTTCTTAAGAACGTATATCTCAGCTGTGAACTTAGTGTGTGCGTTTACTGTTCCCGGCTTAGCTAATACCTGTCCTCTTTCTATTTCGTTTCTCTGTACACCTCTTAGAAGTGCTCCTATGTTGTCTCCTGCTTCTGCCTGATCTAGTAGTTTTCTGAACATCTCTACTCCTGTTACTACTACTTTTCTTGGCTCGTCTGAAAGTCCTACTAGTTCAACTTCGTCCTGTACTTTTAGTACTCCTCTTTCAACTCTTCCTGTTGCAACTGTTCCTCTACCTGTTATAGAGAATACGTCCTCTACTGGCATTAGGAAGTCTTTGTCTACATCTCTCTCTGGAGCTGGTATGTATTCGTCTATCATTTCGAAGAATTCTACTATTTTATCTCCCCACTCGCTTGATGGATCTTCTAATGCTTTTAATGCTGATCCTCTTACTATTGGAGTGTCATCTCCTGGGAATTCATACTCGTTTAATAATTCTCTTACTTCCATTTCAACTAATTCAAGAAGCTCTTCGTCGTCTACCATATCACATTTGTTTAGGAATACTACTATGTATGGTACACCAACCTGTCTTGATAGAAGTATGTGCTCTCTTGTCTGTGGCATTGGTCCATCTGTTGCTGATACAACTAGTATCGCACCGTCCATCTGAGCTGCTCCTGTTATCATGTTCTTAACGTAGTCTGCGTGTCCTGGGCAGTCAACGTGTGCGTAGTGTCTGTTTGGAGTTTCGTACTCAACGTGTGCTGTTGATATTGTGATTCCTCTTTCTCTCTCTTCTGGTGCTTTATCTATGTTAGCGAAGTCTACTGCTTCTCCTAACTGATATCTGTCGAATAATGTTTTTGTTATTGCTGCTGTTAATGTAGTTTTACCGTGGTCAACGTGTCCTATAGTACCTATATTAACATGAGGTTTATTTCTTTCAAATTTAGCTTTTGCCATTTTAAAATCCTCCCTGAATAATATTATTTATTTTATCCGGGCGGAAAGCCCCGCCCGATTTTTCACATTTATTTTGAGATAATATTATTATCTACCTTCTACTATTTTCTTAGCAACTCCTGCTGGAACCTGCTCATAGTGGTCGAATATCATAGTGTAAGTAGCACGACCCTGAGTCATAGATCTTAGGTCAGTTGAGTATCCGAACATTTCAGAAAGTGGAACAAATGCGTTTATAACCTGAGCACCACTTCTTGCTTCCATACCCTGTATTAGACCTCTTCTTGAGTTTAAGTCACCCATTACATCTCCCATGTAGTCTTCTGGAGTAACAACTTCAACTTTGAAGTATGGCTCAAGTAATACTGCGTTACCCTGCTGCATAGCTTTCTTGAACGCCATAGAACCTGCCATTTTGAACGCCATTTCTGAAGAGTCGACTTCATGGTAAGATCCATCGTATAACTCAACTGCAACGTCAACAACTGGATATCCTGCAACTATACCAGACTGCATAGCTCCCTGTATACCCATGTCAGTTGGTCCAACATATTCCTTAGGTACAGATCCACCAACAGTTTTGTTTTCGAATTTGTATCCTTCACCTGGCTCAGTTGGAGTAACTCTGATCTTAACGTGTCCGTACTGACCTCTACCACCTGACTGTTTCTGATATTTGTATTCAACATCAACTGGCTGAGTTATTGTTTCTCTGTAAGCAACCTGAGGGTTACCAACTTTAGCTTCAACCTTGAATTCTCTTAGAAGTCTGTCAACTATTATGTCAAGGTGTAATTCACCCATTCCTGATATTATAGTCTGTCCAGTTTCTTCGTCAGTTCTAACTGTGAAAGTTGGGTCTTCTTCAGCAAGTTTCTGAAGAGCTATACCCATTTTTTCCTGAGCTGCTTTAGAAGCTGGCTCTATAGCAACAGATATAACTGGCTCTGGGAATTCCATAGATTCAAGTATTATTGGATGTGCAGGATCACATAATGTATCTCCAGTAGTTGTATCTTTTAGACCAACTGCTGCAGCTATATCTCCTGCATAAACATTAGTTATTTCAGTTCTTGTGTTTGCATGCATCTGAAGTATACGTCCGATTCTCTCTCTCTTGTTCTTAGTTGCATTTAATACATAAGAACCTGATTCAAGAGTACCTGAGTAAACTCTGAAGAATGCAAGTTTTCCAACGAATGGGTCAGTCATTATTTTGAATGCTAATGCTGAGAATGGCTCATCGTCAGAAGCATGTCTTTCATCTTCTTCTCCGTTTTCTAATACACCTTTTATAGCTGGTATATCAGTTGGAGCTGGAAGATAATCTATAACAGCATCTATTAGAGGCTGAACACCTTTGTTTCTGTAAGCAGTACCACAGAATACAGGGTTCATTTCACATGCTATTGTAGCTTTTCTTACTGCAGTTTTTATTTCTTCAACTGTTAATTCTTCACCTTCAAGATATTTCATCATTAACTCTTCGTCAGTTTCAGCTACAGCTTCAACTAGTTTTTCTCTCCACTCCTGAGCTAATTCTTTCATTTCTTCAGGTATTTCAGTTTCTTCCATTACAGTACCTTTATCGTCTTTGTATATTATAGCGTCCATTTTTACAAGGTCTATTATACCAACGAAATCATCTTCTTTACCTATTGGTAACTGCATTGGAACTGCATTTGCACTTAATCTAGTTTTCATCATATCTACTGCATTGTAGAAGTTTGCACCTAGTATATCCATTTTGTTTATGAATGCTATTCTAGGTACTCCGTAAGTTTCTGCCTGTCTCCATACGTTCTCAGACTGAGGTTCAACCCCACCTTTCGCACAGAATACAGCAACTGAACCGTCAAGAACTCTTAGAGATCTTTCAACCTCAACTGTGAAGTCGACGTGTCCTGGAGTATCTATAACGTTTATTCTGTAACCTTTCCAAGTAGCTGTAGTGGCTGCAGATGTTATTGTGATACCTCTCTCTTTTTCCTGCTCCATCCAGTCCATCTGAGAAGCTCCCTCGTGAGTTTCTCCTATTTTATGAGTTTTCCCAGTATAGAAAAGGATTCTCTCTGTAGTAGTAGTTTTTCCTGCGTCTATATGGGCCATTATACCGATATTTCTAGTTTTTTCTAAAGGAAATTCTCTAGTCATCTTGTTCCTCCTTATATGGTATCAAATTAATTGGAAGATTTCCTGTTTCCTATATTACCGAATACTCAGCATCCTACCATCTGTAGTGAGCAAATGCTTTGTTAGCTTCTGCCATTTTGTGAGTATCTTCTTTCTTCTTAACTGAAGCTCCTGTGTTGTTAGCTGCGTCCATTATTTCTTTAGCTAGCTTTTCAACCATTCCTTTTTCTCCACGAGCTCTAGTGTATCTTACTAACCATCTTAGACCTAGAGTCTGTCTTCTGTCTGGTCTAACTTCTATTGGAACCTGATAGTTAGCTCCACCAACTCTTCTAGCTTTAACTTCTAATACTGGCATTATATTGTCCATAGCTTTTTCGAAAACTTCTAAAGCGTCTTCTCCTGTTCTTTCAGCTATTAACTCGAATGCATCGTATACTATTTTCTGAGATTTACCTCTTTTTCCGTCTAACATTAAATTGTTTATTAATTTAGTAACTACCTTACTTCCGTATATTGGATCTGGTAATACTTCTCTCTTTGGAACGTTACCTTTTCTTGGCATTTCGCTTCCCTCCTTAATTATTAAAATTTAAATCATAGGTACTCGACATCGAAAAGTCAGCCGTGATGCCATAAATATATCTATATTTAAAGCACCTAACTATATTACTTAATCACTTTTTCTTCGATTTTCGGTTTGTTATCTTTTAAGCGTAACAGATCTTATTATTTACCAGCTTTAGGTCTCTTAGCACCGTACTTAGATCTAGACTGTCTTCTCTTGTCTACACCTGCAGTATCTAGTGTACCTCTTAGTATGTGGTATCTAACCCCTGGTAAGTCCTTAACTCTTCCACCTCTTATAAGAACAACTGAGTGCTCCTGTAAGTTGTGTCCTTCACCTGGTATATAAGCAGAAACTTCTATACCGTTTGTTAATCTAACTCTGGCAACCTTTCTTAGGGCTGAGTTTGGTTTTTTAGGAGTAACTGTTTTAACTGAAGTACAAACTCCTCTTTTCTGTGGAGAACTTGCGTCAGTTGTTTTTTTGTTTAATGAGTTATACCCCTTCTGTAATGCTGGAGCAGTAGACTTTTTAACTAAGTCTTTTCTACTTTTACGAACTAACTGGTTAATTGTTGGCATCATCTGCACCTCCTTCTTCTAATTTTCGATCTTTCAGTGATCGCCAACTTCGATTAATATCTCTAACTAATCGATTTGCTGTGCTTTTTAGCTTGATGCTTTTTAGTTCTACTTTTTCTATAATATAAAAGTCACTAAGAGCCTAATTAAAGACCCTTAGTGTACTTTTAAATCACACTTTTATTATTTTATCATCTAACATAACCGTTGTCAACACTAGAAATTTTACAATTTGAACTATTATTCTTCTATTTTTTCAACAGCTATATTTCTATATTTCTTCATTCCTGTTCCTGCTGGTATAAGTTTTCCTAATATAACATTTTCTTTTAGTCCTATTAGGTGATCCTCTTTACCTTTTATAGCAGCTTCAGTAAGAACTCTTGTAGTTTCCTGGAATGATGCAGCTGATAGGAATGACTCTGTAGCAAGAGATGCTTTAGTTATACCAAGAAGAACTCTCTTAGCAACTGCAGGTCTTAATCCCTGAGCTATTGCTTCTTCGTTGCACTTATCAAATACAAGTACATCTTCATATCCTCCTGGAAGTAAATCTGTATCTCCCGGATCCTCTACCTTAACTTTAGAAAGCATCTGTCTTACGATAACCTCGATATGTTTATCGTTGATATCAACCCCCTGAAGTCTGTAGACTCTCTGTACTTCCTTAACTATATAGTCCTGAACTCCTCCGATTCCTTTTACTCTTACTATATCGTGAGGGTTTATAGAACCCTGAGTTATAGGATCTCCAGCTTCTACTATCTGTCCATCTCTTACTCTAAGTCTTGAACCATATGGTATCTGGTAAACCTGAGCTTCACCTTCTGCCGGTATTACAGTAACTTCTTTTCTCTTTCCTGTTTCATCAACTCTTACCTGTCCTGAAACTTCTGTTATTATTGCAAGTCCTTTTGGTTTTCTGGCTTCGAAAAGCTCTTCAACCCTTGGAAGACCCTGCGTGATATCTCCACCGGCAACTCCTCCTGTATGGAATGTACGCATTGTAAGCTGTGTACCCGGCTCACCGATAGACTGTGCAGCGATGATTCCTATCGCTTCACCTATATTAACTTCTTTTCCTGTAGCAAGGTTTCTACCGTAACATTTTGAGCAGACACCATGTTTTGTCTTACAGTTAAGAACTGTTCTTATGTTTACTTTTTCTATTCCGGCTTCAACTATTTTTTCTGCTGCAGCCTCTTTTATCATAGAGTCAGCTGGTACAAGAACTTCTCCTGTTTCCGGATGTACTATTGGATCTATAGTATATCTACCAACTATTCTGTCGTATATTTCCTCTATTACTTCATTTCCGTCTTTTATAGCAAGTATTTCTGTAGTTTCTGTAGTTCCACAGTCTACATCTCTTACTATAACGTCCTGGCTGACATCGACAAGTCTTCTTGTAAGGTAACCTGAGTCGGCTGTACGAAGAGCTGTATCGGCAAGACCTTTTCTGGCACCGTGAGCAGATGTGAAGTACTCTAACACTGATAGACCCTCACGGAAGTTTGATTTAACCGGTATTTCGACAGTTTTACCAGATGCATTGGCCATAAGTCCACGCATACCTGCAAGCTGTCTTATCTGGTTTTTAGAACCTCTGGCTCCTGAGTGTGCCATTATGAATATATTGTTAAGTCTGTCAAGGTTATCCATAAGTGCATTTGTAACCTTGTCAGTGGTTTCTGTCCATGTAGCAATAACTTTTTCATATCTTTCGTCGTCAGATATAAGACCTCTTCTGTATGCTTTTTCAAGTCTGTCAACTTCTTTTTCAGCATTAGCTATGTATTCTTCTTTTTCCTTAGGTATAGCCATATCCGCAACGGCAACAGTTATACCACCTACTGTAGAGTACTTGAATCCAAGTCCTTTTACATAGTCAAGAAGTTCAGCTGTTACAGTGTTTTCATGTTTTCTGAAACATTTGTCTATTATCTTACCAAGATATTTTTTAGTTACAACCTCGTCTATTTCAAGGCTGAACGGATCTTTTTCTCTGTCTACAAATCCAAGGTCCTGAGGTATTTTTTCATTGAATATGAATCTACCTACTGTACTTTCAACAAGAGCACTTCTTCCATCAGGAAGTACTTTTCTGCATTTTACAAGTGCATGAAGTTCTACTGCCTTGTTGTAGTATGCAAGTAATAACTCATTGTAATCCTTGAATACCATTCCAGTACCCTTTGCACCTTCCTGTGCTTCTATTGTAAGATAGTAACTTCCAAGAACCATATCCTGAGATGGAGTTGTTATTGGAGAACCATCTTTAGGTGCAAGTATATTGTTTACAGAAAGCATAAGGAATCTTGCCTCTGCCTGAGCCTCTACTGATAGTGGAACGTGAACGGCCATCTGGTCTCCGTCGAAGTCCGCATTGTATGCAGTACATACAAGTGGATGAAGTTTTATAGCCTTACCTTCAACTAATACCGGTTCAAATGCCTGTATTCCAAGTCTATGTAGAGTAGGGGCACGGTTAAGAAGAACTGGATGGCTCTTTATAACCTCTTCAAGAACATCCCATACCTCTGTTTTTACTTTTTCAACTATTGTTTTTGCACTCTTTATGTTGTGAGCGTATCCCTCTTCAACAAGTTTATCCATAACGAAAGGTTTGAATAATTCAAGTGCCATTTTCTTAGGTAGACCACACTGATAGAATTTAAGTTCTGGTCCAACAACTATAACAGAACGTCCAGAGTAGTCAACACGTTTACCAAGAAGGTTCTGTCTGAAACGTCCCTGTTTTCCTTTAAGCATGTCAGATAAAGATTTAAGAGGTCTGTTACCAGGACCTGTTACAGGTCTTCCTCTTCTTCCGTTGTCTATTAGGGCATCTACTGCTTCCTGAAGCATTCTCTTTTCGTTTCTTACGATTATGTCAGGAGCTCCTAATTCAAGAAGTCTCTTTAATCTGTTGTTTCTGTTTATAACTCTTCTGTAAAGATCGTTAAGGTCTGAAGTTGCAAATCTTCCACCGTCAAGCTGAACCATAGGTCTAAGATCCGGTGGTATAACAGGGATTGCATCAAGTATCATCCACTCAGGTTTATTTCCTGATTTTCTGAATGCCTCAACTACTTCCAGTCTTCTTATTGTTCTTATTCTCTTCTGTCCAGTACTGTCCTTAAGGTCAGCTCTAAGCTCTTTGCTCTGCTGCTCAAGGTCTATGTTCTGAAGAAGTTTTTTAACTGCTTCTGCACCCATTCCTACTTCAAATGTTCCATATCCGTAGTTATCAACAGCATCTCTGTATTCTTTTTCAGTTAGAAGCTGTTTTTCTGTAAGTCCAGTTTCTTTTGGGTCTATTACAACGTATGATGCAAAGTAAAGAACTTTCTCAAGAGATCTAGGAGACATATCAAGTAAAAGACCCATTCTACTTGGTATACCTTTGAAGTACCAGATATGAGACATAGGAGCTGCAAGCTCTATATGTCCCATTCTTTCTCTTCTTACCTTAGACTTTGTTACTTCAACACCACATCTATCACATACAACACCTTTATATCTTACTCTTCTGTATTTACCACAGTGACACTCCCAGTCTTTCTGAGGCCCGAAAATTCTTTCACAGAAAAGCCCGTCCTTTTCAGGTTTAAGAGTACGGTAGTTTATAGTTTCCGGTTTTTTTACTTCTCCTCTAGACCACTGTCTTATTTTCTCTGGAGAAGCTAATCCTATTTTTATCGACTCGAAATTGTTTAGTTCAAACAAGGAGTTCTCTCCCTTCTATTTGAGATTTTCGTATTTTTTACTTTTCTATCCGATTTTTATAAATCGAAATCATCTTCATCATAGTTCATATCGTCATCTTCAAAGTCTTCTGAGAATCCGTCGAAATCCACTTCTTCGTCTTCTGCAAATTCATCTTCAAGCTCTTCTATGACATGTGTATCTTCTATATCATCTGGTACTACATCAAGTTCAAAGTTTGTAACATTTCCATCATCTTCATAGTCAACAGATTCTTTTACTTCTATTTCCTGATCTTCATCAGAAAGAACCTTGACATCAAGACATAATGACTGAAGTTCTTTTATAAGAACCTTGAATGATTCTGGTATACCTGGCTCAGGTATATTTTCACCTTTAACTATAGCTTCATAAGTTCTTACACGACCTACAACGTCATCTGATTTAACTGTCAGTATTTCCTGAAGGATGTGAGCTGCTCCGTATGCTTCAAGAGCCCAAACCTCCATCTCTCCGAATCTCTGTCCACCGAACTGAGCCTTACCTCCTAGAGGCTGCTGAGTTACTAGTGAGTAAGGACCTGTACTTCTTGCATGAAGCTTGTCATCAACAAGGTGATGAAGTTTCAGATAGTACATGTATCCAACAGTTATTCTATTGTCGAAAGTATCTCCTGTTCTACCATCGAACAGTGTAAGTTTTCCATCTCTTGGGTATCCTGCTTCTTCAAGAGCATCCATTATATCGTACTCGTTTGCACCATCGAATACTGAAGTTGCAACATACCATCCTAATTTCTTAGCCGCAAGACCAAGGTGAACCTCAAGAACCTGTCCGATGTTCATACGAGATGGTACCCCCTGTGGGTTAAGAACTATATCCATAGGAGTTCCGTCTTCCATAAATGGCATATCCTCTTCAGGTAATACTCTTGAGATAACCCCTTTATTACCATGACGTCCGGCCATTTTATCTCCGACTTTTATCTTTCTCTTCTTAGCTATGTAACATCTTACAAGCTCATTTACACCAGGAGATAAATCATCTCCGTTTTCTCTTGTAAATACTTTTACATCGACGATTATACCAGATTCTCCATGAGGTACTTTAAGTGAAGTATCTCTTACCTCTCTGGCTTTTTCACCGAATATAGCTCTAAGAAGTCTTTCTTCTGCAGTAAGTTCAGTTTCTCCTTTTGGAGTTACCTTACCTACAAGTATATCTCCAGAGTCAACCTCTGCACCTATTCTTATGATACCTCTGTCGTCAAGGTTCTTGATTGCACTTTCCCCAACGTTCGGTATATCTCTTGTTATTTCTTCTGGTCCAAGTTTTGTATCTCTGGCTTCACATTCATACTCTTCTATATGTATAGTAGAAAGTCTGTCTTCTCTTACAAGTCTTTCGTTTATTAAAACGGCGTCCTCGTAGTTGTAACCTTCCCAAGTCATGAATGCTATAAAGCAGTTTCTACCAAGTGCTATTTCCCCAAGGTCTGTAGCTGGTCCGTCTGCTATAACGTCTCCTGCCTTTACTTCTTCACCTTTGTCCACTATAGGAGTCTGGTTTATACAAGTACCTGCATTTGAACGTTTGAATTTAAGAAGCTTGTACTTATCTTTGTTTCCATCTTCTCTTTTTATTACTATTTCATCAGCTGAAACTCTGTCAACTATACCGCTGTTTTTAGCAACAACAACAGCTCCAGAGTCTTTAGCTGCTCTGTACTCTATTCCTGTTCCTATTATAGGAGCTTCTCTTCTCACTAGAGGAACTGCCTGACGCTGCATGTTTGATCCCATAAGCGCACGGTTGGCGTCGTCATTTTCAAGGAATGGTATCATTGCAGTCGCAACAGATACAACCTGTTTAGGAGATATGTCCATGTAGTCTACTCTATCAGCTGAAAGAAGCTCAAGAGCACCGTTTACAGTTCTACATGTTACTCTGCTGTTTACAAATTTACCGTCTTCTGTAAGAGGTTCGTTTGCCTGCGCTCTTACAAAAAGGTCTTCTTCATCTGCAGTAAGATAATGTATCTCATCTGTTACTCTACCTGTTTCCTTGTCATATTTTCTGTATGGAGACTCTATAAATCCATACTCATTTACTTTTGCATATGTACCAAGAGAGTTGATAAGACCGATGTTTGGTCCCTCTGGAGTCTCTATCGGACACATTCTTCCGTAATGTGAGTGATGAACGTCACGGACTTCGAATCCCGCTCTCTCTCTTGAAAGACCTCCTGGTCCAAGAGCAGATAATCTTCTCTTATGAGTAAGCTCTGATAGAGGGTTTGTCTGGTCCATGAACTGTGAAAGCTGAGAGCTTCCGAAGAATTCTTTTATTGCTGCAGAAACAGGTCTTATATTTACAAGAGCCTGAGGAGTTATGGCTTCCATATCCTGAACAGTCATTCTCTCTTTTATAACTCTTTCCATTCTTGAAAGACCTATTCTCACCTGGTTCTGAAGAAGTTCACCTACTGATCTTATTCTTCTGTTTCCAAGGTGGTCTATATCATCTATGTTACCTATTCCGTAGAATAAGTTGAACTCGTAGCTTATAGACGCAATTATATCGTCAAGAAGTATGTGTTTAGGAATAAGTTCTCTTATTCTTGATTTTATAGCTTCTTTTATTTCTTCTTCATCATCATAGCTGTCAAGTATTTCCTTTAATGTAGGATAATGTACTTTTTCTTTTATATTAAGGTCAGATATATCAAATCCCACATGGGCTTCTATATCAACAAAGTTGTTACCTATTACTTTTACTTCTTTCTCATCATTTACAAGTATATGTACAACGTTTATACCTGCATTCTGTATTTTCTTTGCAGTTTCAAGAGATATTGTATCTCCTGCATTTACATACACTTCACCTGTCTCAGTATCAACAACGTCTCTTGATGCCACTCTGTTCATTATTCTGTAGCATAAAGCAAGTTTTTTGTTGAATTTGTATCTACCTACTTTTGCAAGATCGTATCTCTTTGGATCAAAGAATAATGCATTAAGTAGAGAAGATGCACTTTCTACTGTAGGAGGCTCACCTGGTCTAAGTTTTTTGTATATTTCAACAAGACCTTCTTCAACTGTAGAAGTATTATCCTTTTCAAGAGTAGCTGAAAGTCTTTCATCTTCTCCTAAAAGGTTTATTATTTCTGCATCAGTTCCTATTCCAAGCGCTCTAAGTAGAACTGTTACAGGCTGTTTTCTTGTTCTGTCAACTCTTACAGATATAACATCATTAGAGTCTGTCTCATATTCAAGCCATGCTCCTCTGTTTGGTATAACTGTAGATGATATCAGTTTTTTACCTGTTTTATCTCTTTCTAAAGCGTAATAAACTCCCGGAGATCTTACAAGCTGGCTGACAATAACCCTTTCCGCTCCATTTATAACGAAAGTTCCTCTTTCTGTCATAAGCGGGAAGTCACCCATGAAGACTTCCTGTTCTTTTATTTCGCCCGTTTCTTTATTTATAAGTCTAACTTTAACTTTTAGAGGTGCACAATATGTTGCATCTCTTTCCTTACATTCTTCTATATCATATTTTGGATTTTCGTCAAGAGAGTAGTCGACAAATTCCAGTATAAGATTACCTGTGTAATCCTCTATTGGTGAAATATCGTCAAAAACTTCTTTTAATCCTTCTTCTAAAAACCACTTATAAGAATCCACCTGGATTTCTATAAGGTTTGGTACGTCAGCTATTTCCTTTATTTTGGAAAAGCTCATTCTCTTTCTTTTACCTATCGTGACAGGATGTGGCATTTCACTCTTCACCTCTCATATCTAAAGTTCATTGTATAACGCATCTAATGATTTTATCACATTTTCATGGTTTTTTCAATACTTTTTTATTCCGTACATATTGAAAATACGCCCATTTTAATGTTCCTATCTATATAATAACTCATTCAGAGAATATTTAACAGATGATATTTCTTTTTTATTTCACATTTTTGTCTATTGCCGTTCAAAGTTGTTTTTACAATTAAAAAGGGTGTTCTATTGAACACCCTATCTTGTCTGAATATCAAACTGTCAAATATAATTATTTAACTTCTACTTTTGCACCAGCAGCTTCAAGTTTTTCTTTTATCTGATCTGCTTCTTCTTTAGAAGCTCCTTCTTTAACTGCTTTTGGAGCGTTGTCAACTAATTCTTTAGCTTCTTTTAATCCTAATCCAGTTATTTCTCTAACAACTTTTATAACACCTATTTTTGATGAACCAGCATCTGCTAATACAACATCAAATTCAGTTTTTTCTTCAGCAGCAGCTCCACCAGCAGCTGCACCAGCAACCATAACTGGAGCTGAAGCAGAAACACCGAATTTTTCTTCTGCAGCTTCAACTAATTCATTTAATTCTAAAACTTTCATATTTTCTATAGCTTCTAATATCTGTTCTATTGTCATTTTAAGCACCTCCGAATTTTTTTCTTAAATTATTTTTAGTTTAATTTGTTCAGGTTCAGGCAGCTATTAAGCTTCTTCTTCCTGTTTCTTCTTTGCTATTGCATCTATTAAGTATACAAAGTTTGATACTGGAGCTTTTAAGCTTCCAAGTAGTTTTGCAATAAGCTCTTCTCTTGATGGTATGTTTGCAAGTTCCATAACTTTTGCTTCGTCATAGAATTCACCTTCAACTATACCCATTTTTAACTGCATTTTTGGATGAGTTTCTATGAATTTTTTAAGTATTCTAGCTGGAGCAACTGGATCATCGTATCCGAATGCTATAGCGTTAGTTCCTACTAGTAATTCATCGTTGAACTGCTCTATTCCAACTTCTTTAGCGGCTCTTCTTACTAAAGTATTTTTGTATACCTTATAATCAACACCTGCTTCTCTCATCACTTTTCTTAATTCTGTAACTTCAGCAACTGTTAATCCTTTGTAGTCAACTACAACTGCAGAAGAAGAATTTTTTAATTTTTCTACTATTTCAGAAACAACTAATGATTTAACTTCTAAAGCTTTTTTCATTAATATGGCACCTCCTTGTCAAAAGTTATATTTCATTCACCGTATAACTTAAAAAGCCTCTTTATCACAGACAAAGAGGCTTGAAGATTCGTTATATATCTAAAACCTCGGTGGGAATATTAAGCTTGCGCACCCACTGTCTACGGCAAATCTATTCATTTTTACATCAACATCTGATATATTATCACAGATACCTTACTGTGTCAACAGTTTTTTATTATTCAGCAACTCTTGCAGGGTTAACTTTAACTCCAGGTCCCATTGATGAAGCAACAGTTATGCTTCTTAGGTACTGTCCTTTTGCTGCAGATGGCTTAGCTTTTATTATAGCTTCCATTAATACTGCAAAGTTTTCAGCAAGTTTTTCTCCACCGAAAGAAACTTTACCTACTGGAACGTGTATTATGTTAGTTTTGTCAAGTCTGTACTCAACTTTACCTGCTTTTATTTCGTTAACAGCTTTTGTTACGTCGAAAGTAACAGTTCCTGATTTAGGGTTTGGCATTAATCCTTTTGGTCCTAATACTCTACCTAATCTACCAACTACACCCATCATATCTGGAGTAGCAACAACTATATCAAATTCAAACCAGTTTTCACCCTGTATTTTCTGAACTAGCTCTTCAGCACCTACGAAATCTGCTCCTGCAGCTTCAGCTTCTTTAGCTTTTTCTCCTTTAGCGAAAACAAGAACTCTCTTAGTTTTACCAGTACCGTGTGGTAGTACAACAGCACCTCTAACCTGCTGGTCAGCGTGTCTTGAGTCAACACCTAATCTTATGTGTGCCTCAACTGTTTCATCAAATTTAGCTTCTGCTACTTCACATACTAGTGAAAGAGCCTGAGAAGCATCGTATAAATTAGTTCTGTCTATTTTGCTTAATGCGTTTGTGTATCTTTTACCTTTTTTAGCCATTATTAATTTCCTCCTCGTGGTAATTTCGGTTTTTTAGACCTCCCACTTTATATAAAACAAAGTGTTCTATTTCTTATTAATTAGTTTAAAATATGTGGCTGTTGATTAGTCAACAACTTCTACACCCATACTTCTAGCTGTACCAGCTATCATGCTCATAGCAGCTTCTACGCTTGCAGCGTTTAAGTCAGGCATTTTTAATTCAGCTATTTCTTTAACCTGTGCTTTTGTTATTTTAGCAACTTTCTTCTTGTTTGGTTCTCCAGAAGCTGATTTTAGATTACAAGCTTTCTTTATAAGAACTGCTGCTGGTGGAGTTTTAGTTATGAAACTGAAAGATCTATCCTGATATACTGTTATAACAACTGGTATTATCATTCCAGCCTGATCTGCAGTTTTTGCGTTAAACTCCTTAGTGAATCCCATTATATTTACACCATGCTGTCCTAAAGCTGGACCAACTGGTGGTGCTGGTGTAGCTTTTCCAGCAGGTATCTGTAATTTTATCTGACCTATAACTTTTTTAGCCATTTAAAGTGCACCTCCCTATAATTTCTCTATACTTTCAATCCCTATTGTTACCGGGGACTTTCTACCGAATATTTCTGTTAATATTTTTGCTTCTCTTTTTTCTTTATTTACCTCTTCTACAGTTCCTACACTGTCTGCAAAAGAGCCTCTTATGATTTTAACAACGTCGCCAGGTTCAAGATCCACGTCGCCACTTACGATATTATTTTCAGGAAGCTCTATTCCCATAGCAGCAACCTCTGCTTCGCTTAGTGGTACAGGTTTTGATCCAGGACCAACGAATCCGGTAACTCCTTTTGTGTTTCTTACTACGTACCATGATTCATCTGTTATAATCATTTTTATTAATACATAACTTGGATAAACTTTACGCTGTCTTACTTTTTCTTTTCCAGTTGAAGTAGTCTCAACTACATCTTCAGTAGGCACTATAACCTGAGTTATGATATTTTCCATACCTCTTGTTACAACAGCCTTTTCTATTGTAGCTTTAACTTTGTTCTCGTGTCCTGAATATGTATGAACAACGTACCATTTTGGTTCCTGTACTTCTGACATAATCTAGTCTCCTTTACTTTACTTTACCAGTAAGGCAAGTCCACCTGATAAAAGTGTGTCTATACCCCAAACCGCTAAAGTAGAAAATATAACCACGGTTAAAACCACACCTGTGTTTCTGAAAAGTTCTTTTCCAGTTGGCCATGTTACCCTTCCAAGCTCAGCTTTTGTCTCTTTAAGGTAACCTATCAGACCTATTCTTTTCTTTTTAGTCTGCTTTTCGTCTGACATAGCTTTCACCCCTTTAAAGCAACACTAAATTATTACTTAGTTTCTTTGTGTAGAGTGTGCTTTTTGCAGAATTTGCAGTATTTCTTTAATTCTATTCTGTCTGGATTGTTTTTCTTATTTTTAGTAGTATTGTAGTTTCTCTGTTTGCACTCTGTACATGCTAAAGTAACTTTTACTCTCATTTAATACACCTCACTTTGATAGTTTTATATATATTGAATATAATATTTCGATGTTGCTGAAATATTATTACCTTCCATAAACATTACTCTGTATAAATTACCACAAAGCTACCGTATATGTCAATGTTTTTGTTTTTGATTTTTTGTTTTTGACTTTTCAAAAATCTCTTTGTGCAAAAAAGAGAGACCTATAAAAGGTCTCTCTAATATATAAACTTCAAGTTATTATTCTATTATAGATGCAACAACTCCAGAAGCTACTGTTCTTCCACCTTCTCTTATGGCGAATCTTAATCCTTCCTCTACACATATAGAGTTTATTAAGTCAACTTCTATTGTTACGTTGTCTCCTGGCATTACCATTTCTATTCCTTCTGGTAATTTACATTCTCCTGTTACGTCTGTTGTTCTGAAGTAGAACTGTGGTCTGTATCCATCGAAGAATGGAGTGTGTCTTCCTCCCTCTTCTTTCTTAAGAACGTATATCTCAGCTGTGAACTTAGTGTGTGCGTTTACTGTTCCCGGCTTAGCTAATACCTGTCCTCTTTCTATTTCGTTTCTCTGTACACCTCTTAGAAGTGCTCCTATGTTGTCTCCTGCTTCTGCCTGATCTAGTAGTTTTCTGAACATCTCTACTCCTGTTACTACTACTTTTCTTGGCTCGTCTGAAAGTCCTACTAGTTCAACTTCGTCCTGTACTTTTAGTACTCCTCTTTCAACTCTTCCTGTTGCAACTGTTCCTCTACCTGTTATAGAGAATACGTCCTCTACTGGCATTAGGAAGTCTTTGTCTACATCTCTCTCTGGAGCTGGTATGTATTCGTCTATCATTTCGAAGAATTCTACTATTTTATCTCCCCACTCGCTTGATGGATCTTCTAATGCTTTTAATGCTGATCCTCTTACTATTGGAGTGTCATCTCCTGGGAATTCATACTCGTTTAATAATTCTCTTACTTCCATTTCAACTAATTCAAGAAGCTCTTCGTCGTCTACCATATCACATTTGTTTAGGAATACTACTATGTATGGTACACCAACCTGTCTTGATAGAAGTATGTGCTCTCTTGTCTGTGGCATTGGTCCATCTGTTGCTGATACAACTAGTATCGCACCGTCCATCTGAGCTGCTCCTGTTATCATGTTCTTAACGTAGTCTGCGTGTCCTGGGCAGTCAACGTGTGCGTAGTGTCTGTTTGGAGTTTCGTACTCAACGTGTGCTGTTGATATTGTGATTCCTCTTTCTCTCTCTTCTGGTGCTTTATCTATGTTAGCGAAGTCTACTGCTTCTCCTAACTGATATCTGTCGAATAATGTTTTTGTTATTGCTGCTGTTAATGTAGTTTTACCGTGGTCAACGTGTCCTATAGTACCTATATTAACATGAGGTTTATTTCTTTCAAATTTAGCTTTTGCCATTTTAAAATCCTCCCTGAGTAATATTATTTATTTTATTGCATAGCAATATGTCTATGACTTGTATTTTACTATTAATCATTTACATTTTCAAGATGTTTCTCTAATTTTTTCTTGACTCTCTGAAGCGCATTGTCTATTGATTTGACATCTCTGCCTATTCTTTCCGCGATTTCCTGATATGATTTTCCATTGAGATATAATGTAAGCACTTCCTGCTCCAGTTTGCTGAGAAGTTCATTTATTTTCTTCTCAATATCTTTTATCTCTTCTTTACTTATAATAAGTTCTTCCGGATTGCTTACCATACTCGCCGTTATTATATCAAGAAGTGTTCTTTCGGACTCCTCATCATATATAGGCTTGCTTAGGGATACATAGTTGTTTAGAGGTATATGTTTCTGTCTCGTAGCTGTCTTTATTGCTGTTATTATCTGTCTGGTTATACATATCTCCGCAAAACTTCTGAATGAACTTGTCTTGCTCTCATCAAAATCTCTGATGGCCTTGAAAAGACCTATCATACCCTCCTGTATAATATCCTCTCTGTCAGCTCCGACAAGAAAATACATTCTGGATTTTGATTTTACAAAATTTTTGTATCTTATCATAAGTTCCTCGAGAGCCTCATAGTTTCCCCGCTGAGCCTGCTTTATAAGTTCCACTTCCTCAGCATAACTTTCATAAATAGTTTTTTCCTTTTTCCCGTCTGCAGATTCCATTAATTTTCCCCCTCTAAAATAACACAGTACCCGAATTTATTTTCTTCTTATACTTTCAAGCTTGTTGAAAGTATCTTCATCTATATGATCTATAATCGAGTTTCTCTGCACCGTTTTTCCATGTGTGGATTTTTTTCTTCCGATTTTTTCCTTTGCCTGCATAACATCCAGATACATTTCTCTTGCAGATACTCTCGATCCACCTTTTCCAAGAACAATCTGCTGTTCAGCAAAATCACTGGTTGCAACCCTTATCTCAGTATTGTGTCTATCATCAAGTTCTGCTATATATTTTTCTATATAACTGTCTGCTGTCTGATTTTCCCTTGTATACACAATCGAGACTGTATCACTTCTTTTTTCTGTACTTCCAGATGAATTTTTTACATTATATGCATCAAATACTATAACCGTTTTTTCCCCTGTATATTTTGAATACTCTATCATATAGTCAATAAGTTTTTCTCTTGATGTTTCCAGATCATCCTTTGAAATTCTGGCCAGCTCTTCCCAGCCATTTATTATATTGTACCCATCTACAATCAGTATTTTTTTCTTTTTTGCTTTTCTAAGTTTCATAATTATTTCCCAGACAATCTCTGTCTGAATACTTCATAAAGAAGTATCCCTCCTGCAACCGATGCATTAAGAGATGTTACATTTCCTATCATCGGCATACTTACAACAAAATCACAGTTCTGTTTTACAAGTCTTGATATACCAAATCCCTCACTTCCTATAACCACACCTATAGGGCCTGTAAGATTCTGTCTGTAGAATGTTTCTCCGTCCATATCGGCAGCTGCTATCCAAAGCCCCTCATCTTTAAGCATTTTGATTGTATTGACTATATTTGTCACCTTGCAGACAGGAACATACTCGACAGCTCCGGCAGATGCTTTTGCAACAACCGGCGTTATATCAACAGATCTTCTCTTTGGTATAACAACCGCATGAGCACCTACTGCATCTGCTGTTCTTATTATAGAACCTAAATTGTGAGGATCTGTTATTTCATCAAGTATTATTATAAAAGGTTCCTCTCCCTTTGCCTTTACATTTGCCACTATTTCTTCTATATCGTAATACTTATAATCTCCTATACATGCTATTACCCCCTGATGTGAATGACTCTGCGCCATTTCATCAAGCTTATGTCTATCAACATACTGTATTACTATTTTATTTTCTTTTGCCATTGCAATTATTTTCTTTATAGAACCTTCTTTTGCAGAATTGGATACCATTATCTTATCTATATGTTTTCCGCTTTTTATACATTCTATAACGGGATTTCTACCCTCAACTACTGCCATTTCAGCACCTCTTTTCTATAAATTTTTGAATTTTTCTCTTATCTCTGTTATTTTCCCGCAAGTCATATTTCCTTCTGGACATGTCCCTTTTATACATTTTGGCCCGCATCCTGAGAACATTATAGGAGCTACTTTTTTGACTTCCGCAAGCATCCGTACTGCAAGTTCTCTTATCTCCCACTGAGCTCTTTCACAGCATCTGTGGTGGAAGAAATTGTATAGACTTCTTGTATTCATAGTCATAACTATCTTTGTCTCACATGCGTTAGGGAATACATATCTCGCATCCTCTATAGCTTTTTTCTCTGCAAGTCTTTTGGCCTCTTTTTCAGATTTACCAGCTTTTGTAAATTCTTCAAAATGTTTCTTTGAAAGGATATCAACTATTCTATCGTAGTCTTTCTGATCTCTTTCCATAGCCTCTATGAATATTTTCTTTGCCTCTTCACATTTTTCTATCTCCGGAGGAAGTATATACTCGAACTGATCAAGCTTTACATATCTCTGAGACTGCTGAGAATAGCTCGCTATTCTGTGTCTCACTATCTGATGTGAACATGCTCTTGATATTCCCTCCACAGCAAATGTAAATGATACATGCTCAAGAGGCGATTCATGCCCTATATCTGTAAGCATTTTAAGGAAGTTCTGTATTTTTTCTTCTGTCAGATTCTCCTCTATTCCATCTACTCCTACCTTTGAGTAGCAAAGTTTTGCCGCCATTGATACTACCTTTTCAGGCTCTGGCGTATATGCTATTAATTTTACTTTCATTTCATCAACTCATTTCTTTTTATATGTATAATTGTCCATTTTTTATTATATCATATAGACAAAAATAAGGATACCACAGCAGCGGTATCCTTATTCAAAACAGCTATATATTCTATAGTTTTTTATCAGTAAATTTTTGCAACCTTATCAGTTTCACTATTTTTCATCATGTGGAGTGAAAAAATACCTTATACCTACAGCCAACACAGCAAATACAACAGCCACTATCAGCATAGACACCCATGTATTTGTTATCAATGCAATTCCTATACCAAGTATTACATATGAATTTACGTCTCCATGTTGATTTATGCTGTAGTAAAATGGTAAATTCATCTTCCGCTCCATAAAGGTATATATTACACCAAGTATAATAAAAATCAACCCCGTATATAGAGTGATTTTATTATCCACATTAACATTTCCAGATATATTAATCATATACTTTCCAAGGTAGACGAATATTGTTACGCCTATCAGTATTAATCCACATCTGTATGAATATTTTTTTCTTTCGTCTAGCATAAATCATCACCCTTTCTGTAATCAGCTGATTCTTTATACTTACAAAATATCACTATTTCCAGGTATTCTCAATACATTTACCCCAACTGGGCATCTTAGCTACCCAACTGGACAATTAACATAAAGGTATGTATATAAGCATCCTGAAAATATCTTCATCAGAAATAATTTCCACATTTCCATCGTAATTTTCCACAGAACTCTTTATACTGTGTATTCCTATTCCATGTACAAAAGAATCTTTTTTATCTGTAACCAATCTTCCTCCGATAGATTTGATGTTATTTACCTTTGTATTTTCACACCTGATAACAAACATCTTTTTTACGGTTGTTCCTCTAAGCACTATCTTTCTTTTTTTATCTTTATAATCTATTTTCATACACGCCTCTATCGCATTATCGAGCATATTTGAAAATATACTGCATACGTCCGCTGAATCAATAAAATCACAGTTAGAAAAATTTATATCTATAATTATATCTATATTATTTTTATCACATATATCTTTCTTTTCCTTCAAGATAATGTCCAGTATCATATTTCCACTATCTATCGTATATCTACAATCTTCTATCTTTTTCTTTATATCCCGAATATATCTATTTGCCTGCTCATTTTCACCGTATATATTCTGAATACACATTATATGGTTGTTCATATCGTGATACAGCCTTTTTATTTTATCCTGTGATTCCTTCATACTTAGATAGTATTTATGTTGAGCGTTTATCTTTTCCTTTATTATCTCGTACTCGCTTCTAATCTTTTCCTCTTTCATTATTCTCGCTATAATTCCCATTAAAGCTACATTTGAAAATAGAAACGCAGTCGATATAGTCAGTGTGAAAATCTGATCCAGGCTGTTTATATTTCTATCTTTTAGAATATATCCAAAAATAAATGTTATACCTGCTACATTTGCGACTATTGGAATACTCAATAGTAGAAAGTCTTTTTTCCGGATTGAAATATCTATTTTAAGTGTTTTGACTATAGGAGACAGTAATATTAGAAACGGTTTAGAAATGACCATTATCTCCAGATTATAAAAAATATCCGTATTTAAAACCGACATATCTCGTATATCATTTATAAATACAACTATACCAGTTCCTGCAATATCAAGTCCAACTGCCATCACCCAATACAACAGACTTATAAAAATACATTCTAACTTTGGCGTCCTGTAGTTAATTGAATAGATTATCAAACCCATCAATATATACGCTGCAAGATTTATATTTATATCTCTGCTTATATTCTTAATAAAAACAGATATACAAACTGAAAATAAAACACTTATATTTAACAATGTTTTGCTTCTTTTTCTTTCACTTATTCCATCTATCAAAAATCCAAATACCGTCCACTCTATAGCCGTAGCAATAATACACCGTACAATCCAAAATATATTATTCTCTAACATATAACATCACCTAACATTATCGTGATCTTTTTCTTTAGATTTGATATTCGGTATTTGCTTACAGGTATCTGATAATCTCCTATAAATACGGTATTTCCTTTTATTGTATCTATATACTCAAGATTTACCAGATAACTTTTGTGGCATCTATAAAAATTATACTTTTCCAGTTCCTTTTCCATCCTGTCCAGACTATTTTTGCTATGATAGATATTTTCCTGTGTATATATACTCAAATCCTTTTTTATAACATCGATGTACATTATATCTTTTATCAGTACTTTGTGTATAATGCCTTTATTTTCTATAATTATATAGTTTTCTCTTCTACTTCTTATGTCCGATATGCAGCTGAATAGATGTTTTTTCAGTTCCTCGTATTCCAGTGGCTTCAGTAGATATCTATATGCTCTAACTATATATCCATCCTGAATATAATTTATTAAAGAAGTTATAAATATTATCTCAGATGAATCGCTTTTAGACCTTATATTTTTCGCAAGTTCCATACCATCGATTCCATCCATTTGAATATCCAGAAGAAATATATCAACGCTTTTAAATTCAATATCAGATGACAGAATTTCATCACCCGATTCAAATTCCATAAGCTCTATTTCCGCGTTGATTTCTTTAAATATCTTTATCACATAATCGCTGAGAATTTTTCTATGTATATCCTCATCTTCGCATATAACAACTCTAAACATACAGCACTACCTCCACCATAAAATAAAAATGTCCTTACTTATGTTTAGTTTTATTATAACCTATCGATATTATTTCCTCAAAACAAAAAGGCGCCAACCTTGCGATTGGCACCCATAGATTACATTTCTGATTCAATTATACCTATACCCCTGCTTATAATCTCCTCTAATCTATCTATCTGTTTATCCAGATAAAGATAACCTATAAGAGCCTCAAAGCCTGTAGCATATCTATAATCCACTATATCCATATTCTTTGGAGCAGTATTTGATTTCTGATTTCTACCCCTTTTGAATATTCTCATCTCTTCTTCTGTAAGATCACTTTCTATTGCATGTATAACACTCGCCTGAGCTTTTGCATTTACATACTTTATAGCCTGTTTGTGAAGAGAGTTTACTCTCTCATGGCAGCATCTGTTTATCAGATACTCTCTTATATATGATTCGTAAACCGTGTCACCAAGGTAGGCAAGTACCAGTGGAGACATGGTTATAAGTTCACTTTTTTCCATTTTTACACTCTTTTCCATTTTACACCCTGTCTTGTATCTTCAAGTACTATTCCCATATCAAGAAGCTGCTGTCTTATAGCATCAGCTTTTGCGAAGTCCTTGTTCTTTTTAGCCTCTGTTCTCTGAGCTATTAACTCTTCAACTTCAGCATCTACAGAGTCATTTCTCTTTTTGCTTACTATATTAAGAACTCCTGTAAGCTCTACAAACTCGTCAAGGCATTTCTGTGCAAATTCTTTTGATGAGTTTTCATCTACATTAAGGTTTATAAATTTAGCAAGCTCAAATATAGCTGTTACTGCATCTGCTGTATTTAAGTCGTCGTCCATAACCTCTATAAATCTGTCTCTGAATCCATCTAATTCAGGTATAAGTTTTTTCTCATCTTCAGTCATTTCACCAGTTAAATGCTCAAGAGTGAATTCAAGTTTTTCTTTTGTATTGTAAAGTCTATCAAGACCAGCTCCAGCCTGCATTAATAGTTCGTCACTGAAGTTTACAGGGTTTCTGTACTGAGCTGATAGAAGGAAGAATCTCACTATTTCAAGATCGTATTTTTCTGATATATCTCTTACAGTGAAGAAGTTTCCTTTTGATTTACTCATCTTCTCGTTGTTTACGTTTATATATCCATTGTGCATCCAGTAGTTTGCAAATTTCTTTCCACTTCTGGCTTCACTCTGTGCTATTTCGTTTTCGTGGTGAGGGAATGTAAGGTCTATACCACCGGCGTGTATATCTATGCTCTCACCAAGGTATCTCTTAGACATTACAGAACACTCTATATGCCATCCAGGTCTACCTTCTCCCCATGGACTCTGCCATCCAGGTTCTCCTTCTTTTTTGGCTTTCCATAAAACGAAATCCATCGGATGTTTTTTCTGCTCGTTTACTTCTATTCTTGCACCTGCTTCAAGATCATCTATGTTCTGTCCAGAAAGTTTTCCGTATCCCTCGAATTTTCTTGTATCGAAATAAACATCTCCGTTTACTGCATAAGCATATCCCTTATCTTCAAGTTCTTTTATGAACTCTATTATCTGCTCTATATTGTCAGTAACCTGAGGATGTACTGTAGCTCTCTTTATTCCAAGTCCGTCACAGTCTACAAAGTACTCTTTTATGTATTTCTGTGCAACTTCTTCAGGAGTTATTCCCTCTTCGTGACTTCTTTTTATTATCTTGTCGTCAACATCTGTGAAGTTCTGTACATATGTTACGTCGTACCCTCTGTATTCAAGATATCTTCTTAATGTATCGAATATTATAAAAGGTCTTGCATTACCTATATGTATATAGTTGTACACTGTAGGCCCGCAGACATACATTTTTACCTTTCCTTCTTCAAGAGGTACAAATTCCTCTTTCTGCTTTGTAAGTGTATTATATACCTTCATTTCTCACACCTCCATAAAATAATAATTTCAGCTGTAGTTATTTGTAAATTACAATAAGTTATATATTTATATTATAATGTATAATCGTCAAATTTTACAGATATAACATGTATATTAATCTTATTATAGCCATTTATTGATACTTTCTAACACTTTTATGACTGATTATTTTGGAATTATAAATTTCATTGCATTTTTTATTATATCAAATTCAATTTCTCGGATTTTTTCAAGTTCTCCATCAAAACACACAGTTAAATCACTTTTTTCGGATTTTATACTTATATGTTTTTCCTTTCTATATATGATAAGATCCTTTGCTTCATCAAGCTCCAGATGAACTCCTTTTTTATAGCTTGAAAACAACTTTATAAATCTCATTCTTGAACAGGTTTTAATTATACTGAGATCTATTAATCCGTCGTCAACCAGAGCTCTCGGAACTCCTTTAATTCCTCCACCACAATACATTCCATTTGCAACGGTTGCCATAAGAAGTTTCCCCTCATATACATCATTGGTTCTGTCTGTTACTATAGAAAGATTAGCTCCCTTTTTCTTTATAAGGGTCGATATTATCCCTAGCATATATGCAAAACTTCCATGCACAAAAGGAATTCTCTTCATATATGCAGTCGCTTCTACTACATTGCTGTCAAACCCTATGTTACACATATTGACAAAATATCCATTATTTTTATCTGATGTATATTTTATAAGGTCGCAGTCTATACTTTCTCCATCAAGCTGAGACTTTATATCTCTGAAAATATTCGCTTCTCCAAAATTTCTTATAAAGTCATTTCCACTTCCCATAGGTATACATCCTATTTCAACATTGTGATATCCGTATGCACCATTTACAACCTCATTTAATGTTCCGTCCCCTCCACACGCGTATATTCTGAGTTTTTCGGTGCTTTCCCTGCATACTTTTTCTGTATAATATTTTGCATCCAGTACGTTTTTTGTCGTATATATCTCTATATTATGTGTATTTTTCATAGAGTTTATTTCTTCTATCAATTTTGGGGCAAGTCCTCTCCCCGCTTTCGGATTTATTATAAATATATTTCTCATGGTTTTATTCTACAGTATGATATATATTATTCCAATACTGCTTTTTCATCTTTAAATGAAAAAAGAGCTACCGTATAATTACAGTAGCTCTAATATAATTAAAGAACATTTGTTTTTATATTTTCTAGTCTTTTTATACAAGTTTCTTTTCCAAGAACTTCCATTACTTTTGGAATATCCGGACCGTGCATCTGTCCTGTAAGAAGTATTCTTGATCCCATGAAAAGATTCTTACCTTTTATCTTGTACTCTTTCTGTATAGATTTTAGTATTGCAGCATTGCTGTCTGCATCAAAACTTTCCGCAGCACCTATTTTTTCTATAAGTGCATCGCATAGAGTTGGTATATGCTCAAGGTTAAGGAATTCTCTTCCTTCCTCTGTTTCTATTTCAACTTCATCACCGAAGAATATAGAAACATGATCAGTTATTTCTTTTACATAGCTTAACTTCTCTTTTAGAGCGTCAACTATTTTCTCAACTAAAGGCATTTTAGCTTCTTTTTCTTCTTCTTTTATGTATCCTGCTTCAACAAGGAATGGCATAGCAAGTTCTGCAAGAAGACTATTGTCTGCTTCTTTCATATAGTGATGGTTTACCCAGTTTAATTTTTCTGTATCGAATACTCCACCGCTTTTTGATACTCTCTCTATTGAGAATGCTTTTTCAAGCTCTTCCATAGAGAATATCTCCTGGTTGTCCTCTGGAGACCAACCTACAAGTGCAACGTAGTTTACAAGACCTTCTGGAAGGTATCCTTTTTTCTTGAAGTCTTCTACTGCAACATCTCCATGTCTCTTACTTAATTTTTTCTTTTCTGTATTAAGTATGTTTGGAAGGTGTACGAATACAGGTTTCTCCCATCCAAATGCTTCGTATAGATATACGTGTTTAGGAGTTGAAGATACCCACTCTTCACCTCTTATTATGTGAGTTATTTTCATAAGATGGTCGTCTACAACAACAGCAAAATGATATGTAGGGAATCCATCAGTTTTTATAAGCACCTGATCATCAAGATCGTTTGTGTTGAATTCCATATCACCTCTTACAAGGTCTGTGAATTTTATTGTATAGTCTTCAGGAAGTCTAAGTCTTATAACATATGGTATTCCTGCATCTATTTTTTCCTGTATTTCCTCTTTTGTAAGATCTCTACAGTGTCCGTCGTATCTTGGAGTTTCCCCAGCTTCTTTCTGTTTTTCTCTTACTTCATCAAGTCTTTCTTTTGTACAGAAGCAGTAGTATGCCTTACCGCTGTCAAGAAGTTCCTGTATATATTTCTGATATATATCAAGTCTTTCTGACTGTATATATGGACCGTACTCACCCTTCTGAGTTACATTTCCGTTTTCATCAAGCATAACACCTTCTGTATGGTTTACTCCAGCCCATTTCATGGCGTTAAGCATGTTTTCTATTGCTCCATCCACAAGTCTTGTTCTGTCTGTATCCTCTACTCTAAGTATATACTCTCCACCCTGATTTTTAGCGAAAAGATAGTTATATAGGGCAGTTCTAAGACTTCCTATATGCACAAATCCAGTAGGGCTTGGTGCAAATCTTACTCTTATATTGCTCATTTTTTTCCTCCTAAAATTTAAATTAACTCAGCAAATATGCTGAAAACCTCATTATTATACAGTTTATTATAACATAAATTGCCATTAGAGGGTGTTATAAACTTTCGATGTGTATCTATTTCCGTATAATCAAAACAGCTGCTGCAAATAATTGCAACAGCCACTTTGTTTAATAGAAGCAAGCAATCCGGATTTTCACAGATTACCGACTCTATCTAAGTTCTGATATTTTATCTCTCACTACTTCCACTACACTACTTACAGATATTAATTCTCTTTCGTCACTGTCTCTAAGTTTCATCTCTACAAGACCATCTCTAAGATCTCTTCCAACTGTTATTCTTATCGGAATTCCTATAAGATCTGAATCTTTGAACTTAACACCAGCGCTTCCAGTTCTATCATCTATAAGCACATCATTTCCTATAACTTCTTTTAATTTCATATATATGTTTTCAGCTGTATGTACTACATCTTCATTTTTAAGATTTACAGGAACTACAACAACTTTAAATGGAGCAACGCTCATAGGCCATACTATTCCACTGTCATCATTATTCTGTTCTATAAGTGCAGCTGTAAGCCTTTCTGTTCCTATTTCATAGCATCCCATGTGTATATACTCTGTTTTTCCATTTTCCGCTTTATATGTTGCATTCATTTTCTCGGAAAATTTATATCCAGGCTCAAATATATGGGCAATCTCCATACCTCTTCTTATTTTCATAGGAGCACCACATATAGGACATCTATCTCCATTCGAAACTGTTTTAAAATCTCCAACTTCTCCATCAAAGTCTCTTTTGAAATTTACATTTTTTATATGGTATCCGGTTTTATTTGCGCCGGCAATCATATTTGAAGCAGATGCGACCTCGCTGTCTACAAGTATTCTATCCGCCTTTATTCCAATAGGACCTGCGAATCCAACCTCTGCTCCTGTTACTTCTCTTACCGTATCATCTGTTGCAAGAGTAAATGATTCCACATCTCCTATGAAGTTTTTGACCTTTATTTCGTTTACAGCTCTATCTCCTCTTACTATTACCGCAATTCTTTTGTCATCAGCTTCATATATAAGAGTTTTCGCAAATCCTGATGCATCTTTTCCAAAGAATACTTCAAGGTCTTTTATTGTTCCCGCATCAGGAGTATATACTTCTTCAATCGGCTTTATTTCTTCATTTTCAAAATGTCTATCAAAGCAGTGTGCTCTTTCAAGATTTGCTGAATAGTCACATTCTGTACATATAGCGATTTCATCAGCTCCAATTTCAGACTGAATCATAAACTCTATAGAAGCAGGAGAGCCATCTATCCCTGAATCTGCTTCAACTGTTATATATTCAAGCCCACATCTATCAAGTATTCTACTGAACACTTTCTTCATTTCTTTATATGATTTGTCCATTTCTTCTTTTGTAAGGTCAAAACTATATGCATCTACCATTGTAAATGACTTTGTTCTTATTACACCAAACCTTGGCTTTCTTTCATCTCTATATTTACTTTGTATCTGGAAAAGTCTTATTGGAAGTTGTTTATATGAACTAACTTCCTGTCTCACTATATCTGTGAATACCTCCTCATGAGTTGGTCCAAGACAATATTCTCTTCCCCTTCTGTCCTTAAGTTTGAACATCTCTGCTCCTCTTCTTGTCCATCTTCCGGATTCCTGCCATAATTCTGAGGGTATAAGAGCTGAACAAAGCATTTCCTGATAGTCTACATTCTCAAGTTCTTCTCTTATTATACTTTCTATTCTATTTTGAACTCTCATACCAAGAGGAAGCTGATTATATATTCCTGTTGCAGTTCTTTTTATCATCCCTGATCTTACCATTAACTGATGACTTGTTATTTCTGCATCTGATGGAATTTCCCTCATGGTTGGTATAAACATTTTTGACATTCTCATATCGATCGTCTCCTTAATCTGTTTTGAGTCATTTTTATGATAATATGTCTCTTTATAAAGCTTTCGTCGAAAACGTTTTTATTCCTTTTTTAAAGGAGTATTATTTTAATTCTCTATTTTATATTTACAACAAATAAATAAGTCTGCCATAAAGGCAGACTTATCTGTATTATACCCGGTTATCTGCCGGTATTAATATGCTTTGGCTATTATAACCATGTCTTTTGCTTCTTTTCCGCAGTATACACACTTGTTAGTTCCAAGGTCTTCCTGCTCGAAAGGTATACATCTTATAGTTGCAGCTGTTTCAGCTTTTATCTTAGCTTCACATTCTGGGCATCCACACCACATAGCTTTTATGAATCCTGGTTTTTCTTCTAATGCTTTTTTGAATTCAGTCATATCTTTTGCAACAGAAGTTCTAGATTCTCTGTGAGCTCTTGCTTTTTCAAGCATATCGTAGTGCATTCTTTCAAGAAGGTCTGCTATAGAATCTGTTAATCCTTCTAAAGAGTATGCCTCTTTAACAAGAGTATCTCTTCTGAATACTAGAGCATGGTTGTTTTCTATATCTTTTGGTCCTATTTCTATTCTTACTGGAACACCTTTCATTTCCCAGTCATTGAATTTGTATCCTGGAGAGTAGTTTGGTCTGTCATCAACCTCTACTGATATTCCTCTTTCTTTTAACTGAGCGTATATCTCGTCAACTTTTTCCATAACTCCACCTTTGTTTGCAGCTATTGGAACTATAACAACCTGAGTTGGAGCTATTCTTGGAGGAAGTACAAGACCTCTGTTGTCAGAGTGAGTCATTATAAGTCCACCTATAAGTCTAGTTGATATACCCCAAGAAGTATGGTATGGGTTTGCAAGATTTCCTTCTCTGTCTGAGAATGTTATATCAAATGCTTTAGTGAAGTGCTGTCCAAGGAAGTGGCTTGTTCCTGACTGAAGAGCTTTACCATCGTGCATCATTGCCTCTATTGTATAAGTTCTTTCTCCACCCGCGAATTTTTCACTTTCTGATTTCTGTCCATCTATAACAGGCATTGCAAGAAGATCTTCGCATACTTCTTTGTACATCTGAAGTATATCTAGAGTTTCCTTTTCTGCCTCTTCATATGTTTCATGTAGAGTATGTCCTTCCTGCCATAAGAATTCAGAAGTTCTTAGGAAAGGTCTAGTTGTTTTTTCCCATCTTACAACTGAACACCACTGGTTGTATAGGTATGGAAGTTCTCTGTATGATTTTAACCATTTAGCGTACATTGTACATATTATTGTCTCAGAAGTAGGTCTTACACAAAGTCTTTCTTCTAAAGTTTTGTTTCCTCCCTGAGTTACCCAGGCAACCTCTGGAGCAAATCCTTCAACGTGCTCAGCTTCTTTTGTAAGTAAGCTTTCTGGTATTAATAGAGGGAAGTAGCAGTTTTTATGTCCTGTAGCTTTTATTTTTGCATCAAAGAACGCCTGTATTTTTTCCCATAATGCGTATCCATATGGTTTTATAACCATGAATCCTTTTACTGGGGCATAGTCAACAAGGTCAGTTTTTGTTACAACATCTGTATACCACTGAGCAAAATCGACGTCCATTGGTGTAATTTCTTCAACAAACTGTTTTTCATTCTTAGCCATAATAATTTCTCCTTAAAATAAATATAATAATAGATAATAAAAAAACCTTTCATCTCTTTAATATAGAGACGAAAGGTGCAGTTTCCGCGGTACCACTCTAGTTAGCTGTGTTTACAGCTCTCTTTTCAGGATATAACGGTCCTCCCCGCAGAGTTTTTTACTCTGAACTAAAAGGTCAGGTTCAGCTGTTTCCATCTGGAAGATCTCAGCAATTCTTCCTCTCTGTAAGATTTTCGCAACTTACTAGTCCTCATCACTGTTTTCTGATTATTTCAACTTATACTCTAAATGATATCTTATTGTCTCTATTTTGTCAATAACAAACATATGCTCTGTGCAGAAATTCCCTCACCTGAACCTGTAAATCCAAGTTTTTCTTCTGTAGTGGCTTTTACATTTATATTGCTTATTTCTGTATCAAGGGCATCTGCAAATATCTTCCTCATCTTTGGAATATGTGGAGCCATCTTCGGAGCCTGAGCTATTATCGTGCAGTCTATGTTTCCTATTTTGTATCCATTTTCGTCCATTAATTTTTTTACATGTCTCATAAGTTCTATACTGTCTGCTCCCTTGAATCTCTCGTCTGTGTCAGGGAAGTGCTTACCGATATCTCCAAGAGCCATTGCTCCAAGTATAGAGTCCATTACAGCATGCGTAAGAACATCTGCATCAGAATGTCCCAGAAGTCCTTTTTCATGTTCTATTTCAACTCCACCTATTATAAGTTTTCTACCTTCAACAAGTCTATGTACATCATATCCCATTCCTACTCTCATACACTCTCTCCTTTGAATATATTTTTTAAATATAATGTCTTAAATCCTCATATATGATATAATATAAATAGAAGCCGTATCAGACGGCGTATGATGCAATTTAAAAAATATTATTATTTTCTAAACCACTTATCAATGGCCGTTGATAGGTGGTTTTTTACTGTCTTATACATTGTCGATATTATCATAAGGATTACTCCAGTGATAACACCAACAACTATATCTCTAAAAAACTGTTCCATAGTGATCATCCCTTTCTATCAAAGAGTTTTCCTCCTTTCATGAAAGGTAAATCACACGCCACCCTTTACGACTTCATAGAATAATTATATCAGATTATTTATATATAAACTATCTGATTCTTTTTTCTATACTTTCAGCAAATCCAAGATCCTCAGGACTTGTTATCTTTATATTATCATATGATCCCATAACCATATGTACCCTGTATCCTACCTTTTCTGCAAGCATCGCATCATCAGTCCCATAAAATCCATCTTCATATGCTTTTTTATATGCTTTTTCAACTATATCTCTTTTGAACGACTGAGGTGTCTGAGCTGCCCATACTATACTTCTGTCAGGAGTATCCTCTATTACCCCGTCTTTTACGATTTTTATTGTATCTTTTACTGGAACTCCTACAACTGTCGCTCCATATTCCTTTGTCTTTTCTATCGCATCCTTTATTATTTCCTCGGTAATAAATGGTCTTGCTCCGTCATGTATAAGTACTATTTCAGAATTTTCGTCTAGTTTTTCAAGTCCGTTTTTTATTGTATCCTGTCTTTCAGCTCCACCATATGCTATTTTTATATTTTCATATCCGTATTTTTCTGCTATAAGTTCTCTGAACATATTCTCTTCGTCTTTTCTTATACAGACTATTATCTCATCTATCTCATCACATCTGTAGAATTTCTCTATCGCATGTGCCAGCACTTCTTTTTTGTTTATACATAGAAACTGTTTGTTTATATTTGCTTTCATTCTCTTTCCACTTCCAGCTGCAACTATTATGGCACTGTTCATATTTATCACCTCTCTTTATAATATAAAACCTATCTATATACAATATTACTATATAGATAGGTTTAAAATCAAAGATTTATGTATCAGTTAAAGCTATATTATAAACATAATTTTTACAGTAAACACTTTATCAGATATTTCTATATTCAATTCTCCATTATTTTTGTCTACAGCATCTTTTATATTTCTGAGTCCATATCCATGTATTTCATTTTTCTTTTTATAAGTTTCAAGATTTATAAGTTCATTATTCATAGAATTACTCATTACAATAACATACATATCATTTATTCTTTGTCCTTTTAAATTTATAAATCTAGTCTCTTTAATATCTATTTTCTCACATGCTTCTATTGCATTATCAAATAAGTTTGAAAATATCATACACATATCTGTATCTTTTATGAATTTCAATGATTCAGCTTTTATAGATACATCCAGCTTTATATTTTTTCTGATACATGCAACAGATTTATTCCGTATTATATAATTTAAAACTATGTTTCCTGTGTCGCACATTACTTTTGACGAATCTAAATCTTCATATAGGTTATCAATATAATTTTTTATAGAATTCAGTTCTTTGTTATCAGCCATACCTCTTATACTTATCAGATGATTTTTTATATCATGGCGAATAGATTTTACTTTTTCACGTTCTGAGTTCAAGTCCATATAGTGTTCATATTCTTTTTTTAGAATATCATTCATAATTTTATTGGTGTACCTGACTCTATATCCTTCAATCATATTGATTAATGCAAAGAAAATATAAATATTTGAAGTAACCATAAAAATTGAAATGACAGCTATTATAAACATCTCCTGTGCTGTAATTCCTTCAAACGCAATATATCTGTATATAACGAGTATGCTTGCTATATTTCCCACTACAGGTACAAATATCATTTTTAAAATAGCTTTATCTATATCCTTACATTTTTTAATATACATAGTTATCAGGCATATTACTATAAGCACTATAATATTGAATATAAATTCTTCAAAATACACCACATATATATTAGGATCTATCATATTCTTTGTTATTATTATATTGGATCCCGACAATCTATTATCCGTTATATTCAATATTGTTATTATCCTGCTATTTATCTTATCCAGTAAATAATATCCTAAGCCCCAATATAACGTTGATAATAATACAGAAATTTTTATATTTAAAGAGTAAAATCTTTTTGCATATATCACCCCTATGATAATCGAAATAATATAGTAATTTTTATGAAGGAATAAAAAAATCAGCACTCCAAGTACAAATAACCTTATAACTCTTTTGATATCGTATCTTTCATATTTATCTGAATTATAATTGGAGATAAAGTCAAATGCTATTACAAATATGAATATATTTATAAAGTTTATAAATATCCACATTAAATTATAAAATATACCACCCATACAATATCTCCTTCCTCCTAACAGAGCGATTTATTTTCTTAGATAATTCGTAGAAGCTTTTGCTGTTATTAGAATAACTATAAAATTCACAACTCCTAAAAATATAATTGATTTATATTCTATGTAAAAATCCGGGAAAAGCCATCCTTTATTCATATGCGATATGTAATATAAAACCTCAAACAATATCGATATAATAAAGGCTATCCCGAATGATATCACAGAATATATTATTGTCTCTTTTAATACCATTGTCCTCAACTGATTTTTAGATGCCCCAAGTATGCTCAGCTTTTTAAACTCATCTTTTCTGGAAATTAGAATGTCTGAAATCATATTTACAGAGTTTATTATTGTTAGTACATATATAACCCGTACTACAAAATTAAAAAATAACTTTGTTTTCTGATCAATAATTTCATTTTCTTTTCTTGTTTCTGCTATATCAGATACTACTATAGGCAATCCTTTTATATATTTTATAATACTGTTACTCACGAATTCAGAGTCCACACCTTCATTTACCAGTATATTTATATTGTCATAAATAATCTCTCCGAACATTTTTTCATATAAAGAGTTACTTACTATAATCTGAGGTAAGTCATCATCAGATGTATAATATGGACCGGAATATAAATACTCCGATGTTGTATTTTTTATCTGTATATCATTTATTTTGTACATTTCCTCATCATAGTTCTTATATCCATATATAAATTCTTTTTTGTATTCTTTTTCTTTTGACGATACAAACTCTGCCTTATTATCATTTCCAACAAATATATTATCTTTTTTAAATTCTTCGGGCAAATACATTATAGCCTCATCTTTATTATTGTCTATCCCATATACTTTTTTCATTGTCTCATCATTATACGTGAATACAGATGCTTTTATATATTTTTCATTTTTATTATCTACTAAAATACCATTATATGATATTTTATAGTGTTTATCTCTTTCGATTAGATATTTATCATACTTTTTATAATCTCCACTTATTTTTATTCTACCAAGTTTCTGAGATGATGCTATTATTTCATTTATGGCACTACTTCCGTCGTTATTTTTTATATTACTTATATAATTTAGAGATTTTTCATCAATTCCCTTTTTATTAAAATTCATTGTATTCATATTTATATCAAAATTATCACCATTAGATGGATCTGAAAATAACCTATTATTATGATACATCATCATATCATTTCTATAATTTATTGAAGTAAAAAGAATTGCTCCTATACTCAATATAAATAATATTAACATCGTTTTTTTCTTGTTCATAATCATTCTATTGTATGAAATTTTGCTGAGTATATTATCCATATTCTTTTCTTTAAACTTAGTTTTTAATGATTTTTCACTGTTATCCTCGTTTATCACTAATTCTATAGGAGATTTTCTCTTTATATCTCTATACTGTATTACTGCAACAAATAATGCCGACACAATTGGAATTAATGTATATACAATCCACTTATAATTTATATTTATATTTTCAAAATCCGATATCATATACTTCTCTATTCCGAATATTTTATATAATAACTCTGTATCGGACTTAAGTATATTCATTATGAAAAATGTGAGTATCAATCCCATAATTATACCTACAACTCCAACTATACATAGTTCCATAAAAATCATTTTAAAAAGATTTTTGTTGTCTATTCCAATAGTTCTCATTATACCGAATTCTTTTTTTCTCTTTACTATTGATATACTATAAACTCCATTTATAAACCGTATATTCATCATCAATATAGATATACACATTACCACTTCTTTTGATGTAAATTTATTTTCTTCTTTAATTAAATCATTTAAAATTTTATTTTCTTTTATATCCTTTTGGGGTATATCAGTTAACTTTGATATTTCATTTTTCAACGAAGGTATATTCACTTCATCATTTACTGATATATAAGTTCTTGTTTTGTAAAGATTATTTCCTTGAAATTTTGTATATACATGCATATATCCTGTCCGTTTATAATATTTGCTATCGCTTAGTATACCTGCTACTTTGAATTTTCTATTATACGCTCTATTTGCATCCATACTGTCTGTGAACTTTAAAGATACCTCTTCATCCTGTTGTATTCCCATATTCTGGGCTACCCATCTTTCTACAACTATTTCATTATCATTTTCAGGCATTCTTCCAGATATAATTTCCATATTGTATACTTTTAAATAATCTTTTTCTATACCACTAAACTGCTGATATAATCCAGCGTTATTTTCAACACCACCGATAAATTCTTCGGTACCAATATTCATTATCCCCTCAAGATTTATTATCTCTTTAGTATTTTTTAGGTTATCTATATAAAGATTATAGTCTCCTTCTCTGCTTTTAAAATTATTTATATAGTTATTTTGGAGAACATTATTTACAGAGTACACGACTAATAATAATACAACAGATACTGCTATTCCTATAGACATTGATATATTTCTTTTTCTATTATAAAAAAAATATCTGATATACATATAAACACCTCCAACAATCGGTTTATTTGAGTATATCAGACAATTTTGTTATATTTCTTTTATTGGAATAAACTGTATATTTAACGGTATAAATTGTATAAATACCGTGGTTAAAATATATTTCATAGCTATAAATTCATAGCTTTCACTTAAATCATATCTCCCAATACATCTAATAATCTTATCTTAAACAACTTAATACTATTTCTACTTATCGGTATTTTATGATTTCCTACAAGAGCTGTTCTCTCTTTATAGTCTATTCGCTTTACTTTTTTTAAATTTACTATATAACTCTTATTACATTTAAAAAATTCTTTTCCATTCAATTTCTCTTCTATATTTTTCATAGATATTCTAAAAGAAAATACTTCCTCATCAGTATAAATCGTTGTTTCCTTTCCCATAACTTCCACATACAATATGCTTTCTTTATTTATAATTATAGTTTCTCCAGCATAGCTGATATCTATCGTTTCAAATTTATTTGCAATTTCATTTATACAATCCGATGTACTTTTCTTAAGTGTATTATATTCTATTGGTTTTGATAAATATCTATATGCTCTAACTTCGTATCCTTCCCTTATATAATCATCTACTGCTGTTGTAAATATTATCTCTGTTCTTTTGTTATATTTTCTTATAATCCTTGCTGCTTCCATTCCATTCATATTGTCCATTTGTATATCCAAATATAATATATCTATATTTTCAGGATAATTTTCTAAAAGTTCTTTTGCAGAACTATATTTATATATATTAAATTCTATACCTAACTCATTTGAAATTTTGAGTAATTTGTCTGATAGATCATTAAGTTGAAATATTTCATCTTCACACACTGCTATATTTATCATATTTCTTATTCCTTTGTTTTATAAATTATTCTATTATTGTTGTGATAATCATATAGTTTTTTTAATCCTTTTATATCTATAACTAAACTCATATATATTATCATATTTCACTTTATTTTTAGTATAGAAAACATATCATATATTGTAAATAGCATCCCTGCACAAAATAAAAGAGAGCACAGCAGATTAAATCCGCATATGCTCCCCATAGAGAAAATATATTCTATCTATTATTTACAAGCTTTAACTATATCTTCTACAGTTAATCCGTAGTGTTTTAATAAAGCGTCTGGAGTTCCTGACTGTCCGAACTGATCCTTAACACCTATTCTAGTAACTTTAACAGGGCACTCTTCTGAAAGAACTTCACATACAGCAGAACCAAGTCCACCTATTATGCTGTGCTCTTCAGCTGTAACAACTTTTCCTGTTTTCTTAGCTGATGCTACAACAAGCTCGTTGTCAAGAGGTTTTATTGTTCCTATGTTTATAACTTCTGCATCTATTCCATCAGCTTTTAGAACTTCAGCAGCCTCTAAAGCTTTTGCAACCATTATTCCTGTTGCTATTATAGATACATCTTTACCTTCTTTAAGAACTTCACCTTTTCCAAGTTCGAATTTGTAAGAATCATCGTGTATAACTGGAGCAGCTGCTCTACCGAATCTTAAATACATTGGTCCGTTGTACTCAGCAGCAGCAAGTACCATAGCTCTAGCCTCTACAGCATCTGCAGGGTTTAATACTACCATACCTGGTATACTTCTCATTAGAGATATATCTTCTATAGCCTGGTGACTTCCACCGTCTTCTCCAACTGTTACACCTGCATGAGTTGCAGCAACTTTTACGTTTAATTTTGGATAGCATATAGAGTTTCTTATCTGTTCGAATCCTCTACCTGCAGCAAATATAGCAAATGTACTTGCAAAAGGTATTTTACCTGAAGCTGCAAGTCCTGCTGCTGTACCCATCATATCTCCCTCAGCTATACCCATATCAAAGAATCTCTCTGGGCAAGCTTTTTTGAACATATCAGTTTTTGTAGCACCTGCAAGGTCTGCATCTAATACTACAACGTCCTTGTTTTCAACTAATTCTACAAGTGTTTTTCCATAAGCCTCTCTAGTTGCTATTAATTCCATAATTACTGAACTCCTCCTTCTAAGTCTTTTAATGCTGTTTCAGTCTGCTCAGCATTTGGAGCTTTTCCATGCCATCCAGCCTGATTTTCCATAAATGATACACCTTTACCTTTTACAGTTTCACATATAACTATAGAAGGTCTACCTTCTTCTTCTTTTGCCATTTCTATAGCTTTTTTAAGCTGATCGAAGTCATGTCCATCAACTGATATTACATTCCATCCGAAAGCATCGAATTTTTTAGCTATTTTTCCAAGGCTCATAACTTCATCGTTTGAACCGTCTATCTGAAGACCGTTGTGATCAAGGAAAGCTATAACGTTGTCAAGGTTGTAGTGAGCAGCACTCATTGCAGCCTCCCATATCATACCTTCCTGAACTTCACCGTCTCCTAGAAGTGTATATATGTTGTAGTCTTTTCCATCAAGTTTAGCTGCAAGTGCCATACCGTTTACAGCTGATAATCCCTGACCTAAAGAACCAGTAGACATATCTACACCTGGAGTTTTTTTCATATCAGGATGTCCCTGAAGCATAGAACCGAATTTTCTAAGAGAAAGAAGCTCTTCTTTTGGGAAGTATCCTCTTTCAGCAAGAACAGCATATAATGCAGGAGCACCATGTCCTTTAGACATTACAAATCTGTCTCTATCTTCCCATTTTGGATTTGCAGGATCTATATTCATAGCATCAAAGTATAATACAGTTAGTATATCTGCTGCTGATAAAGATCCTCCTGGATGACCAGATTTTGCTTCTGATACTGATCTGATAATGCTTTTTCTTACTTCATTTGCAATAGCTTTTAATTCATTGTTGTTCATTTCATTATTTCCTTTCTTGAATATATTTTCTCTAAAAGAATCACTATCGATTCTTATTGTTGCCTATTCATTATTATTTTACATTAATTTTTTGGTTTTGCAAATATCATTCTTCCTGCAGGAGTCTGTAAAACAGATGTTACAAGTACTTTTATAGTCTGTCCCATAAGTTTCTTTCCTCCATCTACAACTATCATTGTACCGTCGTCAAGATAAGCTATACCCTGCTGAGCTTCTTTTCCTTCTTTTACAATCTGTACTACCATATCTTCGCCAGGAATTGCTACTGGTTTTACAGCATTTGCAAGTTCATTTATATTTAAAACTTCTACACCCTGAACCTGCGCTACTTTGTTAAGGTTAAAGTCGTTTGTGACAACTTTTCCGCCTACTGTCTGTGCCATTTTCAGAAGTTTCATGTCTACCTCTGCTATTTCAGGAAAATCCTGACTACTTACTTCTACATCTATATTCAGTTCCTTCTGTATAGTATTCAGTATATCAAGCCCTCTTCTACCTCTGACTCTTTTCAGGTCATCCGCTGAATCAGCTATATGTCTAAGTTCATCAAGTACAAACTGAGGAATTATTATTTTTCCTTCAATAAACCCGGTCTGGCATATATCTGCTATTCTACCGTCTATTATTACACTTGTATCTAAAACTTTTGGGGGAATTCCGTATTTTGAACATACTTCCTCTTCATTTATTTCTTCTTTGACAGACTCTTTTTCCTCTTTTTCTTTTATTATTGCTCCAATTATTCTTTTATTTACTCTTGCAAGGTCCGTTTTACTTTTAAGTGCAATTTTTATTCCTATATATCCCATTATCAGGTATGCAAGAAGTGATATTACTCTTCCTATTACAGGGATTGTATTTAGAAGTCCACTAAGAAGATATGCTATAACAAATCCTGCTATAAGACCTATTGATCCTAAAAGTATATCCATCTGAGGATATTTTGAAAGTTCCTTGTCTACTGCTTTTGCAAGCATTTTTATTTTTTTAATAATCCATGGTTCTATTGCATAAAATATTATTCCAACTATTATTCCTACTGCTAGTGCTGCTGCAACTTCGTATGTTTTATTTCCATAAGTAAGTATTTTCAGATTATCTGTTATCGATGTATATGCAGTTGATCCAACTACTATACCAAAAGCTCCTATAAGTATTCTTATTATTTTATTTATCAAGCTTTCACCCCCTCATTATATTTTATTATTATAGAACAGCGATACGGTTTCTTCAAGTAAATTGCCCAACTTCATTCAATTTTACCGCAATTGTAACCTTTTATCGCTGTTTTGTTACATTTCTGCCTTATCTATATATGTCTGTCAAGAAGGGCAAGCTGTTTCATTTTTATTAGACCGTTTTTTATGTATGTAGCTCTTATTTCTCCTATTCCCTCGACTTCATCAAGCTCCTCTATACTAGCTTTCAGTATATCCTGGAAGTTATCAAAATAATTCACAAGGTTTTCTATGATATTCGATGGAAGTCTGTGAATCTTATTAAGAACTCTGTATCCCTTTGTCTTTATAGGCATATCCATATTTTCTGAAAAACCACTGTATCCAAGTATTCTTGCTATATTAGTAAGGTCTAAAAGATCATCCTCATTCATAGAAGAAAGTTTCTTTCTGAATTCTTTTGCATTAACATCGCTTTCATAGTCCATAAACACTAGATTCCGATCATCTCTTGTACTTCCCATTAACTCTTCAAGCTGCATTCTTACAAGTGTTCCTTCATTTCCAAGTTCAAGAAGGTAATTTTCTATTATATCCGTAACCCTCATTACCATTTCTATCTTCTGTATTACAAGTGCAACATCGTATATAGTAACAAATCCATTGAATTCAAGTGCATTCAGATTTGATACCGCCTGATCAAGTACAGATTTATACTTTTCAAGTGTCTGAAGTGCCTGATTTGCCTTTGTAAATATTTTTGATATATCCTCAACTACATATTTCTGATCGCCCTTATATACAGATATTACATTTCTTCTTTGAGATATTGCTATTACAGTCGATTTTGTCTGTTTTGCAACCCTCTCAGCCGTTCTGTGTCTTGTACCTGTCTCAGATGTTTTTATTGAATAATCTGGTATAAGCTGTGTATTTGCATATAATATTTCATCTATTTCAGAATTAAGCACTATGGCTCCATCCATTTTTGCAAGTTCATAAAGATATGAAGGTGTATATTCCACATGTATAGCAAATCCGCCATCAACAAGTTCCATAACACTTTCATCATCTGCAATTACTATAAGTCCCCCTGTCTTAGCCTTAAGAACATTGTCAAGTCCCTGTCTCAATGCTGTTCCAGGAGAAATCATTTTTAGAACATCTTTTCTCATGTTTCTGTTTTCAGCTATCTTTTCCATAACTTCTATTCTCCTTTCAGTACAACATTTATCGCCTGTCTTACATTTTCAACAGGCCATATTTCAATTCCTTTTGTATCTTTTACTGCATCATAGTTTGTTTTTGGTATTATTATTTTTCTGAATCCAAGTTTTTTGCATTCAGCTATTCTTTTGTCTATAAAGCTTACTCCCCTTACTTCTCCTGTAAGTCCTACTTCTCCTGTAACAGCGACATCTTCTTTTATCGGTATATTTCTGAATCCCGATGCTACAGAAAGTATTACTCCAAGGTCCATTGAGGGCTCATTTATTTTTATTCCCCCGACGATATTTATATATACGTCCTGATTCTGAATCTGCATTCCGACTCTTTTTTCAAGTACAGCAAGAAGTATATTCACTCTGTTAAAATCAATTCCAGTTGCAGTTCTTCTCGGTATACCAAAGCTTGTAGGAGATACAAGTGCCTGAAGTTCAAGAAGCATCGGTCTTGTTCCCTCTACAGTAGATACTATTACAGAGCCTGCAACATCCTTTGGTTTTTCTGCTATAAGTACCTTTGAAGGATTTTCAAGTTCAAATAATCCTTTATCTCTCATTTCAAATACACCAAGTTCATTTGTCGAACCGAATCTGTTTTTTACCGCCCTTATAAGTCTATATGTGTTGTATCTTTCCCCTTCAAAATAAAGAACAGTATCCACCATGTGTTCCAGAAGTTTTGGGCCTGCAAGTGACCCCTCTTTCGTAACATGTCCCACTATAAACGTAGATATTCCCATTTTTTTTGAGATTTTCATAAATCTCGAAGTTCCTTCCTTTATCTGACTTACTGTTCCCGGTGCAGATGCTATATCCGGAGTAAATACAGTCTGAATTGAATCGAGAATTATAAGATCCGGTGTAAAACTTTCAAGATGTGCCTCTATAAGATTCAGGTTGTTTTCTGCAAATATATACAGATTATCCGAACCTGCTCCAAGTCTTTCCGCTCTCATTTTTATCTGAGATTCCGATTCCTCACCGGATATATATAATACTTTTTTCCCTGTCTGTGCAACACTCTCAGATACCTGAAGTAAAAGTGTAGATTTTCCTATTCCGGGGTCTCCTCCCACAAGTACTAGCGATCCTCTTACAATTCCTCCCCCAAGCACTCTGTTTAATTCATTTATACCGGTAGAAAATCTTTCTTCATTCTGTACAGTTATAGATTTTATACTCACCGGTTTTTTTGAAGATTTATCTATAATAAAAGTTTCTCTATTTGCTTTTTTCGATGAAGCATCCTCTATTTCCTCTACAAATGTATTCCATTTCATACATTCAGGACACTTTCCAAGCCATTTTGGATTTTCATATCCACATGACTGACATACGTATTTAGTTTTTATCTTTGCCATCAACAACCCCTCTGTTTACATTCTTTCTCATAATATATTATAACATATGAAAAGTGACAAATTAGTTAAATTTATTTACAGTTGAAGTATATTGATATTTTGCATATATTACAGTTTGTAGTAATCTCAGATATATAACCAAACAAAAAAGGTGTTGCCGTATACATGATTAAAGCACATACACGGCAACACCGAATACTTCCTGTTATTTATTAGCTGCTGCTATTATTTTTTCTGCTATCTGAGCTGGTACTTCACTGTATCTTACAAGTTCCATTTCAAAATATCCTCTACCCTGAGTCATGGCTCTAAGGTCTATAGCATACTTGAATGTTTCCGCCTGAGGAGCTTCTGCAGTAAGAACCTGTTTTCCATTGTCAGTAGGTTCCATACCAAGTATTTTTCCTCTTCTCTTGTTTATATCTCCCATAACATCTCCCATATATTCATCTGGAATTGTTATAGTAAGTTTCATTATTGGTTCAAGAAGTACTGGATTTGCTTCTTCCATACCTTTTTTGAATGCTATTGAAGCTGCCATCTTGAATGCCATTTCTGAAGAGTCTACATCGTGATATGATCCATCATAAAGAGTAGCCTTTATCTGAGTAACAGGATATCCTGCAAGTATTCCTTTTGCCATACTTTCTTTTAGTCCTTTTTCAACTGCAGGTATGTACTGTTTAGGTACAGATCCACCGAATATTTCCTCATCAAACTCAAATGGCTCGCTGCTTCTTTCAAATCTTATTTTTACATCTCCATACTGACCATGTCCACCAGACTGTTTCTTATGTTTACCCTGTACATCAGATTTACCTTTTATAGTCTCTCTGTATGCAACTTTAAGGTCGTCAAGATTTACTTCAGTACCGAATTTATCCTTCATTTTGTTTATTACTGTCTTAAGATGAAGTTCTCCCTGTCCTCCAAGAAGAGCCTGTTTAGTTTCTGTATTTCTGTAGAAGTGAAGAGTTGGATCTTCTTCAACAAGTTTAGATAGTATTGTTCCGACTTTTTCCTCGTCATTTTTATTTTTAGGAGAAACAGCATAGTATATCTGTGGTTTAGGGAATTCTATCTCATCTTCTGGGATTTCATTTTTATCCTTAGATATAGTGTCTCCTGTTTTTAGAGAAGGAACTTTTGTAACAAGTATAACATCTCCGGCTTCCGCTCTTTCAAGTTCAACAAGTTCACTTCCGTTTAATGTATATATATTGGCTATTTTTTCTTTTGTGTCTCTGTTAAGATTGTATACTTCTGAATCTTTTTTAATTTCTCCCTGAAGAACTTTTATATAAGACATTTTTCCTACAAATGGGTCTACAACTGTCTTGAATACCTGTGCCTTGAATGGAGATTTTACATCCTGATATTTAGGATCTATATAGCTAGATATAGTCTCTATTATTTCTTTTGTACCTACGTTGTTTATCGTAGAACCAGATATTACAGGTATTATATCCCCTCTCTGAACACCGATTATTATACCTCTCTGTATTTCCTCTTTTGTAAGTTCTTCACCGCTGAAATATTTTTCAAGTGTTTCGTCATCTGTTTCAGCTATAAGTTCCATAAGAGCTTCTTTCATTTTTAAAGCCTGCTCTTTAAATTCACCCTCTAAATCGTCCACATTTTCAAATACGTTGTGAAGTTTTATAAATTTACCGTCTCTGTAAACAGGGCTTATCATAGCTATTATCTTATGAGCAAATTTTCCATCAAGCATTTCTATTACATCTTTATATCTCGCTTTTTCATTGTCTATTTTATTTATAAACATGATTTTAGGAATACCTTCAGTAAGTTCAAGAGCTTTCTCAGTTCCTACCTGTAGAGGATCTGTTGCATCTATAACTATTACAGCGACATCACTTGCTTTTAAAGCTGAAATAACATCACCGCTGAAATCAGTATACCCTGGAGTATCCAGCAGGTTGAATTTGTATCCTTCGTATTCTATAGGTATAAGTCCCATACTGTAAGTCATATTTACTTTATCAGTAAGTTTAGGAATTTTCTTTGTATTGGCAACGTGAGATATTGTTTCGATAAGATTAGTCTTACCACATCCACTATGTCCTAATATCGCTACATTTCTTAACATATTGCTATCATATACTTTCATACGAGCACCCGCCTTTTGTGTAATAATTTGTTGCTTATTGTCTGTCAAATGACTTTACTTTTATATATTTCTACACAAAAATACGTTTTCCTTTTTTTATTTGTTTAAAATTTCTGACATTATCCTAAAATATATAATCGAAATTTTATACAATACTTTTTTCATTTCTTAATTATTTATAATACAGCTTCAACTGCTTTTTTAAGCTCTGAAATATCATTTACATCAGGATGGACTGATGCCATATCAAAGTTTTCTATACTTTTCTTTGCTCCCTCGTCATTTGGATTTTTCTCAAGCATACTTTCATATCTTTTTCTTACTGCAATACCCATTTTTCCCTGACACATAAATCTTCCGATTATATTATTTGATGACTTAAGATTTGACTCGACATTTGATAGTATTCTATCAAAATAAGACTGTGCTCCACCGAAACCAGCTGTTCCGAATATAAATATTTTCTTATTTTCTATTTTCTTCATAAATATCGCAAGATTATCGCTGCAGTTTCCTTTGTCTGTCCAGAACCCTACAAATATTACATCTGCTTCAAGTGCTTTTTCATCCGGTTCACCAAAGTATATACAGTTTTCTCCAAGTAGACTCTGTATACTTTCTGCAAGTAGTTTTGTGTTTCCTGTATGTGATGAATATATTATTGAATATTTCATTATTATCTCTCCTTATTTTTAATTGATTTAGTCAAGTATATTATATTTAATTGATTCAGTCAAGTATTGTTCCGACAAATTATTTATATATTATTATTTGATAGATAAAAAAATTCTATTTTGGCATAACTTCTACAACTTTTGTACATATATTCTGACCAAAATACTCATCATGCTCTACAAAAATCATAGTAATATTATTATCGATAATCATATTTTCTATTTGTATACGGGATATTATATCTACAAAATTTAACGGCTCATCCCATATGTAAATCTCAGCATCTTCACATAAACTAGTGGCAATTAATAGTTTCTTTTTCTGCCCTTCACTCCATTCACCTATATTTTTTTCGAACTGTTCTCTTTTGAATCCCAATTGTATCAAACTACTTTTTAAATGTTGTATATCCACATCTTTATCTTTTACGAAATCTTCTATCTTTCCTTTTAGATAGTCTGTTGATTGTGAAACATATGATATTTTACCTGATACATTTATATTTCCAAGATAGTCTATTTTTTCCCCAATAATAAGTTTTATTATACTGGATTTCCCACTTCCATTTTTTCCTTTTAGCCATATACGTTCACCTGATTTAAGTTCAAAATCTATTGGTTTATTCAATATTTTATTATCGTATTTTATCTGTAATCCCGTGGTACTTATAAATATATTTTTCTCGTGCTTCATATTGTGTATTGAAAGATTTTCCACTGTTTCTATATTTTTTAATAGCTTTCTTTTCTCTTCTATAGCCTTATTCTGTCGTTTTTCAAGAGATTTTGATCTTTTCATCATTTTCGCAGCTTTATGTCCAATATATCCCCTATCTACAGGGCCAGATCCAAACTTACTTGATTCCGCTGCATTTGACCATTTTGATTTCTGATTCGATGCTATTTTTAATCTATCTATTTCTTTTAATAATTTTTCATTCTCAGCTTTCTCAAAATTATCTCTTCTTTCATTATTCAGATACCATGTTGAATAATTTCCTTTTTGTATATCAATATTACTCTTATTTATCGACATAATATGGTCAACTATCTCATCTATAAAATTTCTATCATGGGACACAAGTATAAATCCTTTTTTCTTGTTTAAGTATTCAGAAACACACTTTCTCCCATCTGTATCCAAATGGTTTGTAGGTTCATCTATCAAAATAAATTTATTCTTTCTTAGAAATAATGCAGCCAACAATAATTTATTCTGTTCTCCCTGACTAAGTGTATCAAATATTCTATCTAATATATCAACTTTCAATCCTATTTTACATATTTCTTTTTCTATAAGTTCATTGATAATATATCCATCATGACTTATATATTTATCAAATACATCTCCATATTCTTTTATATATTTAGTGTCCTTTGAATAGAATTCCATTTCACTCTCCCATTTATCAAACGGAGCAATAACTTCTCTCATAACATTAATTGCTAATTCTTTTTTATTTTTAACTTCCATAGGAAAATAATCAAATTCTACTGAGCTATTTATTTGTCCACTGTACTTATATTCTCCCATAAGTAATTTCAAAAGAGTTGTCTTACCTCTTCCATTTCTTCCAACCAATCCCAATTTCCAATTTGTATCTAAAACAATTGATACATTTTTGAATACATCTTCTCCATATGAATCATATTGAAATGTTAAATTATTTATTTTAATTTGTGCCATAATAATCATCTCCTCAAATAAAAAAACTTTCTCATTTTCAGCATTTATTACCGCATAAAAATAAGAAAGTTGTTACAGACATAATTATTCAAATTAAACAAAAACAGCAAAAAACTATTTTTATATTATGTGATGTATTTAAAATTTACAATCTTATTCTCAACTTTATGCAGTAATTTAAGCTCTATTAACAAAACATCTATTTTGATGTTTTATTTGTTAAATCACTTGTATTGAATAAGATTAATTGTTCATTTCTATACATTCACCCCTTTTATATTATGGAATTATTATATCACATATACAATTTTATAACAATACATACTGTTCGATATTATTTTTAGAAGAATCTTTTTTAAAAAGGGCATACTTTTCAGTATGCCCTCAGAATACATTATTTTAATATCATTAGAAGCTGTTTATCTACAACCATATCTCCTTCAGATACTTTTATAGATTTTATCTCTCCATCTGCTTTTGCAACTATATTTGTTTCCATCTTCATAGCTTCTATTACTATAAGTGGCTGGTTCTTAGTTACTGTATCTCCTTCTGATACAAGAAGTTTAACAACTTTACCAGGTATACTTGCACCTATCTGCATTGGATCTCCCATGTCGGCTTTTTCTACATGGTTTACAGCTCCTGAATAGTTGTTGTCCTTGATTTCAACAGCTCTCATCATTCCGTTAAGTTCGAAATCAACAGTTCTGTATCCATCTTCTTTTACATCTCCTATATCAGTAAGTCTTATTGTAAGAACCTTACCTTCTTCTATCTCAACTTCACATTCTTCGTTTTTGTTTAGTCCGTAGAAGAATACATCACTTTCAAGTTTAGAAAGGTCGTTGTACTCCTGAAGATGAGTTAGATAATCTTCATATACTTTTGGATATAACGCATAACTTATAGCCTGAAGGTCTGTAACAGTTTTTAAGTTGAATTTTTCTTTCAGATGTTCTTTTATTGCATCAAAGTCTTCTGATGGAAGAAGTGATCCAGGTCTTACTGTTATAGCTTCTTCACCTTTTAGAACTACATCAGAAAGTGCTTTTGGTATTCCACCTTCTGGCTGTCCTATCATTCCTTTACAGTAGTCAACTACTGAGTCAGGGAATGCAAGGTGTTTTCCTTCTTCGTATATGTTTTCTTTATCAAGTTTATTCTTAGTCATGAATATAGCAAGGTCTCCTACTACTTTTGATGATGGAGTAACTTTTATTATATCCCCAACTATTTCGTTTGCTTCTTTGTATTTTTCCTTAACTTCATCGAATCTTCCTACAAGTCCTAAGCTGTCTGCCTGTGGTTTAAGGTTAGTATACTGTCCACCAGGTATTTCAAAGTTGTATATCTCTGCACAAGAGTTTGTAAGGTCTGATTCAAATTTTCCGTATACTTTTCTAAGATCTTTATAGTATCTTCCAAGCTGATCGTATCCGTAAAGATCTATTTCTGTATCTCTTTCTGTATGTTTTAATGCTTCAACTATAGCGTTTAGTGAAGGCTGGCTTGTAAGTCCTGCCATTGATTCAAGAGCACAGTCTATTATATCGACTCCTGCCTCTGCAGCCATTAAGCAAAGTGCAACACCGTTTCCACTTGTATCGTGAGTATGTAGGTGTATTGGAGCTTTTATTTCTTTCTTAAGTTCTTTTACAAGAGTATATGCTGCATAAGGTTTTAATAGACCTGACATGTCTTTTATTGCTATTATATCAGAACCTAAATCCTCAAGTTCTTTTGCCATTTTTAGATAGTACTCAAGGTTGTACTTAGATCTGCTCTTATCAAGTATATCTCCTGTATAACACATAGTACCTTCAACTATTTTACCCTGCTCAAGAGCTGTTGCTATAGATGGTTTCATGTTTTCTACCCAGTTAAGTGAGTCAAATATTCTGAATACATCTATTCCTTCTCTTGCTGATGCTTTTATGAATTCTTCTATTACGTTGTCTGGATAGTTTTTGTATCCTACAGCATTTGAAGCTCTAAGAAGCATCTGGAAGTTTATATCAGGTATAGCTTCTCTAAGCTGCTGTAATCTTCTCCATGGAGATTCTTTAAGGAATCTGTATGCAACGTCATAAGTTGCTCCACCCCACATCTCAAGAGAGAAAAGATCTTTCTGGTATTTATCAGTAGCAGCTGCAACCTTCATAAAGTCGTTTGTTCTAAGTCTTGTGGCTATTAATGACTGATGAGCATCCCTCATTGTTGTATCTGTTAAAAGAAGTTTTTTGCTGTTTGATATTTCTTCTATATATGCTTTTTTACCAAGTCTTTCAAGTTTAGCCTTACTTCCCTCTATTACAGGCACGTCTTTTTTCATACAAGGCTCATGAAGTGCATCAAATCTAGGTTTTTCAGCACATTTATTTTCATTTACTATTACATTACCTATATAGTGAAGAAGTTTTGTACCTCTGTCCTTACTTTCTTTTATATCGAAAAGATCTGGGTTTTCATCTATGAATTTTGTAGAACATAGTCCCTGCTGGAACTGTGGGTTGTTAAGCACATTTACAAGGAATCCTACGTTTGTCTTAACACCTCTTACCCTCATCTCTTTTATAGATCTAAGAGTCTTGTTTATAGCTCCTTTGAATGTTCTATCATATGAAATAGTCTTAACAAGTAAGCTGTCGTAGTAAGGACTTATGTTTGCACCTGTAAATCCGTTACCACCGTCAAGTCTTATACCGAAACCTGAACCAGTTCTGTAAACCTGTATCTTTCCTGTGTCAGGCATGAAGTTGTTTTTAGGATCCTCAGTAGTTACACGGCACTGTATAGAGTATCCTCTTACCTGTATATCGTCCTGAGATTTTATATCTATTTCAGGGCAATCAAGTCTGTGGCCTTCAGCTATAAGTATCTGAGCCTGAACTATATCTACTCCTGTTATCATTTCTGATACAGTATGTTCAACCTGTATTCTTGTGTTCATTTCTATGAAATAGTGATTTCCATGCTTGTCTACAAGGAACTCAAGAGTACCTGCATTTGAGTATCCAACGTGTTTTGCAAGTTTTACAGCATCTTCACATATTTCTTTTCTTGTTTTCTCACTTAGAGAGAATGCTGGAGCGTATTCTATGATCTTCTGATGTCTTCTCTGTACTGAACAGTCTCTTTCATAAAGATGAACAAGATTTCCATAGTTATCTCCTAGTATCTGTACCTCTATGTGTTTAGGGTCTTCTATGTATTTTTCTATAAATATCATATCTTCCCCGAAAGCTTTTCTTGATTCACTACATGCTGTTTCGTATTCAAGTTCAAGATTTTCTTCGTGGTGAACGATTCTCATACCTCTTCCTCCACCACCATTTGAAGCTTTTATCATGACAGGATAACCTACCATTTTAGCAACTTCTTTTGCTTCTTCAACTGATTTTATAGCTTTTTCAACACCAGGTATAGTCTGTACATCTACTTCTTTTGCAACTTTTTTAGAGTTTATTTTATCACCCATAAGATCCATTATCTTAGATGATGGTCCTATGAAAGTTATTCCATTTTCTTCACATTTTCTTGCAAATTCAGCGTTTTCTGCAAGGAATCCATATCCAGGATGTATTGCATCAACTTTTTTTCTCTTTGCAAGAGCTATTATTCCTTCTATATCAAGGTAGGCATCTATAGGACCTTTGTCCTCTCCTATAAGATAAGACTCATCAGCTTTTGTTCTGAAAAGTCCATATTTATCTTCCTTACTGTATATACCTACACTTTTTATTCCTAATTCAGAACAAGCTCTGAATATTCTTATTGCTATTTCTCCTCTGTTAGCAACAAGTATCTTATTAAACTTTTTAACCATAATACCTGCCTCCTTTATTTTTGAATGTCATACCTACTATTATATAGTACTTTCCCTAATTTTTGAATGTATTTTTTGATATTTCTTAATTTATAAAATAAGTTTATAAATAAGCATGATATTTTATCGAATTAGTATAATTATTTTTTTATTATAAAAGCATATTACGATTTTTAATCTGTAAAAAATTATATATTATTATTCAATTATATACATTTTTTTGTATTTTCGCAATATTATAGTATTTTTTGATATTTGTGTTAAATTATTACTTAAAATGAAATATAAAAACCCTGACTTTTACATAAAAGCCAGGGTTTTGTAAAATAACTGAAAATAAAAAAAAGATTACGTGGCTACGACCTACTCTCCCAGGGGCCTTCGCCCCAAGTACCATCAGCGCTAGAGAGCTTAACTTCTGTGTTCGGAATGGGAACAGGTGTATCCTCTCTGCTATAGTAACCACATAATCTTCTGTTTCAGAGCTGCACTCTGAAAACCGCATACATACATCTTCCATCATTTATCTTGGTCAAGTCCTCGACCTATTAGTATCAGTAAGCTGCATACATTGCTGCACTTCCACCTCTGACCTATCAACCACG
>NZ_SGJB01000011.1 GCF_006861675.1 Peptacetobacter hominis | reverse complement strand
GGCAGGCAATTCCTGCCACTCTGCACTCTTTACAAATGCAGGGAGCTTTTCGTTTCTAAAAATATGTTTATATATGTTTATACATATTTGTATATATTTTTAACAACTACATAGTTGCTCCTCCTATAAACTTTTAAAATTTATCCATCAATTATATTATACCGAGAAAAGCACAAAAGGTATATAGTAAAATCAAAAACTGACGATTGCAAACATTTTCTTTTTGAATTAATTTAAAATTTATTGGATTATCTGGAGTACTGTAACCAAAATCCACTATTAATTGGTGTAAAAAAATGATAAAATTGAAGTATTAGACTGTTTGAAGGAGGTATAGTTTTGGCAAAGAAACAGAGAGTAGACAAAGTACTTTCAAACCTTGGGTACGGAAGCAGAACAGAGATAAAAAAATTCTGCAAACAAGGTATAATACAGGTAAACGGAAAAACAGTATCAAATCCGGGACAACAGGTAGATACAGATATAGATGAGATTGTAATAAACGGCGAAAAAATCAACTACAGGGAGTTTATATATATAATGATGAACAAACCAGACGGATATATATCTGCGACTTTTGACAAGCATGACCCTATAGTTCTTGACCTGATAGATGATGAGTATCTTGTATTCGAGCCGTTTCCAGTGGGAAGACTAGACAAGGATACAGAGGGACTTCTTGTTCTGACAAACGATGGACAGCTTGCACATAGAGTACTTTCACCCAAAAAACATGTTCCTAAAAAATACTATGCAAAAATAGACGGACGTGTTACAGAAGAGGATATAGAAGCATTCAAAGAAGGTGTTGTACTTGATGACGGATACAAAACAATGCCTGCAGAACTTGAAATACTGAAAAGTGATGACAAATCGGAAATAGAACTTGTAATACACGAGGGAAAATTCCATCAGGTAAAGAGAATGTTTGAAAGTGTAGGCAAAAAAGTAACATATCTGAAGAGACTTTCAATGGGTGGACTTATACTTGATGAATCACTTGAAATAGGTGAATACAGAGAACTTTCTGATGAGGAAGTTGCACTTATAGAAAAAAGAGACTAATCAAAAAGAGAATGATATTTGCGATATAGATCGCCTAAATAAAATATACAGGAGGATTAACTTTGAAAAAGAGAGATATAATCGAATTTGAAATAGGTACGATGGAGTTTGGTGGGGCTACTGTAAGCTACTACAACGACAGAAAAATAAAAATGAAGGGCGGAATAACAGGACAGAAAATAAAGGCCGCTGTAAAAAGAACTGGAAGAGGAAAAGCTGATGTAAAAATGCTTGAGTTAGTGGAAAAATCTCCACTTGAAACAGAAGAAACGTGCCCTCATTTTGATGGATGTGGAGGATGTACAATGCTTTCTGTGCCATATGAAAAACAGCTTGAAATAAAGGAAAAACAGGTACTTAAACTTTTTGAAGATGCAGGAATAAGTGGATTTGATTTTCTTGGAATACAGGGAAGCCCAGACAACAAAAAATACAGAAACAAAATGGAGTACACTTTTGGAGACGAGATGAAAGGTGGGCCTCTTACACTTGGAATGCACAAAACAGGAAGACATATAGATATACAGACTGTAGATAAATGCGAGCTTGTAGATGCGGATTTCAACAAGATACTTTCTGAAACGCTTGAATTCTTCAGAAAAGAAGAGCTTCCATACTATAGAGTGAACAACCACGAGGGATACCTTAGAAACCTTGTAGTGAGAAAAGGAATACACACAGGAGAGATAATGGTAAATGTGGTTACTTCTTCTCAGGTTGAATACGATATGAACAGATATGCTGAAATGTTAAAAGGACTTGAACTTAACGATAAAATAGTAAGCATACTTCACACTATAAACGATGGACTTGCAGATGCTGTAAACTGCGATGAACTTAGAGTGCTTTGGGGAGAGGAATGTCTTCACGAAAATATACTTGGACTTAAATTTAGAATATCTCCATTCTCATTCTTCCAGACAAATACAAAGGGTGCAGAGATGCTTTATACAATAGCAAGAGAATTTGTAGGAGATCATTCAAACAAAGTTGTATTTGACCTTTACAGCGGAACTGGTTCTATAGGACAGCTTATGGCTGAAAAGGCAAAAGAAGTATACGGAATAGAGATAATAGAAGAGGCTGTTGTTGCAGCAAATGAAAATGCAAAACTTAACGGACTTGATAACTGTAAGTTTATAGCAGGAGATGTAAAGGATACTGTAAAAAGTCTTGATGTAAAACCTGACCTTATAATAGTGGATCCTCCAAGACCAGGTATACACAAACAGGCTATAAGAGATATATGTGATTTTGGTGCAAAAGAGATAGTGTATATTTCTTGTAATCCTAAGACTTTAGTGGACGATCTGAAGGATTTTATGGCTCAGGGATATGTTCCTGAGAAGGTTAAACTTATGGATATGTTCCCGAACACGCCGCATTGCGAAAGTGTTGTTAAGTTATATAAGGTTGTAGGAATGGCTTGTCAGAGATAAAAAAATACATATATTTTGATGATAAAAGAGTGGAGTAATTATATTCCACTTTTTTTGTTGTATTTTCAATAGAATTATAATAGAATAAAAATGAAAAAGAATTGTATTTGATAAAGAGTGATGGTTCTGACTTTGGATCTGACTTTCAATTTAATTTGAAAGGAGGTGATGTAGTTGGAACAACTGGAATTTCTGTACAGACTAATCGATATGATATTAGGACATGCAAATGATGTATGGATATTTGTAGTTATTTATCTACGGATAAAGAAAAATCACTCTTACGGCAATAAGAGTGAAGACAAAAGATAATAATTTACTTTTTAGAACCGCACTCGAAGCGACAAATACAGTTCTTTTTCTTAATTAAATTATAATCTAAAAAAGAATAATAATCAATACAATAAAAACATATTACAATAGTATAGGTTATAATATCAAAGACGATATAGAAGTTTTTTCTGTACCGTCTTTTTTATTAACCTACCAATATTGAAAACTATTATATATCCACAATATACGATATAATATAATTGCATTTGAAATATTCAAATCAAAAACAGACATGAAAGAGAGGCATATAACATGCTAACCATAGCAATATGTGACGACGAAAAACCTATAATAGAAAAAATAAAAGAAACTGTAATAGATACAATGAAAAATAGGGACAATGAATACCAGATTGTAGAATTCAAAAGCGGTGAAGAAGTAATAGAATATACATCTACCGGAGAAAATGAAATTGACATACTGTTTCTGGATATACAGATGGATGGTATGGACGGTATGGAAACAGCCCGCAGATTGAGGGAATACGATAGAACGACTGAGATAATATTCGTAACATCTATAGGCGAAATGTGGAGCGAAGGATATACTGTCAGGGCATTCAGATTTATAGAAAAACCGGTAAATCGGGACATTATAAGAAAAAATCTGAGTGAATGTCTGGTTGAAATAGTGAGAAAAAGGGGATCTTTTCTCATAGTAAAAACAGATACAGGAACCAGAAAAGTATACAGTAGAGACATTGTGTGTATAGAAGCTATGAGAAAAATGATAAAAATATATACAAGAGATGAAGTGCTGGAATACAGATATACATTGACTGAGGTAATGAAAAACATAGAGGAGCAACTGTTTGTACAATGTCATAGAAGTTATCTGGCAAACCTTATATACATAAAAGAGGTCGGAAGCAAAGATATCCTGATGAAAAACGGGCTGAAAGTGCCTATAAGCAGAAGTAAACACAAAGAAGTACTGGAAAAATATTTCAGAACCATAGGAGCAGAGATATGATAGGTGATGTAGTGCTAAGTGAGATTATAGTCGTTCTTAGTATAATACTGTCTATAGTAGTGATAAATGGAACTGTCGAATACAGAAAAAACAGCGATATAAGTGAATTTAAAAATTTAATAATCCAGACCGGGATAGTAGGGATGCTTTATTTTGTATCTAAAAAAGTGGATATATGGAGCATTGTTACTATCAATAATGATAAACTTGCGGATTATTCTATTTTGATTTCCAATAAATCTATAGATATAATTGTAAATATTGCTATAATCGGAGTTATTACATTTGTATATAATAAAATATACAAGGTAGAGTGGAAAAAATTTATATTTCTCTATCTGATATCAGGTCAATATCTTAAAGTTCTGGAGAGCTACTTTTTAGATAGATTTCTGTTTATAGTATTTACCGGATATACATTATCTGATGATTATGTACATACACTATCTGCACAGGATTGGAACCTGTACAATATTAAACTACTGCTGATTACATTTATGTTGTATATTTTTATAAGAATTATTATAAAATTTATCAATCGATTGTCTAAAGACAAGATGTACACTTATATTGCGTATATAGTTATGGTGAATTTATCGGTAATTTTGCTTAAGATTATATTGGATAGCTCACAAAGGTATACATCGATAAATGGTGAAATTTTGATTACAGCTACATATACAATGCCGTATATGGCAGTGCTTAGCATGATAATAACTGTATATATAGTTATGGAGATAAGGAAAGAGACAGAAATCAGAATACAGGAAAAACAGATGTACAGTAGACTTGAATCAAAAAACGAATACTATGAAAAAATAGAAGAAGCGCAGAACCAGATCAGAAGGCTATACCACGATATGAACAATCATCTGAATAATATACAGATTATGAACGAAAACTCAGAAAATGCGACAAAATACATAGAAAGTATACAGAATGAGTTGAATCAGGCGCGTAAAAAAAGATTAAGTGGAAATGCTATGTTTGACATTATAATAGATGAAAAAATGAAAGTATGTAAAGAGAAAGGAATAGAGTTTACAGCTAATATTGACTCAAGAAATACAGCTTTTATTGAAAATATAGATGTATCGAGCATACTATCTAATATATTGGACAATGCAATAGAAGCATGTGAAAAGATACCGGGTGACAAAAGATATATAAAACTGGAGACTATGTGGGCTGACGATATTTTTCTGATTGTCTGTGAAAACAGCAAGATAAACAGTATAAAAAAATCAAGAGAAACTTTTATAACTGACAAAATCAACAAATCCAATCATGGTATAGGTATAAAGAGTATTGAATATTCGGTGAAGAAATACAGAGGAAATATGCTTATAACATACGATGAAAATACATTTAATTTAAAAATAATGATACCTAAGAAATAATTAAAAGGGTACGAATGGAGTTTATTTTGAAGATGAATTACCATTCGTACCCTTTTTGCTACTATTGGTATCAGAGTCATTGTTTTTTAGTTTTGTAAATGATATTTTAAAGCCATAGAAAAGAAAAATAAAAACATGGTATACTAAATAACTTTATTTTTCTGTAAAGGCTAGCTGACACAATGAAATACAAAAGAGTAATACTATTTCTTAAAATAGGAGGGATATGTATGAAACAGATATATAGAAAACTGTCATATATGTACATGAAGAAGAACAAATCAAGGACAATTATGATGTTTCTTGTTGTAATATCAGTTACTGCATTCTTATTATCCATGGATATGATAGGAATTTCTCAGACATACAACAACGCAGAAGCATACAAAAAAGCATACGGTGATTATCATTCTGAGTATGTGGATATAAGTAGAGAAAAAATGGCGAAAGTGGCAGCGGATAAAAGAATAGAGTATTCGGATAATGTGCAAAATCTAGGATTTCTTGTAAATGAGGAAAATGGTACAAAGGTAGAGCTTAAATCATTTGACGGATATAACGATGATTCTGGAAATTATTTTGATAGAAAAGCACAGATAATGGAAGGTAGAGCGCCTAAAAACAACAACGAAATAGTTGTAGATACAGACAGTGCCAATAATCTTGGAATATCAGAAAATCCAATAGGTAAGACTATAACATTTGAGCTTAGAAAAAGCTACAAACTTCCAAATGGTGAAGAAAAATTATACTCTGAGAAAAAGACTTTCAAAGTGGTTGGTCTTGTGAAAAGAGAATACGGAGAAATAAACGCAAATATAGTAGGATTAGAACAGAAAAGAGGACTTAGCTATACATATGGAAACTTTGACGGACAGAGCATAATACCTGAAGAAGCCGTAACATATGATATAATAACAAGATTTGATTCTGGAAATAGTATGGATGATGAAGTGAAAGTATCAGGTATTCTTGAAAAAATAGCTACAGACTACGAGCTTGGAAGAACTTCGCTAACTCCGAATTCAAATTATTTATCAGAACTTTACAAAATAAATGATATAAAAGATATAACATTTATAGGATATGATACTATAGTTCTTGTAATTACAGTGATACTTTTAGTATTTAATATGTTCAACATAATATGGGGGGAATATATCAGAGAGATAAGTATGCTGAGACTTATCGGAGCTACAAAGAAAAATATAAGACGGATGGTTATGTATCAGTCTCTGATACTTATGGTGTTTGGTACAGCTATAGGTATTGCAGTTGGATTTATCGTAACAAAACTTGGGCTTATGCTATCCAGAGATGATGTTACTAAGATAACAGGAGTTGCATCTAAAATATATGTCGATACAGATGTAATACTGAAAACAGTAGTATTCTCTGTAGGAGCTATAATTATAGCTACAATACCGCCTATAATAAAAGTAGGTAGAGTTGGTTGTATGGATGCTATAACAGTATCAGGGAGCAAGTCTGGAAGAGGGAAACAGAGTAAAATTGGAAGTATAGTGCAAAACAAAATCGGTATCCATAGATATATGGGAATAAGAAATCTATGGATAAAGAAAACAAGAACACTGGTTTCTATACTTACAATTGCCCTTTGTGGATATATGATAATGTATACATTCTCTAGTATGCAGACAGAGGTAGACGATAAAATAAGAAGAATTTATTACAAGTATGATATAAAGGTATCGCAAGGTATATACAACGATGTTGAGAGTTTTAAAATATCTAAAAATACAATCGAAAATATAAAAGATATGGATGGAGTCGCAGGAATTTATCCTAACTTTGATGGAGAAGCAACTTTTGTAACAGATAAAGACAATATAAATGAATATTTTAAAGAGTATTATGGATTGGATGGAAGTGAAAAAACAGAATACAAAACTCATCTAAGATTTTATCCAAATGAAATGATAAAAGATAGAGTGGAACCATACATGATGGATAACAAGACAACAGAAGATATAGAGGGAAAAACAGATGGTTATATAAATGTTGCAGTATTTAATAGTTTTTATGATCCAATAAAAACACATACATATTACAAGATTTACAAAGATCTAAAGGTAGGAGATATAATCACTATAGGTGTCAACTACCACAATGGAGATAAAATAGAAAAGAAAAACTTAGATGTAAGAGTTGGAGCAATTCTTGAACAAAACTGGCAATCGCAGGGTGATGCATTGATGCCTTATAGATTTGAAGTAATAACATCAGAGAAGAATATGAAAGAAATTGTCGGATTTGAGGCATATAACAACCTTGGTGTAAACTATACAGACCTTGAGAATACATCAGACAATAAAAAAGTGGAAATGTATGTAAAGGAAAATATACCAGGAGCAATATCTATCAAGGAAAGTTTTTTACAGCAACAGAATTCTGAACAGGCTAAATCAGAAAGTAGAGGAGCTACAAATGCAATACTTGTACTTATAATATCAGGTATAAGTATATTCTGTACAGTCAAGTCAAATCTGATGGAAAGAAGAAAAGAGATATTTACAATGAGAGCATTAGGAATGTCTTTAAAAGATATGAATAAGATGAATATGTATGAATCAGTTACATATGCTGTACTGAGCATTACAGTTGGTATAGCAATATCTACGTATAAACTTATTGAGTTTGTAAATTGGAACAATTATGCATATACAAACTTTGGAATAGAGCACTTTATGGATTTTACTTTCCCTTATAAAGAGGCGATTGCATTTGCACTTGTAGCATTAATCACATGTATAGTTTCAGTAAAACTTGCAAACAGAAACTTCAGAAATAAGGAAATCTCAGACGGTATGAGAGATATAGAGTAGATATATAAACTTATTGACTTTGAAAATTGGCAGGAGATATTTTATCCTGCCAATTATAAATATAAGAGAGGTGTTTGTTTTGAGACTAAGAGATGAAATAATAAAATTCAGAAAAGATGATACAATAATAAGAGAGAAAAACAATAGAGTTTTGATGTATAATAAGAAGTTCAAAAGACATATAATGCAGAGCAGTGAAGTATATTCATATATAAAAGAGGCAGAAGACAGAGGACTTACAATAGGTGAATTTGTAGAAATGTTTGATGATCAGGAATATATGAAAAATCTTATCATAAACATGGCGAGAGTAGGTATACTAGATACCACAAAATATGAAATGTTCTACAATGATATAAACAGAGGTTTCAATGCAATATATCTCGCTGCAACACACAAGTGCAATCTTGAATGCAGACATTGTTGTACAAGTTGTAGCTCAGGAGAAATAGATATTCTAACTACAGATGATGTCAAATCTATAATGGATTTTATAGCGGAGTTAAATCCTCAGGAACTTATTATTACAGGTGGAGAACCTATGATTCGATCTGATTTTTATGAGACTATCGAATATTTCAAAAGCAAGGAATGTGATACAAAACTGGTACTTTCTACAAATGCAACTCTTATAAATGAGTCAAATGTTTCATTTATAGCAAAAAACTTTGAACGAGTAGAGATAAGTATAGATGGTGTTGATGAAGAAACATGCAGTATGATAAGGGGAAAAGGAGTATTCAGTAAAATAATGAGAGCAATAGTACTTCTTCATACAAAAGGATTCAGAAATATAAGAACATCTATGGTAGTTGGAGACAAAAATAGACACTGGGAAGAAAGATTTCACGAATTAAATGAAAAAATGGGCACTAGAGGGATAGTTAGATGTTTTGAGCCAGATGGAAGAGGAGCAGAAAATGCATCTTATTTTATATCAGAGGATTCAATTTTACCATTTGAAGTAACAAAGTTGGATAATTTAAAATTTACAAAAGAAAAAGATGGCGTAAAATCATGTTCATGTGATATGTTTAAATCAAAGATGTTTATAGATTATGATGGAAATATGTATCCATGTCAATCTCTAATAAAACCTGAATATTTGTATGGAAGTGCACTTGACAAAGATAATAGAATGAGTGTGGTTGATTTTGATTATGATATTTCAAATAGTGATTTGGCAAAAAAACTACAGAGAATAATGCCATATAACTTTGAAAAATGTAAAGACTGCGATCTTGCTGTATTTTGTTTTGGATGTCCCGCAATGGTGGACAAGATAATAGATAAAGAGAATTGCCCTGATTATGAAAGATGGTGTTCTATAATGAAACCGCAACTTAATAGGCTTGTATGGGGGGTAGAGTAAATGAAATTTACACTTATGATGACGGATGACTGTAATCTCAGATGTAGCTATTGTTATGAGGGCGGATGCAAACTAAAACGATATATGAACAGAGAAACTGCTGATAAGTGTATAGAATTTATAAAGGAAAATCTAAAAGAGGAAGAAGACGATAAAAGACCTTTATGGATAACACTTCATGGTGGAGAACCCCTGATGAATTTTGATATAGTAAAATACATAAAGAAAAAACTGGATAGCGAGATAACTGATAGAAGAATAATCTATGATATGACTACAAATGGAACAATAATGAGCGATGAGATACTAAACTTTATAAAAAATGATTTGACAGAGATATCTATAAGTTTGGATGGAACAAGGGAATCACATGATGCAAACAGGATATTCCCGGATGGAAGTGGTTCATATGATATAGTTATGAAGAACATAGAAAGACTTCAAAAGGAAAATATACCTATAAGATGTAGAATGACATTCAATCAACAAAATGTATATAATATGTATGAAAGTATAGAGAGTGTGTCGAAATTGGGATTTAGATATATAGCTACAGCTGTTGACACTATGTCAGAATGGAGCGATGAACGGATTGAAGAATACAAAGAACAGAGGATGAAACTGATTGACTTTCAATTAGAAAATCCAGAACTAAAATTAGGGGTAACAAATATAAGACTTCTTAATGTAAAAAGAGGAGATTGCTTTGGTGGAGTATGTACATTCTGTATAGATACAGATGGAGGAATATACCCATGTACGTTTTCCATAGGAAAAAAAGAGTACCTGATAGGCAATATATACGATGAAGTTCCTATTGATGAGGATAGATTAAAGGAATTTACAGATGAAAATTTCAGAGATTTTGAAGAATGTTCTGGATGTACTAGAAAGGAATATTGTGTTTCTGTAAGATGTAGAATAGTAAATAAACTTAGTACAGGAAGCTATTCTAATATACCTTATATAGCATGTATTGATGAAAATATGAATTTTGAAACAACAAAAAGGTTATTAAAAGCCAGAGAAAACGGATATGTAGTACCATTGTAATTTTATTTAGATGTTAAAGGTTTAGTGGATTATACTATACTTATAAGGAAGTTTATTTTATGAAGGCGGGATATGTATATGGAAAATGCATCAAAAGTAAAAAGTCCTGTTATGCGATTTATAGGATTTGTTGCATATCACAATAGAATAAGAATAGCTATAGCAATGATAATGGTTATAGTTATAACTACGATAGACCTTGTACTTCCTATGTTGACAAGAGATATGGTGGATAAAGGTATAACAGGAAGAAATATGGAACTTCTTATAAAGATAATAGCCATATACTCGGTTATGTCGGTTTCTGCTAGACTTTTAAATCTTATTTTGGGGTATATATATGCGACGATGAGAAATAAAGTTGCTATAAAGTTTAGGTTGAAGGTTCTAGATCATCTATCAAAGTTATCAGGGAGATTTTATACGGAGAATAGAACTGGAAATCTAATGTCTATAGTACAATCCGATATAGATATAATAGAAAATATAGATGCAGAACTTGTATTTTCTATTATAAAAAATTCTATAACTGCTGTCATATCCCTTTATCTTATGTTCAGGATAGATTCAATTCTTTTTGTAGCGGTTGTATCAATACAGATTATACTTGTAGTTGTTCAGAGATATTTTACACAGAGTATTCATTCAAATGTAAGTATGTATAGAGATGAGTATGGAGATTCGAGCAATATCGTACAGGAATATGTTTATAACATAATGAATGTGATAATTTCAAAGTCAAAGAGATTTTTTATATCCAAATTTATCTCAGGGCAGAGAGGTCTTATAAATAAGGATATAAAAATAAATGTTTTGATGAGTGGAAATATGTGTGCTGCCAATATATTCAATCTCATGATGAGTATGACTATATATGGATACGGTGGATATATGATAATAAATGGAGATTTTACATTGGGATCACTTCTTGCATTTCAAAATTACGCAGGTATGCTTATAGGTCCATGTATAAGTATAGTGAATGCAAACAATAGGATACAACAGGCAAGAGTATCCATAGATAGAGTGTATTCAATACTGGATGAACCGGCTGTGATTGATAAAGAGCAAAATGGATTGAAATGCCTGGATTCTGATTGTTTATCTGAGATAAATGTAGATAATGTTGTATTTGGATATGACAATGAAAAAGATGATAAAAATGACACAGATAAAAAATATGTCCTAAATGGAGTATCAATGAAATTTAAAAGAGGCGAAATTTCAGCTATAGTCGGAGAAAGTGGATGTGGAAAATCTACACTTTCAAAATTACTTTATAGATTATGGGATGTTGATAGTGGAAGTATAGAAATAGATGGGGATAATATAAAAAACATAAGATTGATGTCTTTAAGAAAATGTGTGTCTATAGTAAGTCAGGATATAGTTATATTTGATAGCACTATAAGAAACAATATATCTCTCGGGAAAAATATTTCTGATGAAGACATAAAAAGAGTATGTACACTTTCGGGTCTTGATGGATTTATAGCATCTCTTGATAATGGACTTGATACAGAGATAGGAGAAAAGGGAATAAAAATATCTGGAGGACAGAAACAAAGAATATCAATAGCAAGGGCGATGCTTTGTGATAGTCCAATTATAATATTTGATGAGGCTACATCCGCGTTGGATAATGTTTCACAGGACATAATAATGGAGAGTATAAAGAAAACCCTAAAAGATAGAATAGTAATAGTTATTGCACATAGACTATCTACAATAAGGGATGTAGATAAGATATTTGTATTATCTAATGGTAAGGTTTTAGAATCAGGAGCGCATGATGAGCTTATGAAAAATAGAAATATATATTATAGATTATACGCAAGCGAGCAGGAGTAGATTGTTGTGTGAAAATGTTAGTTTGAAACATCATTTTAATGAATGTTTTTACGATCATTTTCACACAATTTTTGTATTAAAATATAAATTATTAATAAAATCTTATATATGTTAAGGAGATAGAAATGAAAAATATAAATATTGCTGTTGTCGATAGTGGAATCGATACATCAGATCCAGAAATACAGGGAAAGTTTGTATATGACAAAGATATACAGATAAAAGAAATTGATAATATAGAAGATATGTTAGGTCATGGTACTTTGTGTGCAAAAACTATACTTGAAAGATGTCCAGATGCAACTATATATCCAGTCAAAATATTCAGTGATGAGGGAAGTATAGGTGTATCGAGCCTAATAAACGGATTGGAAATATTGAAGGGGAAGGATATAGATATAGTAAATATATCAGCAGCTATGATATCAGAAAATAGACTATCTGACCTAAAAAAGGTATGTGAGGATTTAAAAAAAGAGAGGAAAATACTTATAGCTTCAAAATACAGAAAATCAGGAAGTATGAAAAGTTATCCTGCGTCATTTGATTCTGTAATAGGAGTAAAGGGTTATAAAAGAATATGTAGTGATAATGACTATACGTATGATTTTACGAGAGAAAATCAAATGTATGCAAATGGAAGAGATAGATTGTATATGTTCAAAGGAAATGTAACTGCATTTGGAAAACACAGTAGAGCAACCGCTTTGGCATCTGGGATAATAGCAGATCTGATGTGTAGAATGAATATATCGAAACAGTCAGAGATAGAGAAAATGCTTAGAGAAAATTCTAATATAGGTACAACATATAAAGAAAAAAGGTATATGTACAAAAAGGAATATATATATGATTATGTAACTGCAAAAATAATAGATATATTGAACACGAACTTTGCAAATGGAAAAGTTAGTATGTCGTTTATTGAGAAAAACAGTCTGATAAATAATATAACTGGTCTGTATGGAGATAATGTGTATGATTTTATACAGATGATAAATGATGAGTTCTGCATAGATATAAATTGGAAAAGTATATATATGTATGAGGTAGAAAATATTTATATATTGAGTCATATTATACACAAGAAAATAAAATTATAAGAATAGGTGCTATCCATATATTAGTAGGATAGCACCTATTCTTTTGCAGTAAATTAAAAAATTGCATCTTATGTCTGATTTTATGCGTCTTGTACCATTTATATTGTTATAGATTAAAAACATTGATATTATGAAGTTGAAAAAGAGAAAAATTATATAAAAAGACTAAATTAGTATATTATTAACTGAACGAAAGATTGAATGTATCATAGAAGCCTGCACACATACTCAGTGAGAATTTCGCAGAGGATACTATGAGATATTTTATTTAAAGTTTGGTTTTAATATAAAATATATTGATAAAGGAGGTTTTCCATATGAAAAGAGAGGAAAACAAAAAGATAGTAATAGAGGAGAAAATCGAACTGAAAGACGTAACATTACAGGGAGATCCTTGTAAAGTTACAAATCCGAATGCTCCTTGTAAGTATAATTGTTGTTCAGATTGTTATGATGGAAAGAGTTCTTATCCAACAATATGGTATTAGATCAAAGTAAATATTCATTTGAAATAGAGGAGTTAATCTCCTCTATTCTAATATTAAAGTAGATAATGGAATTTATAAATGTTCAAAATAAAGAAAGGGGTGAAAGATATGAAACAGATATATAGAAAACTATCATACATGTATATGAAGAAGAATAAATCCAGAACAGTTATGATGTTTATCGTCGTAATATCTGTTGTAGCGTTTCTGTTCTCTGTTGACATGATAAATATATCGCAAAAATATAATAGAGTAGAAGCATTCAAGAAGGCATACGGCGATTACCACACTGAATATGTAGATATAAGCAGAGATAAAATGGAAAATGTATCGTCAGATAATAGAATAGAGTATTCAGATAATATTCAGAACTTAGGATATCTTATAAACAAAAATAATGGAACTAGATCGGAGTTGAAATCATTCAATGGATACAATGACGATTCCAGAAATTATTTTGACAGAAAAGCACAGATAATGGAAGGAAGAGCACCTAAAAATAACAATGAGATAGTTGTAGATACAGATAGTGCCAATAACTTTGGGATATCAGAAAATCCAATAGGTAAGACTATCTCATTTGAACTTAGAAAAAGCTACAAACTTCCAAATGGAGAGGAGAAACTATACTCTGAGAAAAAGACTTTTAAAGTAGTAGGTTTAGTAAAAAAAGAATTTGGAGAGATAAATTCCAGCCAAGTAGGATCAGAGCCCAAAAGAGGAATTTGTTATACGTATGGAAATTTCAATAAACAGGATATCATACCAAATGAAGCTGTAACATATGATGTAATAGTTAGATTTAATTCAGGTAGTACCATTGATGATGAAGCAAAAGCATCGAGACAGTATGAAAAACTAGCAATGGATTACGAACTCGGAAAAACTTCAATTAATATAAATGCGAATTATCTTGGTGAATTATTTCTAATGAATGATATAAAAGATATGAGTCTTATTTCATATGATACATTGGTTCTCGCAATTACAGTGGTACTGCTTGTATTCAATATGTTCAATATAATATGGGGTGAATATATCAGAGAAATAAGTATGCTTAGACTTATAGGAGCGACAAAGAGAAATATAAGACAGATGGTTATTTATCAGTCTCTTATACTTATGGTGTTTGGTACATTTTTAGGTATTGCAGCAGGATTTGTTGTAACAAAATTAGGGCTTATGGCATCTAAAGATAATGTGCTTGAAATAGTTGGAATTACACCAAAGATACATATGGATATAGATATAATATTAAAAACATCAATAATATCAATAGTATCTATAATAGTTGCAACATTGCCACCTATAGTTAGAATTGGAAGAGTCGGATGTATGGATGCAATAACATCATCAGGAAGTAAAGCTAGAACAGGAAAACAGAGTAGAATTGGAAGTATAATACAGAATAAGTTTGGAATGTATAGATATATGGGAATCAGAAATCTATGGATCAAAAAAACCAGGACATTCGTATCTATACTTACAATATCTCTTTGTGGATATATGATAATGTATACGTTCTCTAGTATGCAAACAGAGGTAAATGATAAGATAAGAAAGATATACTATAAATACGATATACAGGTTTCGCGAGGTTTAGACAATGATATAGAAAGTTTCAAAATACCCGAAAATACAGTAGAAAAAATAAAAGAGATGAATGGAGTAAAAAATGTATATACTAGCTTTAATGGAGAGTCTACTTTTGTAGCTGATAAAGATGATATAAATGAATACTTTATAGAATACTATGGAGTAGAAGGAAGCGAAAAGACTGAATATGAAACTCATCTTAGATTTTTTTCAGAAGACATGATAAATGACAAATTAGAACCATATATGAAGGATACTAAAGCAGTAAATGATATATATGGAAAAACAAATGGATATATAAATGTAGCTGTATACAATAGTTTTTATGATAATGTAAATACTAATACGAATCACGAAATCTATAAGGATTTAAAGGTTGGAGATATAATTACCGTAGGAGTAAATTATCATAATGGTGATAAGATTGAAAAGAAAAATGTAAAGGTAAGAGTTGCATCCATTCTTGAAGATGAATGGCAATCATATGGCGATGGTTTTCACCGGAGCACATTTGAAGTAATAACATCAGATAAGAATATGAAAGAGCTTGTCGGATTTAATGGATATAATAATCTTGGTGTAAACTATACAAATCCTGAGAATATCTCAGAAAACAGAAAAGTAGAAATGTATGTAAAGGAAAATATACCAGGAGCAATATCTGTAAAGGAAAGTTTTTTACGGTTACAGGATAGTGGACAGGCTAATTCAGAGAGAAGAGGAGCTACAAATGCAATACTTGTGCTTATCATATCTGGTATAAGTATATTCTGCACAGTGAAGTCAAATCTGATGGAGAGAAGAAAAGAGATATTTACAATGAGAGCTTTGGGAATGTCTCTGAAAGATATGAACAGAATGAATATGTACGAGTCTGTTACATATGCTGTACTGAGTATTGCGGTTGGGATAGCAATATCTACATATAAACTTATTGAGTTTGTGAAGTGGCATAATGATTCATATACGAATTTTGGAATAGAGCACTTCATGGATTTCACCTTCCCATACAAAGAGGCGATTGTATTTGCGCTTGTAACATTGATCACATGTATAGTTTCAGTAAAACTTGCAAACAGAAACTTTAGGAATAAGGAAATCTCAGATGGTATGAGAGATGTAGAATAAAAATTTAATAGTTGTTGGGTAGCCCTCATTATTTGGATATTCAAATAATGGGGGTTAATTTATTTTATTTATATAGGAAACAGATAGTTGCTTGGATAAATTGAAAAACTATTATAAAATCCTTATAAAGAGGTGATTATTGATGAAAACGGGAGAAATATTACTTAATTTAAGAAAAAAAGCTGAGATGTCTCAGGATGAGTTTGCCGAAAAAGTTTTTGTTACGCGTCAGGCAGTATCGCGTTGGGAAAATGATGAAACAATACCGAACACAGAAACATTAAAACTTCTCTCAAAGGTATTTGATGTTTCTATAAATACAATACTGGGATCTCCGAGAAAACTTGTATGTCAATGTTGTGGGATGCCACTGGAGGACTCTACTATCAGCAGAGAAGTAAATGGTGAGTTCAATGAAGAGTATTGCAAATGGTGTTATGCAAATGGGGATTTTACATATACAGATATGGAAAAAATTATAGAGTTTTGTGTGGGAACTATGTCAAATGAAAAATGGACAGAAGAAGAAGTTCGAAATTATATGGAGAATATGTTGCCGAAGCTCAATTATTGGAAAAATAAATAATATTATATACTCCGGATATATGTCCGGAGTTTTTTACGATATAGTAATAATTTAATTTATTAATATAGATACAAAATTGTATCTATTTTTGGAAAGAAAAGAGCTCTAATTTCCTTGAAAAAGCTTAAATAATATGGCAAAGTATACCTAAGTAAAAATTATACGGGAAATAGGAGGAAGAAAATGGAAAAAATACAAGGAAATAGAAATACTTTAAAATATATAGTTATGGCACTTATATTTACTATGTTGCCATTTCAGATACTAATGTTTCTGAACAGAAATAATACAGAGCCGTATTATATATCTGTAATTTATGTTGTTGTTATAACAATGGCGATTATATTCAGAAGAATAAACGGTGAAAAAGATCGACTGTCAAAAGGCAAACAGAATATGAGTTTTGTATTCAAAGATGGATGGTATATTTTTGTAATTTCTTTAGTGTATGCAGTACTGAATTTTTTAAGCATAGATTTTTCAAAAAATGTACCTGTAAGCAACCGGATATTCTTTTTGATAAATGTCATGTTGACAGCTACATTTGAAGAGACTGTATTCAGAGGGATAATTCAGAGCAGAATTATCAGGGACTGCGAGGAGAGAGGAAGGTCTGTATGGCATGGAATTTTGATTTCTTCTGCAATATTTGGAATGGTACATCTTCTAAATCTTCTGGGAAGTCCATATCTTGTTGTAGGAACAATTACTCAGGTAATATATACATTCCTTCTGGGAAGTTTTTTTGGAATGGTTTATTACAGATCACAGAATTTAAATACAGCTATATTGCTTCATTTTATATTTAACGTAATGGGAAGTTATTCATCAATATTCAGTACAGGAGTATCAAAATCAGATCTTCCAATTTTTATGGCATTTATACAGGTCGTGCTGACTCTACCATGTCTGTATATTTCATATAGAAACTATAAGAAAAAAATTAAATGTTAATATAAAGATATTTACCTAAGTAATGGATTTGTGATAATCTAGTATTTAGAGCGATATTGTACAGGTGAACGTAGTTTTAAAAGGGAACGGTGTGAAATTCATCGGCGATCCGGTCACTGTGAGCATTAGTCTAGACCAATATGCCATTGCGAAAGTGAGAAGGCGGAATGGATGTTTGAGTGCGAGCCAGGAAACCTGCCTGTATGATGAGATGAAGCTTCCGTGTAAAGCAGACATCTGGCGGAATCAAAATACATCAGGGATTCCGTATCGGAAATTTCATCCGCCATTAAAAAGAAATGGAGGATAGTCATGAAAGGAAAAAATCTAACAAAAAAGGCAGCGGCAATTGTAATCGCGGCAGTTATGGCTTTTGGTACAGTTGCATGCTCAAAAGGTGGCGATTCTGAAAGAAAAAACGCCGAAAGTATCAGACAGGAGAATCAGTCATCAGAGACTTCTTCGTCTACAGAGAACAGTGGAGATAAGAGAACTGAGTATCCACTTACAGTTGTAACAAAGGGAGCAGATGGAAAAGAGTATACAACTGTATATGAAAAAGCTCCCGAAAAAGTGCTTGCAGTATATCAGGGAAGTATAGAAACTATGCTTGCACTTGGTCTTGAGGGCAGACTTGTTGCAACAGCGGGACTTGACAATGAAGTTCCCGACAATCAGAAATCAGCATTTTCAAAAGTAGAGTATCTTGATGAGTTCACACCTTCAAAGGAAACAGTTACAATGCTTGAACCTGATATGATATTCTCATGGTCGTCTCTTTTTGGAGAAACTACACTTGGAGATGCACAAAATTGGATAGACAATGGAACAAATGTGTATATCAATACGAATACAGCTGTTTCAGATGACTCACTTGAGAATGAGTTTGAGGATATACTGACTATAGGGAAGATATTCGATGTTCAGGACAGAGCTGAAAAACTTGTAGCTGATATGAAAAATACTATAGAAAATGTAAAGAAAGAGACATCTTCAGAAAAAGCTACAACTGCAATGGTCGTTGAATATATGGATGGCAAGTTTACAAACTACGGAAACAAAAGTATTGCCGGAGATATGGTAAATCAGCTTGGAGGAAAACTTCTGAATGGAGATTCTGATTCTATAGGAAAAGAGGATATAGTATCTGCAAATCCGGATGTTATTTTTGTTGTTTATATGCCTTATGCAGGAGATGATGCAAATGAGGTAAAAAACAAGAATCTTGAATATATAACAAAGGACAAAGCCTTCTCAAGTCTGAATGCAGTCAAAAATAAAAGGGTTGTTCCTATAATGCTTAGTGAAATGTATGCGAGTGCAACACGTACACAGAATGGTATAGAAACAATAGCAAAGGGACTTTATCCTGATATAGATCTTAAATAGATTGAGTGTGTTTGAGATAATTAAAACTTGATTATATAAATGGATAGGGAGTTAGTATTTATGAAGGTAGACAGTATAAAAAGACCTTCAGGCAGTATTATCTGTATTATCCTGGTTTTGGGGCTGGTATTTTCTGTACTGGCCTCAATTACTTTTGGGAATGCCGATATATCTGTTGAGGAGGTGTACAAAGTAATTGGATATGAAATATTCAAGATAGATAGTATGAAGTCGTATTCAGAGGGAGCAGTTCACGATGTGGTATGGCTTATAAGATTTCCTAGAGTAATCGTTGCGCTCTCTGTAGGAATGGGACTTGCTGTATGCGGTGCAGTTATGCAGGCAGTTGTAGACAATCCGCTTGCAGATCCTTATATTCTAGGGGTATCTTCAGGTGGTTATCTTGGAGCGGCGCTTTCTATTATTCTTGGGATAGGTAGTGCGTTTGGGGCAAATGCAACAGGAATAATGGCTTTTATTGGAGCTATGGTGGCATCTTTTTCCGTTTTGTATATTTCGCGAATAGGTGGAAAATCAAACTCCATAAAGCTTATTTTATCAGGGGTTGCAATAAATGCTGTATGCAGTGCATTTGCAAATTTTCTTATATATATAGCCCAGGACAAAGGGGCAGCTGCAGAAATATCTTACTGGAGTATGGGAAGTTTTGCATCTGCAGACTGGGAGAAGGCATTTATTATTTTACCTGTAATAATTATTGTAACAATAATCATATGGACTCAGTACAGAAGTCTGAATATGATGCTTATGGGAGACGATACCGCAATTACACTTGGAACAGAGCTTTCAAAAAAGAGAGCTATATATATGATAATAGCTTCTTTTGCTGTAGGGTTTTCTGTATATGCCGCGGGGATGATAGGATTTGTAGGTCTTGTTATTCCGCATGCAGTTAGGCTTGTGTGTGGTACAAACTACAGAAATCTGATTCCTGTATCGGCTCTTTCTGGTGCGATTTCTCTGATATGGGCCGATGTTTTATGCAGGATTATACTTGAAAACTCAGAAATTCCAATAGGTATAATAATCTCTCTTGTTGGAGCGCCTTGTTTTATATATCTTATGGTTAAAAAATCATATGCAACAGGGGGTGCAAGATGAGCAAAATAAATATAAAATCTGACACAGGTATTTCTGCAAATAAAATAGAGGTGTCATACGGAGCAGAAAATATACTAAATGGAGTGGATATATATGCAGAAGACGGAAAGATAACGGGAATAATAGGTCCAAACGGAAGCGGTAAATCCACTCTACTGAAGTGTATATACAGAACTTTGAAGGCAAAAGAAGGAACAATTATGATAGATGGAGAAAATATCGAGGATATGAGTTACAAAGACTCTGCCAGAAAACTTTCTGTAGTTGCACAGCACAACAGCTATAGTTTTGACTTTTCTGTTGAAGAGATTGTACTCATGGGTAGAAACCCATACAAGAAACTTATGGAAAAAGAAAACAGAGAAGACTATGACATTGTTTATGATTGCCTGAAAAAAGTAGGGCTTGAAGAATTTTCAAAGAGAATGTATTCGACTCTATCAGGTGGAGAGCAGCAGAGAGTTGTACTTGCAAGAGCACTTGCACAAAAAACAAAGTATATAGTACTTGATGAACCTACAAATCATCTCGATATAACTCATCAGCTACAGATAATGAGACTTATAAAAGAGTCTGGAATCACTGCTGTTGCAGCTGTTCACGATCTGAATATAGCAGCTATGTTCTGTGATGTTATATATGCTATGAAAGATGGAAAGGTTGTATCATATGGAAAAGCAGAAGAAGTTATTACACCAGAAAATATAAAACTTCTTTATGGTGTAGAATCGGAAATTGTGAGAGATAAAAACGGAAAAGTTCATATTTTATTTTTATAGGTATAATCAATAAAAAGCAAGGTATTTCTCTGGAAGAATGCCTTGCTTTTCTATTTATAAATAAAATTAAAAACTGTAAATCTATACAATTTTTTTATTGATAGTCTATAAAAACCGTAAAAAATATACATGAAAAAAGTTTTTACTTATTATATATTAAAAACTATAGTTGTTAAAAAAATAATAAAAAATTATAAAAAACGTTTTCTAAAAACTATAAAAAACAGAAGATTTAATACAAATATTACAAAAATAAAGAAAAATCGTGAAAAAAGTTTTCAGTAATCTTTAAAAAATAAATATAAATTGGATTTAAAGGCATAAAAAATATTTTTTTGTGATATAAAATATCTATTATTAAAATATAAATAGACTGACAAATCAAAAAATTTAATAGACAAATTTTGAACAAATAATTATAATATTAATTGTCTGAGCAAGATAAATTATTTAAATAAGGAGAAATTGGAATGGAACGAAATAATATGTGGAAACAGTATTCTGAAGTTCAGATAAATGAACTTGAGAAAGTAAACAGTCGTTACAGAGAGTGTTTAGATGCTGGAAAGACAGAGCGTGAATGCGTGAAACTTTCTATTTCAATGGCTGAAAAACATGGTTACAAAAATCTTGAAGATTGTGTAGCTGAGGGAACAAAATTAAATCCCGGTGATAAAGTATATGTAAATAATATGGGTAAATCACTTGTATTATTCCAGGTAGGTAAAAGACCTCTTGTTGAGGGGATGAACATACTTGGTGCACATATAGATTCACCTAGACTTGATATCAAGCAGAATCCTTTATATGAGGACAATGAGCTTGCATATCTTGATACTCACTACTATGGTGGTGTTAAAAAATACCAGTGGGCTACAATACCACTAGCTCTTCATGGTACAGTTGCTAAAAAAGACGGTTCTGTTATAGACATAGTTATTGGTGAAAAAGACGATGATCCAATACTTATGATAACAGATCTTCTAATACATCTTTCAGCTTCTCAGCTTGAGAAAAAGGCAAGCGTTGTCATAGAAGGTGAAGGACTGGATGTTCTTGTTGGAAGCAGACCTCTAAAAGAAGGAGAAGAAAAAGATCTTGTAAAAGCTTCTATACTTAACTATCTAAAAGATAATTTTGATATGGAAGAAGAAGACTTCCTTTCTGCTGAATTTGAAGTTGTTCCAGCTGGAAAGGCAAGAGAATGTGGACTTGATAGAAGTATGATAGCAGCATATGGACAGGACGATAGAGTATGTGCATTTACATCTTTATTCGCTATGCTTGAAGTTGAAAATCCGGAAAGAACAAGCTGCTGTATACTTGTTGATAAAGAAGAAATAGGAAGTATGGGTGCTACAGGAATGCAGTCTCGTTTCTTTAAGATTGCAGTTGGAGAACTTATGGCTCTTACTGATACTGAGTCTGCACTAAAAACTGAAAAAGCTATAAGAAATTCATATATGCTTTCTTCAGATGTAAGTGCTGCATATGATCCACTTTACTCAGAGGCATTTGAAAAGAAAAATACAGCTTATTTCGGAAGAGGTATAGTTCTTAATAAATATACTGGAAGCCGTGGTAAAAATGGATCAAGTGATGCAAATGCTGAGTATATAGCAAAGATAAGAAAAGTATTTGATGATAATAAAGTTGGATTCCAGACTGCTGAAATGGGAAAAGTTGATTTCGGTGGCGGTGGAACAATCGCATATATAATGGCAAACTATGGAATGAATGTAATCGATAGTGGGGTTGCGCTATTATCAATGCATGCACCATGGGAAGTTGCAAGCAAGGCCGATGTATACGAATCATATAAAGCATACAAGGCATTCCTTAATGATATGGAATAATAAGTAAAAATGGAGGAAGAAAATGGAATCAACAAAAAGAAAAAAGGGATTCTCTAAAGGATTCTGGATGTGTGGATGTACAGAGATTTTTGAACGTCTTGCATACTACCTTGGACGTTCATTAATACTTATATTTGTAACAGCATCTGTTGCAACAGGAGGACTTGGCCTTTCTGATACTACTGGTGCTACAATGCAGTCTATGCTTACTGCATTTGCTTATCTTGGACCATTAGTAGGAGGAGTTATAGCAGATAGATATATAGGTGGTCGTTATACTACTCCAATAGGAATGATAATAGTTGGTATAGGTTATTTCTGTGGATCAATGGCCAAAGATGCTACAATGGTTTATGTAATGATTATATGTGTCAGTGCAGGTCTTGGTCTTTTCAAGACAGGAGCTATGATAGGACGTATTGTAACTGATAAAGAGCAGCTTGACTCAGCTTTCTCTATACGTTATACACTTGTTAACACTGGTGCATTTATAGGTACTTTCCTTGTTGGTATATTATACAAAGATGTATTTGCTCACAATGGTGTACTAGGATTTTCTCCTTGTTTCAAACTTGCAGCTGCATCAATGTTCTTAGGTGCTATATGGTTTACTTTTGGTACTCGTTACATGGGTGATGTAGGTAAGAAACCTTTCAAACTTGAAAAAACTGCTGAAGAGCTTGAAGAAGATAAACACAAAAAAGAAAAAGGACAGTCTACAGAGGCAAATGCACCTCTTACAGTTATAGAAAAGAAAAGAATTGCAGCTATATTCCTTGTATCTGGTTTCTCTATAATATTCTGGATATTCTGGAACCTTGCATATCTTCCAGTTTACTACTACTGGACAGAAAATATGAACTGGGTAGTTGCAGGATATGAAATTCCTACAACTTGGTTCGACGCAGCAAACTCTTTCTTCTGTGTTGTACTTGGACCTCTTACTGCTATGCTTTGGGCTAAACTTGCAGCAAGACCTCAGGGAGATATGAGTTTATTCCGTAAAACAGGATTCGGACTTGCAATACTTGGATGTTCATATATATTCTTTGCTGTACTTGATATAGCAAGAGGTGGAGAGCAGATAAGTGTTCTATGGTTAATAATATTCGCATTCATATTAACAATGGGTGAAATGTTCTTCTCACCACTAGGACATGCATTTATAAGTAAATATTCACCAAGCCGTTACTTATCTACAATGATGGCTGTATGGGGAATAGCTACTTTCGTTGCATCATTATGCTATGGACCTCTTTATGGTTTAACATTTGAAGGTGGATTCAAATTCTCAAGTGTATGTATAGGTATAGCTATAGTTGCTGTTGTATCTGCAGTAATACTATTCCTACTTGATAAAAAACTTTCAAAACTTGTTGAAGATGATGCAGAATAATAAATATTATATTGGATTAAAACATAATAAAGTGCTCATATAAATATAGATGAACCGCCATAATTTTTATGGCGGTTCATTAATAGGAAAGAAGGTTAAAATATGAATGTTAAAGAAATATTAGTAGCTCTTCGTGAAGAAATGAGAAAAAATAATATAGATGTATATGTTGTTCCAACAGCGGATTTTCATCAGTCTGAATATGTTGGGGAATATTTCAAGGCAAGAAAATTTGTAACTGGTTTTTCAGGATCTGCAGGAACAGCTGTTATAGCTCTTGATGAAGCGAGACTATGGGTTGATGGAAGATATTTTATACAGGCTGAAAAACAGATTGAGGGAACTGGTGTTGAAATGATGAAAATGCTTGAGCCTGGATACCCTACAATAAACGAATATCTTGAAGAAAAAATAAAAGAAGGTATGACAATAGGATTTGATGGAAGAACTGTTTCTATGGGAGACGGTATAGCATATAGATGCATAGCAGAAAAAAATGGTGGTTCTGTCTCATATGATAAAGACCTTATAGATACTATATGGAAAGATAGACCAGAACTTTCAAAAGAACCTGCATTTATGCTTGAAGAAAAATATACAGGCGAATCTATAGAAAGCAAGCTTTCAAGAATAAGAGAAGAAATGAAAAAAGCAGGAGCAGAGTCTCATATACTTACTACACTTGATGATATATGCTGGACTCTTAATATAAGAGGAAATGATATAGAATTCTTCCCTCTTGTATTATCATATGCTGTAATAAATATGAATGATATGCATCTTTATATAGATGAATCAAAATTAAACAACGAGATAAAAGCCGAGTTTGAAAAGAATAATATAAAAATACATCCATACAATGATATATATGAAGATGTAAAATCAATGACAGTAAATTCAGTAATGGTAGATCCTACAAAGATAAACTATGCTATATACAGTAATATACCTGAAAGTATTAAAAAAATAGAAGAAAGAAATCCTGAGATACTTTTCAAATCATGTAAAAATGAAGTGGAAGTTGAAAATATGAAAAAAGCTCAGATAAAGGATTCAGTAGCTCACGTCAGATTTATGAAATGGATAAAAGAAAACTACGACAAAGAAGTTATAACAGAGATGAGTGCATCTGATAAACTTGATGAGTTCAGAAAAGAGATGGGCGGATTTATAAGACCAAGTTTTGAACCAATAAGCTCATATGGTGCTCATGCTGCTATGTGTCACTATACTTCTTCTCCGGAAACTGATGTACAGCTTAAAGGAGGAACAGTATATCTTTCAGATACTGGTGCGGGATTTTATGAAGGTTCTACAGATATAACAAGAACATTTGCTCTTGGAGAAATACCGGAAATAATGAAGGAACACTTTACTCTTGTTCTTATGTGTAATCTAGGACTAGGAAGTGCTGTGTTTATGAAAGGATGTACAGGTATAAACCTTGATATACTTGCAAGAAAACCACTATGGGATAGAAGAATTGATTTTAACCATGGAACAGGACATGGTATGGGATATCTTCTTAACATACATGAAAGTCCTGCAAACTTTAGATGGAGATACAGAAAATGGGATAGCGATGTTTTACAGAAAGGTATGATAATAACTGATGAACCGGGAATATATGTAGAGGGATCTCATGGAGTACGTCTTGAAAATGAACTTCTTGTATGTGAAGATGAAAAGAATGCCTATGGAGAATTCATGAGACTTGAACATATAACATTTGTTCCTATGGATCTTGATGCAGTTAAAGTAGATATGCTTTCTGATGAGTATAAAAAACTTTTAAACGATTATCACAAGGAAGTTTATGAGAAAGTTTCTCCATACCTTGATAATGAAGAAAAAGAATGGCTTAAAAAATATACAAGAGCTATATAAAATTTAATAAAATGAAAAGCCATCTTAATCCAAAGGTGGCTTTTTAAAGTTGAATTTATTGTACGAGATTTTATTATATCTAAATAGCAGTATAAATATATGGTAGAAAAAGCAATAAAATGGGTAATATAACAACTGAGAAATATATTACTAAAAGTATGGAGGGCTAATTGTTTAACAATTCTTGAAATTAAACAATAAAACGACTACAATTAAATAGTAATGACTTTTAAATAGGAGGGATTATCTTGAGAAAAAAATTACTGGCAATCATAACCGCATCAATTATGGCGATGTCAATACTTGCAGGTTGTACAAAACAGGAAGAAGCAGTGACTGCAAAGGTAGCTGCTCTTAATGGACCTACAGGAATGGGTCTTGTAAAAATGATGGATGATGAAAAGGATACAGATAACTATGAGTTTACACTTGTAGGAGCTCCGGACGAAATAACTGCTAAACTTGTAAAAGGTGAATATGATATAGCAGCTGTTCCGGCAAACCTTGCATCAGTTCTATACAACAACACAGAGGGAAATATACAGACACTTGCTGTAAATACTCTTGGTGTGCTTTATATAGTTGAAAATGGAAATACTGTAAAATCAGTTTCTGATCTTAAAGGAAAAACTATATATGCAAGTGGAAAAGGATCAACTCCTGAATATGCTCTAAACTATATACTTGAGCAGAATGGAATAGACCCTGCAAAAGATGTAACAATAGAGTACAAATCAGAGCATGCGGAATGCCTTTCTGCAATGGCAGCTGATGAAAATGGAATAGCAATGCTTCCACAGCCTTTTGTTACAGTTGCAATGACAAAAAATCCTAATATAAGAGTTGCAATAGACTTAAACGAGGAATGGGATAAACTTAATGCAAAAGACAACGAATCTGGTTCTCTTATAACTGGAGTAGTAGTTGCAAGAAAAGATTTTGTTGAAAAATATCCTGAGAAAACTAAATCATTCCTTGAAGAATACAAATCATCTGTTGAATTTACAAACAACAATATAGATGAAGCAGCAGCACTTATAGGTGAAAATGATATAGTTCCAGAAGCCATTGCTAAAAAAGCTATACCTGAATGTAATATAACTTTCATATCAGGCGACGAAATGAAGACTAAATTAAGTGGATATCTTAAAGTTCTATCTGAAGCAAATCCAAAAGCGGTAGGTGGAAAACTTCCTGGAGACGATTTCTACTATGTTGAACAGTAAAAAAGAAAATATAAAAGCTGTTTTTATATGGCTTTTCATATGGCAGATATTCAGTATGCTTGTGGGACAGGAGATACTTTTAGTATCTCCTATCTCAGCATTTAGGAAACTTATTGAGCTATCTGTTGAAAAAGAATTCTGGATATCCATTATAAATTCATTTGTGCGGATAACATCGGGATTTTTTATTGCTTTTATATTGGGAAGTATATGTGCTGTGTTTTCATACTTCAGTGAAAAATTCAGAATAATGGTCGAACCACTTGTTCTGACAGTACAATCAGTTCCCGTTGCATCATTTATAATACTTGCTCTTGTGTGGATATCATCTGAAAATCTTTCTACATTTATATCGATGCTTATGGTATTTCCGATAGTATACAGAAATATATTGACAGGTATAAACTCAATACCAAAGGAAATTGTTGAAATGACCAGGGTATTCGAGGTGAAAATATCTGATAGAATCAGATATATCTACCTTTCTGAAATGGCTCCATATATAAAATCCGCATGCAGTGTGTCTCTTGGTCTTTGCTGGAAGGCTGGAATAGCAGCAGAAGTAATAGGAATACCGGATGGATCTATAGGGGAAAAATTATATACAGCAAAAGTATATCTTAATACTCCTGAGCTGTTTGCATGGACTATAGTTATAGTTGTGATAAGTATATGTTTTCAGAAGATATTTCTATATATTATCAACAGAATACTCGAAAGGATGGGGATACTGTGATTTTTATTGACGATATCAGCAAGTCATTTGATGATAAGTGCGTAATAGATGGATTTTCTGAAACACTTAAGGATAATACAGTTTATTTTGTGACCGGAAAATCGGGCGTGGGAAAAACAACTCTGGCAAGATTAATAATGGGTCTTGAAAGTACGGACAAAGGGAAAATAAAAATAAAAGACGGATCTAAAATCTCTGCTGTATTTCAGGATGATGCACTCTGCGAAAATATGAGTGTATATCTTAATCTGAAGGTTGTATCTGGAGCATCTGATGATGACATAAGTTCATATCTTGAAAAAATTGGGCTTTCAGGATACGAAAATAAAAGAATAAGAGAGCTCAGCGGTGGTATGAAAAGAAGGGTGGCAATACTCAGAGCGATTCTTTCTGAGTATGATTTTATAATAATGGATGAACCGTTCAAAGGTCTTGATGCGGAAACAAAGCAAATAGTGATGGATATGGTTATTGAGAGTATAGAGGGAAAATGCGCTCTTATAATAACTCATGATATATCTGAAATAGATTATTTTAAACTTAATATGAGATGTGATATAAAGACGCTTAATATATAGGCGTCTTTTTTATTATTAGAATGAGAATATAGAATTATATAACAAAACATATCAATTTTTTTTGATATGAAGTTGACATATATCTTATGGAATAATATAATAAACATATCAAATATATTTGATATGAGGTGATTTTATGGATACAGTCTACGCTTCTGATGCAAAAATATTTAAGGCATTTTGTGATGAAAAAAGACTGAGAATACTTGAGCTTTTAAGAGATGGTGAAAAATGTGCGTGTGTACTTATAGAACATATGGAAATTGGTCAGTCATCGCTTTCATATCATATGAAAATATTATGTGAGTCAGGAATTGTAGAAAGTAGACAGGTTGGAAAATGGACTCATTATAAAATAAACGATGAGGGAAGAAAGCACGCCCTTGAAAGGTTGCTTCGGATAACTGAAACAAATACAAATCCGATAATCTGCAACTGTGAAAAGTAAAATATATTATAAAGGTCATCTAGATAGATGACTTTTATAAAGAATTATACATCAAAAAAATTTGATATGAAAAAGGAGATACAAAGATGGAATATGTAAAAACTGTATTTTTGTTTATACAAAATCAGATTCTTGGGATGAAATGGTTAAATGAGCTTATAGCTAATGGACTTACATCTGTTGGGTTGGATGTAAACGGAAAACTTGGTGGAAGTGTGAATTTCTTTATATACGATGTTGTAAAGATAACGATACTTCTTTGTGCACTTATATTTATGATTTCATATATACAGAGTTATTTTCCACCAGAGAGAAGTAAAAAAATACTTGGAAGATTCAACGGGATATGGGCAAATATTGTATCAGCCCTGCTTGGAACAGTAACACCGTTTTGCTCATGTTCATCAATACCGCTTTTTATAGGATTTACAAGTGCAGGTCTTCCTCTGGGAGTAACATTCTCTTTTTTAATATCATCACCAATGGTTGATCTTGGAAGCCTACTTCTTCTTATGAGTATATTCGGAGCAAAGGTAGCTATTGTATACGTAATAGTTGGACTTATAATTGCAGTATTAGGAGGAACTCTTATTCAGAAACTTCACATGGAGGAATATGTAGAGGAATTTATAAGAAACGCATCTTCTATAGACATAGATTCTCCGGAACTTACAAAACATGACAGACTTATATATGCAAGAGATCAGGTTGAAAGTACTTTTAAGAAAGTATTTCCATATATATTGGTGGGAGTTGGTATAGGTGCGGTAATACATAACTGGATTCCAGAAGAAGTTATACAGACTGTTCTTGGAGGTAAAAATCTTTTTGGAGTTATACTTGCAGTAATAGTTGGAGTTCCAATGTATGCGGATATATTTGGTACAATACCGGTTGCGGAGGCACTTCTTTCAAAGGGAGCACAGCTTGGAACGATCCTTTCATTTATGATGGCTGTTACAACACTTAGTCTGCCATCAATGATAATGCTGAAAAAAGCGATAAAACCAAGACTTCTTGGAGTATTTGTAGCGATATGTACAATAGGAATAATAATTGTAGGTTATCTGTTTAACCTTGCACAGGGAATGCTTATATAATAAAAACACAGGAGTAAAGTAATATGAACAGCAATTTTGAAAATAATATAGAAAAGATAACTCTACAATGTGAAGGAAAACCTAAAGTTGCATTTATATGTGTTCACAATTCATGCAGAAGTCAGATGGCTGAGGCTCTTGGAAAGAAGTTTGCATCTGATGTATTTGAAAGTTATTCGGCGGGAACAGAGGTAAAGGATAGAATAAATCAGGATGCATTTCGTTTAATAAAAAAACTATACGATATAGATATGGAAAAAACTCAGTACAGCAAACTTACAGAGGATATACCGGATATAGATGTAGCAATATTTATGGGGTGTAATGTAAGCTGTCCTGCTGTATTTGGTTATGATTACTCAGAAAACTGGGGACTTGATGATCCTACAGGAAAAAGTGATGAAGAATTTGAGAAGATAATAGATAGAATTGAGAAAAATATTATTGAACTGAGAAAAAAACTGATGCCTTAACATTATATATGATAAAATTTACTGTGTAGAATATTGTATATAGGAGTGATTTTATGAAAGTATTAATGCTTAATGGAAGTTCAAATTTAGAAGGGTGTACATATACAGCTCTTTGTGAAATAGGAAAAGTTCTAAATGAAAATGGGATAGAATATGAAATATTTCAGCTTGGTTCAAAACCTATAATGGATTGTATGGGTTGTGGAAAATGTCAGGGAAACGGATGTATATTCGATGATGACAATCTTTCAGAGTTTCTTGAAAAAGCAAAGGAAGCTGATGGGTTCGTATTTGGAAGCCCTGTTTATTTTGCACATCCAAGTGGAAGATTACTTTCATTTCTTGACAGAGCATTCTGTTCAAGTTCAAGAAAAAAAGTATATGTTCTATTTGCAGGAAAGCCTGCTGCAGCAATAGTATCAGCAAGAAGAGGTGGTACAACAGCATCAGTTGATGTAATAAATAAATATTTTGGAATAGCATCTATGCCGATAGTTTCATCTTCATACTGGAACATGGTTCATGGAAATACTCCAGATGAAGTTAGACAGGATCTTGAAGGACTTCAGACAATGAGAAATATAGGAAGAAATATGGCGATGATGATTAGAGCATTTAAAAACAGCGATGAAAAAATAAATATAGAAGGTGATTATAGTACTAATTTTATAAGATAGGTTTATCAATAACAAAATTTTATCAATAAGTATTTATTAATAAAAATAAGATATTGAAATATGTTTTAATAGATGTATTTGTCAGAAAATTAGTGATATACTAAAAGGGTGGATTGATAACGTTCTCACAAACGTATTATAAACTTTACCTGGAGGTATTACTATGAATGCTTTTGAAAAAATAAAAGAAATGCTTAATGAAAGAGGTATAGATGGAATCTATGTATCTCAGCAGGCAAATGTAAACTACATAACAGGTTATCCGGATGAGCTTGCATATGCTGTTATAGGTCAGAACGACAAATATGTAATAACAGATGGAAGATTTGTTGAACTTGCGGAAAATACATGTATACCAAATGGGTTTAAGGTACTTAACTGGCATCTGTTTGATAGAAGTCTTCCAAAGGCTATATCTCACGTATGTAGAGAGTGTAAAATAAAAAGACTTGGATTTGAGGAGAAGTTCACGACATATGATAAATATACAGAGTTAAAACAGCTTCTTGAAAATGATAATATAGAACTTGTTCCGGTATCAGGTATGATTGAGGAACTTAGATATACAAAGAATGATGAGGAGCTTGCAAATTCAAGAAAGGCATGTGAGATAGCTGATAAGGCTCTTGAAGAACTTATACCATATATAAAACCGGGTGTTTCTGAAAGAGAACTTTGTGCAAGACTTGAGTTTTCAATGAAAATGAACGGAGCACATGCTATAGGTTTTGAAACAATACTTATATCAGGAGAAAAAACATCTCTTCCACATGGAAAACCGGATGATAAAGTTATAGAGTATGGAGATTTTGTTACAATAGATTTCGGTGCAATGTACAATGGATATATATCTGATATGACGCGTACATTTGTTGTAGGTGAAGCGAGTGAAAAACAGATAGAGATATATAATCTTGTAAAAGAGGCACAGGCAAAAGGTCTTGAGTGTATGAGAGATGGTGCTCATGCTACAGAGCCTGATACAGAAATAAGAAAAATAATCAAAAAATATGAAGAATACTATTATCCAGGTATGGGACATGGTGTAGGTAGAGATCTTCATGAAGAGCCATTCCTTGGAAACTATGGAACTAAGACTATGAAAAAAGGATGTATAATAACTATGGAGCCTGGTCTTTATATTCCTGGATGGGGCGGAGTAAGAATAGAAGATACTGTATATATAAAAGAAGATGGTATAGAAATACTTACAAAATTTCCAAAAGAATTAATGGTATTAAAATAGAATTTTTAGAATAAAATAAGGGCTGATACACTAACAACTGTTAATGTATCAGCCTATTTTTATTTATTAAAAGATATAAAGTTCTTAAATCTATCCATATCAAGATTAACAATTAGTTCTTCATCAAATCCTACAGATTCTATAAGTTCCATAGCAGAATCAAAAGAACCGACCTGAGAAGGATCATGCGAATCAGAATTTACGACTATGTTTGTTCTATATTTCATACAAAGTTTAAGCATAGTTTTATAGTTTTCTACACAATTCAGTCTTCTTTCAGGCTTTCTGAAAGAGCTGTTGTTTACCTCAAGTGCGACATGGTATTCTTTTGCAGCTTTTACAAGTCTCTCGTAATCAAGAGGCGTATGATCGTCGTCAGGATGAGATACAAAAAATACTTTTTCATGTTTCATACAAGAGATAAGATTATCGGTATTTTTTTCAATTCCGGCATCTGTGTAACAAAGATCGTGAATACCTACAATACCGTAGTCAAGTTTATTTATGTACTTTTCTCCAAGAGAAAGTGTGCCATCGTTCAAAACATTTATCTCAGAACCATGGAAGATATCAACTCCATAAAGATTTCTTGGAACAGCACTCAGATTCATAAAATATATTGGATCTGTAGTTCCAGTTATTCCTGGTGCATGTTCGCTTAGACCAAGACCTGAAAGTCCTTTTTCAGATGCAGCCTGAGCCATTTCTCTTATCGTTCCATATGCATGTCCGCTGACAATAGTGTGTGTATGTATATCTAAAACCGGTTTTTTCATAACAAACCACCTTTCATAAATAGTACTATAATAATTTTAGCACTTTTTTATAAATGAAAAATGTTAAATTTATAGAAAATTTATATGAAAAGAAGAAGGCTTATAGCCATTACAACCATTCCGGAAATAAGACCATATATCGAAAGATGGTGTTTTCCATATTCTCTTGCAGCTGGAAGAAGTTCATCAAAAGAGATAAACACCATTATTCCAGCGACACCTGCAAATATCATTCCAAGTACCATATCGTTTAAGAAAGGCTTTAAAACAATCCATCCAACAAGAGCTCCTATAGGTTCGGCAAGCCCGGAAAGGAAAGAATATTTGAAAGCTGTCTTTTTTGAACCTGTTGCATGATATATCGGAACAGATACAGCTATACCTTCTGGAATATTGTGTATTGCAATTGCTACAACTATTGGAATTGCAAGTTTAGGATCTTTTAGAGCTGATACAAACGTAGCCATTCCCTCGGGAAAGTTGTGTATTCCTATAGCTAGAGCAGTCAAAACTCCCATTCTCATAAGTTTCTGTGATTTATCTGACTTTTCTTCAATAAGTTTAACCTCATGAGGGTTTTCCTCTGATGGTATAAGTTTGTCTATAACTGCAATCAGAAGCATTCCACCAAAGAAGGAAGCTACTGTTATCCGGCTTCCGACCCTTTCACCCATAAAAGATGTAAGTGATTTCTGAGCTTCTGAGAATATTTCTATCATAGATACATAAATCATAACTCCCGCGGAAAATCCAAGGCTTACGGATAAAAAAGTTTTATTTGTGTTCTTCGCAAAAAATGCTATAAAACTACCGATTCCTGTACTTAGTCCGGCAAGAAGTGTAAGGAAAAAAGCAAAGTATACGTTATTCATAGTACATCTCCTTTCAAGTTATATTTGTTTATATTTATAACCCCTTTTGCGACACTAAAACAGACTAAAATTAAATAATCCTGACTCATATTAATAAAATATAATCATTAAAACAGATAAAAAAACTATTATTTTTATTTCTTTATTTCCGGCAAATAAGAAAATGATTTCCGTTGAATATTCAGAAAAAAGAAATGGCTGTTATGTATTATACAAAATATATTACATTGATTAGCATAAAAATATAAAAAATAGTGTATATAAAACAAATATTAGTATGTATAAAAAATAAAATCATTTTAAAAAATAAATATTTGCAAAATTTAATTCAATAATTTTTATAATTATGAAAGAAATTTTGCTATGCTGGATTTATGTATATAAGACAAAAAAATGCAAGAGATAACAAATACTCTTTCAAGCCAACTTTAAATACAAAAACAAAAAAGTTTTTGTAGTAATTAAAATTAAATAAAAAAGAAACAAAAACTAAAAAACAAAAATAAAATAGTTGAAAAAATAAAAAAATGATGTTAGAATGACTTTGTCAAAAGAAAAACTAATATCCATAGAAAATAAAAAATAAAATAATATACGCTGATTTAGAATGATAATGTTTGTATAAGGATTAGGAAAACGATATCAGTATGTATAAACCCTGTATTCAGGTTTATAAATAAATTATTATGGAGGACAATCACATGTCAGAAAAAACTAAACATCCAATAGGACTTTGGCTTGTTAATATTTCTATAGCACTTCAGAGTTATTGTGGATATGCATTCTCATCTGTATTTATATTATTCCTTACAGCAGATGTAAGTGCAAATGGTCTTGGCCTAAGTGTAGCAAAAGCATCAGCAATTATTGGTCTTTATACAGGTGTAAACTATATGGGCTCAATAATAGGTGGATGGATAACAGATAACTACCTTGGAATTCAGAAATCGTTAATATTAGGTTCGTTCCTTACAGCAGCAGGGTACCTTACTTTATTCTTTGTAAATCCTTCAGTTGCCGGAATATGGACTGGTCTTTGTGTTCTTATAGTAGCAGGTATGTTCTTTAAGGGTCAGATAAGTAATCTTGTTGGATCTTTATATCATCAGGATGACCTTACAAGAAAAGATGCTGCATATGCACTTTTCTATATGGCTATAAATATAGGTTCTTTCTTTGGACCAATATTCTCAGGTCTTATAGCTGATAAGTGGTTTGCTGAAGTATCTGCTTCAGGGGAAATATTATCATATGGATACAGATATATATTCCTTATGTCTGCTATAGTAATGGTAATAGTTGGTCTATTCATAGCATTTATGTCACCAAAATGGCTTGGTGAAGTAGGAAAATATCCAGCAAACAGAATGAATAAAGCATCTAAATCAGAAGGTAAAAAAGCTAAATCTGAACATCAGCCTTTAACAAAAATAGAGAAAAACAGAATAGTTGCAATGGGTGTTCTATTTGTATTCGTTGTATTATTCTGGGCAGCATGGTTCCAGACTCAGACTTCATTCTCAATACTTATGAATGATCTTGTAAACAGAAATGTTGGAGGATTTATAGTTCCAGTACCATGGCTTGTATCATTCAATGCAATACTTTGTGTAACTTTATCACCAGTACTTGCAAATCTATGGCTTAAACTTGAAAGAGATGGAAAAGGAGATCTTTCAATACCTACAAAAATGGCTCTTGGAATGCTTCTTACAGCTTCAGCATTTGTTGTACTAATAATAGGATTAAATACTCTTGGTGGAGTTCTTGATGGAAGTGCCAAAATGAGTATATTATTTGTACTTATAGCATATCTATTATTAACAGTAGGAGAGCTTTGTATATCTCCAATAGGTATGGCTATGTTTAATAAACTTGCTCCTGTAAGATATGGTTCTCTTGCAATGGGTGCATGGTATCTAAGCAACTTCTTTGCAAATCTTATATCAGGAAAACTTGCAGGTTTAACTGAAAGTATGGGATACGGGGAAGTATTTGCAACAATATCAGGAGTACTTCTTGTATTTGCAGTATTATTATTCATACTTAGAAAAAAACTTGTTGGATTAATGGCTCTTGATGAATTTAAAAAGTAAATTAGTGAAAATTTTATATCTATAAATATCTTTAAATTATAAAAAAATTGAGATAAAATATTATATGGATGCAGTATATCTGCATCCTATATTGATTGAGAAAAGAGGAATTAAAATGGCAAAAAGTTTATGGGAAAAATACGACGAATGTCAGCTTAAAGAGCTTGATGAAATCAATGAAGAATATAAAAAATTTCTTGATAATGGAAAAACAGAAAGAGAATGTGTAGAAATTTCTGTAGCTATGGCTGAAAAAGCAGGATATAGAAATATAGAGGAAGTAATAAAAGAGGGAAAAACTCTTAAGGCTGGAGACAAAGTATATGCGGTATGCATGAAAAAATCAATAGCTTTATTTAACATAGGTGAAGAACCTATATCAAATGGTATGAACATACTAGGGGCTCATATAGATTCTCCACGTCTTGATGTAAAACAGAATCCACTTTATGAAAATTCTGGAATGGCATATCTTGACACTCATTACTACGGTGGAGTTAAAAAATATCAGTGGGTAACTATACCACTATCACTTCACGGTGTAATAGCCAAAAAAGACGGAACAGTTATAAATGTAAATATAGGTGAAGATGAAAAGGATCCTGTATTTGTTATAACAGACCTATTAATACATCTATCTGCAGCACAGCTTGAGAAAAAAGCAGCTAAAGTGATAGAAGGAGAAAATCTTGATCTTCTTATAGCAAATAAACCGCTTAGCAAGGCTGAAGGTCTTGAAGAAGACGAAAAAGAGGCAGTAAAACGGAATGTTTTAAAAATGCTGAAAGATAAGTACGGAGTTGAAGAAGATGACTTCCAGTCAGCTGAACTTGAAATAGTTCCAGCAGGAAAAGCGAGAGACTGTGGTATAGATAGAAGTATGATACTTTCATATGGACATGACGACAGAATATGTGCATTCCCATCATTATATGCAATGCTTGAAACTGAAATACCAAAACGTACAGCATGCTGTCTTCTTGTAGATAAAGAGGAAATAGGAAGTATGGGAGCAACTGGAATGCAGTCAAGATACTTTGAAAATATGGTTGCTGAATTAGTTGCATTAACAGAAGGTGATTCAAACATAAAAGTAAGAAGAGCTCTTCAGAACTCAAAAATGCTTTCTTCAGACGTAAGTGCTGCATATGATCCTTTATTTGCTGAAGTATTTGAAAAGAGAAGTTCAGCAGGTCTTGGATGCGGTATAACTTTCAACAAGTTTACAGGAGCAAGAGGAAAAAATGGATCAAATGATGCAAATGCTGAATATATAGCTGAACTTAGAAAAATAATGGATGCAGATGATATAGGATATCAGTTTGTTGAAATGGGTAAAGTAGATGCAGGTGGAGGCGGAACAATCGCCTACATAATGGCAAACTACGGAATGCAGGTTATAGACTGCGGTGTTGCTGTACTTAGTATGCATGCTCCATATGAAATAGGAAGCAAAGCTGATATATATGAAGCAGTAAGAGCTTATAGAGCATTTCTTAAAAACGCATAATAAAGATTTAAACAGAATATATATTAAATAAATAATGACAGACTTCCTTTTTGATTATAAAAATAGGAAGTCTGTTATATTATAAAATATTTTGATGCTATTTAGAGGAAATAAGTTTTTATTTTGAAGTGACAATACTTGAAGACTTTATCCATATATGATAAAATTAAGTTGCTGTTGTTTTTTTCATAGAAACAACTCCTTTTTTTAGTTTTTTAACTTTATGGTTTAAGTCTGGTAAACTTAAATTAGGGAAAGCGCGCCGCGGGGCGCGCTTTTTCATTTATTGAAAAATTCAACGATAACAAACTGTTATATATTTTATATATTCAATAGCTTTTTTATATAGATTAATTGAATACACCCATAGATTGTTAAATTTGTGATATAATTATTTTTGTAAAATTTAAAATTTACTAAAAAACAGAGGTGGCATAGATGATATTAAGTTCAAAGAGAATTATAACAGGTGATGGGAAAACGGTTCTTGAAGATTCTGCTGTTTATGTTAATGAAAGAGGAATCATAGAAGCAGTAGGTAAAAAAGAGGATATACTAAAAGCATATCCTGATGAAAAATGTGAAGACTACGGAGATGCTACAATAATTCCTGGTATGTGTGATATGCACGCACATCTTGGATACTGGTACAGCCAGCCTGACAGTTTCAACTACAACGATCAGATGATAATGATGTATGCACTTCAGCATGCACAGGCTGCATTTACAAAAGGTATCACAAGTATAAGAGACTGTTATTCTCCAAAAGGAGTATGTAAAACTCTAAAAATGGCTGAAGATAAAGGATTTATAACTATACCTAGAATAACTCATGTCGATGCGGGAATGTGTATGACAGGAGGACACTGCTGGGATGAAGTTATACAGGTCGACGGACCATGGGCTATAAGAAAAGAAATAAGAACTCAGGTAAGAGATGGCGCTGAATGGGTTAAAGTTCTTACAAGCCACAGATCACATATACCTGAATATACTCAGGAGGAACTTGATGTAGCAGCTGATGAATGCAAGAGAAGAGGAATAAAATGCGTTGTTCATGCAGGAACTCATCCGTCAATACAGATGTGTATAGATGCAGGTTTTGATACAATAGAGCACGGTACATTCCTTACAGTTGAACAGGCAAAACAGATGAAAGAAAAAGGAATAGCATGGACTCCTACAATGTTTGCATATACTTATCTTTATGAGGTATGCAGTGAAAATCTTGCAAAAGGTGCGGATGTGTTTAATGACCCTGTTGCGGCAAAAGAACAGAGAGATTTTGCTTTCTATGAGCCGGCGTATGAAGCATACAGAGATAACTTCAAAAAACTTTACGATACAGGAGTAACTGTATGTACAGGAAGTGATATGGTAATGTATGGAGCACCAGTACTTCCAATAGCTGAAGAAATGGAGCTTATGGTTAAATATGGAATAACACCTGTTCAGGCTATACAGACTGCAACTGCAAACCCTGCAAAAGTTCTTGGAAGAGAGGAAGAACTAGGAATGATAAAAGAAGGTCTTATAGCTGATATAACAGTTGTAAAAGGAGACTTAAGCGAGGACATAAGCTGTGTCCACAATATAGATACAGTATTCTTAAACGGTAAAAAAGTATACTCTAATGGCGTAAGATATATATAGATAATTTATTTATGAGGTGATATGTATGGATAATAAAAGCATATTCACAGAAAGATTGATTCTTAGAAGATTCAAAGATGAAGATACTGAGCCTTTTTACGACATAATGAAAAAGCCGATTGTAACAAAATATCTTGGCTCAGGAGAAGGTAAGACATGTGAAGATGTCCAAAGGATTCTGAATTCTTTTGAAAAGCACTGGACTGAAAAAGGATACGGTGTATTTGCCGTTGAGGAAAAAGAAAGTGGAAAACTCATGGGATATTCAGGTCTCAGATTTCTTGAAGAAGCAGGAAAGACTGAGATAATGTATGCTTTTGATGATGAATTCTGGGGCAAAGGATTTGCAACTGAAGCAGCGGAAAAAGTTATGAAGTATGCAAAAGAAAACACTGAGCTTTCAGAACTCATAGCACTTGCATATCCTGAAAACATCGGTTCAAAAAGAGTTATAGAAAAAATAGGATTTGAATATATAGACCAGAGAGAATTCTTTGGTCATATACTGAATTACTATTATCAGAAAATCAGATAAATATCAGAATTTATACAACAAAATAAATAGTTTAGATTAGAAAGCTATCGCAATAATTTAGAATTAATGTGATAGCTTTTTTATGTTTGTGATAATTGCTAAGAAATAGTTTACAATAATTAATTATTCTTGTGAAAAAATTCAGAACTATTTAAGAAAGAACCTCTAATATTATATACATAAAAAATTTATTGAAAAATACAGTAACGATAAATACTATTGTAAAAGTATTTTTATAAGTGATACATAAGTAAATTTTATTTGTTATGATAACGAGGTGATAATTATGAAACATAAGAGAAGAAATATATTTATAGTTATAATGCTGATACTTTTTCTGGGATTGGCGGATAAATCGTTAACCGCTCAATTCAATGTTGTCGAGTATAGTGATGGAAAAAGATTCAGGGACCATGTAGTATTCTATCCTCAGCATCAGGATGATGAGGTACTTTGGGGAGTAAGTGCAATTACAAACGCAATTAAAGAATGTGGAGCGGACAATGTGTATATTGTGCTTGTATCTGATGGTTCAGGAGTTAATGTATTTATGAAGAATCCTAGATTCTGGGGATTGAGCAGAAAGGAAAAAGAAGAGCTTAGAAATAATGAATTCAAAGCTGCTTTATATGAATTAGGAATAAAAGATAAAAATATATTGATACTTGCAGATAAAGATAAAAAAGAGGGAACTCATTATGAACTTATGGAAGAGACAATACTTAAATTTGAAAAAGAACTTGGAAGTGTTACTCACATAGCTCATCACTACAAATACGATGACCATATAATGCACAGAAAAAATGGAGAAACTCTAAAGAAACTTAGTGATGAACATAAAGTTAATGACGCCAGATATTTTATGAAACCTGCATATGTGAAAAATATTCCTGAAGATAAGAGAGAGTATTACAAATCAGAAACAGATATGGATAGAGAAAGAGCAAGAAAATCCCTTGATCAGTACAAGATAGTTGATGAAAAAAATCAAAAACTGGGAATAGGGTATGTTTCTGCACATTCATATTTTGACCATCTATACAGAGATTCTAATTATACATCTATACTTAGTGTGTACTAGAATGTATATTGAAACTAAATATAAATATTAAAAGGTATATAAACTTAAAAAGGTGCTGATTTTCAGCACCTTTATTTTTATATTTCAGATGATACGGCCTCACTTATTATTATATGAGAAAAAAGACCTGTATTTAAAGCGCCAATAGCCGCATTTTTATTGACTCTTGCGTTTATTATACCTATTACATTTTTTGTCTTTCTTATGGATTCTATAGGAATTTGAATAGCATAATCGGAATCTGATTGTATAAAATTACCATTTATATCGTAATAATATCCGAGTATCATACCTACTGCATTCTTTTTCTGAAGTTTTTTCTCAAATCTTGCTTCAGTTGCCAAATCGGGAACAGATGGGAAATTCCTTATCTGTATCACAGTGATGAGGTAATTCCAAGATGTGAAAAGTTTTTCACAACAAGATAGTTGTAGATGAACATCTTACAATAGCGTTTGTCATGAAAGATGGAGTATGTCTTGAACTTATGGAGTGTAAATAAAAATGGATATATTATAAATTTAATATATTAATAGATAATGTCCCTTCTGTAAATGAAATTATTACAGAGGGGATGTTTTTTTGAAAATAATACATTAATATTTTTAGGATTTAAAAATTTATAACCATATGATATTCTATATAAGGATAATGTTTGCGAATAAAATAATTATATAGTAAGGGGGATATATTTGAGAAAAAAAAGAGATAATACAGATCTTCTTCTGTACGAACCTAATATATACAAATCGTTTATAATACTGGCTCTTCCAGTTTTTGCAGCTAACTTTATGAAGGCCTTCAATGAACTTGTAGACACATATTTCATAGGACAGATGCAAAATTCAGTGGCAGCACAGGCGAGTATTTCCATAACGTGGCCACTTATAAATATATTTGTATCATTTGGAATAGGGCTTTCCATAGCTGGTGTAGCTGTAATAAGCCAGTTTTTGGGAGCCGATAAATTAAAGGAAGCAAAGGAATATGCGGGAATACTGTTTGTACTTGCGGTTATACTTGGACTTATAATAAACGTATCTTTATATTTTGTATGTCCGTTTGTTCTTAAGGCTATGGGAGCTGAGGGCCTTGTATTTGACTACTCGGTGCAGTATGTCAGAATAAGATCTATGGAAATGGTATTTGCAATGATATTTGCTGCATTTCAGGCGGTACGTCAATCTCAGGGTGATACAGTAACTCCGGTAATACTTCAGATAAGTGCGGTTCTTGTGAATATTGTACTGACAGCTACGTTTGTACAGGGATTTGGAATGGGAGTATTTGGAGCAGGTCTTGCAACAATGATAGGTCAGGTTCTGATTGCACCGGCCTGTATATGGTTCCTGTTTGTAGTAAAGGAGCCATTGAAACTTGGAAGAAAAGATCTGAAGATAAAGGATATGAAAAAAGTAAAAAGACTTACATATATAGCGATGCCGTCAGCGCTTAGTCAGGCTCTTAGTTCATTCGGATTTCTTATACTGAATACCATAGTTCTTGATTATGGTGAAGTGACTACGGCAGCATTTACTGTAGGTAACAAAATTTCGAGTATGATGCTTCTTCCGGTAATAGCTATAGGATCTGTACTTGCTGCATATGTAGGACAGAATATAGGAGCAGGAAATACAGAAAGAGCGGAAAAATCATACGTTGTAAGCAGAAATCTGAGTCTGATAATGGCATTTGTAGGATGTGCAATAGTCTTTCCTATAAGAGAGACAGTAATAACAATGCTTACCAATGATGTAAATACGCAAAAGGAAGCTATGTCCTATATAATCTGGGTACTTGTAACTATGCCTCTTATGGCGCTTTTCCAGAATTATGTTGGAGTATTCAATGGCTGTGGAAAAACAAAATTTTCTTTTATAATGGAAACAGCCAGATTATGGGCAATAAGACTTCCAGTTATAATGTTTTTCAAAATGGCTACAGGATTTGGAAGTGAGGCTATATGGCATGCAATGAATATAAGCAATCTTTTGATACTGTTTGTTGGAGCATATCTTTTCAGAAAAATAGATTTTAAAGAGAAAATAAGTTAATAAATAAAATATGGCGGGAAATTTATTTAGTCCCGCCATATTTTTATGATAATAAAAAATATATAATTATATATCAATATCTCCATAGAAATAAGATGCAGTTGCACCGCCGTCTATAAGAAAATCAGATCCTGTGATAAAGTTTCCTCTTTCAGAGAGAAGAAGCTCAGCAACATTTGCGACCTCATCAGAAGTACCAGGTCTACCAGCAGGACATTTAGCGAACATATTTTTATAAAAATCTCCTCTTGGGCCATTGAATTCATCGATTGCCAGGGAAGTTACAATAATTCCTGGAGAAATGGAATTTATTCTTGCACCATTTTTACCCCATTTAACTGATTCTGACAGTACACGTTTTTCATTGCATCGTTTTGTAATCTGATATGCGTGAAGTGTGTCTTTTATATTTTTCGGATTAAGTAAATCAAGTTTTAGAAGATATTCTGTTGGAGTACATGCCAGCAATTTATCTTCATAAGCAGAAAGTTGTTTCATTCGATGACCTGATTGGCTTGATATTGCAACATATGATTTATTTAAAAATATTTTCGGTTTTGTGTGTATTATCCGTATCTATGTCTCCAATTACAAATTCTTTTGCCATATCCGATTCTTCTTGTAATAGCAATGCTTATTTGACTAGCATCACTTAAAATAACGACATCTTTCATTATTACTATCTTTTTTCCATATAAATAATATTTTTCCTGGGAGAATAAATCTATTTATGGAGTAGAAAAAACTAAGTTGATAGGATAATACCAATAGGAATACTAATAAGATAAGAGAAAAATGCTCAAAAGATAAAAAATCATACAAAATACGAAGTGTACAAGATTACTGTTTTAGAGTGGAAACTATACATGTAAATATTGTAGTAAGTATGGTGGATACAGCAAATTAGTATTAAGATGGATATAATTTGTGAATAGAGAAACTTTTTATGTAGATAATGAGTATGATTTTACTATTATAAATTATTTTACAATAAAGTAAGGATATGGTAATAATAAGAAGAGACAATTTTATATATTTAAAACAATCTTAGGGTGTATAAATAAGTTAGTGAAAACTACCTTAGAAATAGGAAGCTTTATTATTATTTAGAAATTAAAAATTATATCATAAATAAAAAATTATTTAGATATAAATAGATTGATAAGTGACTAGTATATAATTCTAATTAAAAAACAAAACGAAGCAATAGTAGAATATAAACTTAAAACAATTGACAAAAATAAAATTTTAAATATGATAAAATTAAAAATACATGATTTATTGTATTTGATATAATTAAGTGTTAAAAATAGAATTATTTAGATAAAATTTCAAAATAGATATATTTTTTGATTATAGTATTAAAAATTGTTATAATATGTTATAAAGGAGGGATATGTCTTGGAATTAAAAGATTTGACAGGTTTTTCTCAACCTGTAACAAAGTTAATAGAAGAAGTATCTAAGGGAATCGGTGGTTTATATAGACCACTAGGAGTAGTACTTAATGCAAAAGCGGAATCATATAGAATGAAACAAATATCAGGGACCAGTTCTTATACAATTAAAACGTTACAAGAGAATTTAATGGATGGACAAAATGAATTGCTTATTACAAATGAAGATTTTGAAATGAAAATAAAAGGAAATTCTATTGAAACAAGGGCTATAGAAACTATGATACAGAGAGAGATTCAAAAGCAAATAAATTTAGACAGTATAATAAGTAAATCAATCGAGTTTATTGAAAAAAATTCAACTGTAACAGAAGAAACTGTTGATACTGACTGGATGACAAGATTTATTAATATATCTCAAGATGTATCTAATGAAGAAATGCAAATTTTATGGTCTAAAATACTATCGGACGAAGTTGTAAAGCCTAATTCTTATTCTATTAGGACACTAGAAACTCTAAGAAATATATCTTCTAATGAGGCTAAATTATTTAGTAAATTTGTTAACCTATCGATTAAATTAAGTGGAACTTTTATGGTTGTAAACGACAAAGAATATTTAAATGAAAATGGTATATCTTTACATGATATAAATTTGTTAAAGGAATTAAATTTAATAAATACAGATTTAAATTATTCTATTTTTTCAGGTGGAAAAATAGAAATCCCTTATGCTGATAAAGTGATGTTTATAAATAATAGAAGTCAAAATAAGTTATCATTTAATATAATAACCTTAACAAGAATAGGATCTGAAATATATAATTTGATTGAAAAGGATTATAAAACTTCTATTCTTGAAAATATAGGAAAAGTAATAAAATCAAAATGTACTACTAACAGAAATGATGTTAATGTAGAATATGTAGATGTTATATGGAGGGATGATATTAATTCTTATGTAGAGAAGAAAATAAAGTTATAATTCAATAAAAAAGACTAGTTTAATTACTAGTCTTTTTGTATATAGAAAACCCCCAGTTATACTGGGGGTCCAGTAAAGCTTTTAGTTTTGAGTCTTTAACAAAAGAAACTCCTTTTGATAATATATAATTGCGGTCAGCCAACTGCAAAAAATTATCAAAAATAGGTCGTAAAATGAACGACATACATAGTTTATCACATGCAAAATGGAACTGCAAATATCATATAGTTTTTGCACCAAAATATAGAAGAAAAGTATTCTACGGAGAAAAAAGAATGGAAATAGGAGGAATACTGAGAGAATTATGTCGATGGAAAGGTGTAAATTTGCTTAGTGCAGAAGCCTGTCCAGATCATATACATATACTTGTAGAAATACTACCTAAAATGTCGGTATCAGGATTTATGGGATTTCTGGAGGGAAAAAGCAGTTTAATGATATATGAAAGATGGGGGAACATGAAGTATAAATATAGAAACAGATAGTTCTGGTGTAGAGGATATTATGTTGATACAACAGGAAAAGATATAAAAAGAATAGAGGAATATATAGAAAATCAACTGAGAGAAGATATGATAAGTGAATAGCTAACGCTTGACGTTGTAGACCCGTTTACGGGTAACCAGAAATAGTTAGCAAGTGGCGGACCGACATACGCTTTGAAGCGTAGCTGTAAGATGAGTCTTATAGGCGTCAAATGAAGAACCCCCAGTTTTACTGAGGGAGTCCTTTTTATGTCCATTATACAAGTTCTCAGTAGAAATCATAAAAAATTTCTTAGGAAGAATTTAAATTATAAACAGAAAATAAAGTAGTATTAAAAATAATGAGGATAATCTTTCTTAAAAACATATCAAAAGAATAAGTTATGAAAAAGTAGAGTAACTAGTAAGAAAATAAATTTTATATTTTCAACTAAATTATAGGGAAATTGAATATAACTAAATAGGAATAGACATAGATGTATACTAACTTATGATGGAAAAATAGTAAAAGTTAGAAAGTGAGAATAATATTACTTTGCATATAAGTATAAAGGTGATTTAATGATATACGTATATATATTAAAGTGATTACAATACATTTAAAAAAGTAAAAAATAAAAATTTAAATAAAATTTGCAAATTAAGTTGGATCAATATTATTATGATAAGAAGAATTATTATATCTTATGAAGTAAAAGAATAGGAGTATAGCTATTATTCTTTATTTTGTCTATAAAGTATGATTTTTATAGAAGTAAATCTAGCGCTTTACTGCAAATATAGTTTATGGTATTATTGATATGTAAAAAATATGAAAGGAGTTGTATTTATGAAAAATTTATGTATAATGCTTAGTAAATTAAAAAAAATATATATTACTCCTGGGTATATTATAAATTAGATAGCATGTGTTTAATATACAAATCCCCTGGAATAGTGATTTATATTCTAGGGGATTTTTATAATGTTATAGTTCTACGCTATTTAATATTAATAGTTAGGATAGAAATAATAATGAAATAATTTAAAAATATCTTCAGTTGAAAATAACTACTTAATAAAGATGCAAAAATTATAAACAAATATTTAAAGCTTATTATATGAAAAATAGGAGGAAATAAAATGATTATGAATGGTGGAATAGCGTCAATGAGATTAAGAAGATAGCGCACGAGTTGTGGCTATCGTTAAACAAATTTAATATAATGTCATAACTCCGTGCTATTTAAAGAGTAAAAATAGTGAATTAAGGAGATTATGAATGAAAGCTAAAAGTAATAATTATAGAGGAAAAGTTGATATTAGTGTATCGCAAAATTTTATTACTAGTAAAAATACTATATATAAATTAATAAAAAAAACAAATATATCCAAAAATGATTTTATTATTGAAATTGGACCAGGAAAAGGTCATATAACAGAAGTTTTATGTGAAAAAAGTTATTGGGTTACAGCTATAGAATTAGATAGAAATTTATATGAAAATTTAGTAAATAAATTTAAAAGCAAAAATAATGTTACTCTTATTAATAAAGATTTTTTAAATTGTAAATTACCTAAAAAAAGAGAATATAAGGTATTCTCTAATATTCCTTTTTATATAACAACAAAGATCATTAAGAGATTTTTAGAAGAGTTAAACCCACCAACTGAGATGTGGTTAGTTATGGAGAAAGGTGCAGCTAAAAGATTCATGGGAATACCTAGAGAGAATAAATTATCATTACTTTTAAAAACTAAATTTGATATTAAGATAGTACACTATTTTAAAAGAGAAGACTTCCATCCAATGCCTAGTGTAGATTGCGTCTTAGTATATTTTAAAAGAAAATATAAATATGATATATCTAAAGATGAATGGAATGAATATACAAGTTTTATATCTAAGTCTATTAATAACTTAAGAGATGTATTTACAAAAAATCAAATTCATGCAGTAATTAAATACCTAGGTATAAATCTTAATAATATTAGTGAAGTTTCTTATAATGATTGGATACAGTTATTTAGATATAAACAAAAGATAGATTAGTAATAGTAGATTTAAATTAGGAGGTGTTAAAATGATTATGAATGGTGGAATAGCGTCAATAAGATTAAGAGGATAAGTCACGGGTTGTGGCTATTATCTTAATTTAATAAAGAGTCATAATCCCGTGATATTTAAAGTTAATATTTAAATATAAAATTACAGGAGATTATGAAGATGATAAAAAAAGGAATAATTGTAGGAATTAATATAAATAATAAAAATAATTTTGATGAATCTATGGAAGAATTAAAAAATTTATGCTTAGCTTGCAAAATAGAAACTGTTGGTCAAATTAAGCAGAATTCAAAGAAAGTTAACTCTACTTTTTATATGGGTAGTGGGAAGATAGATGAATTAAAAAATTTAGTAGAAGAAAACAATGCAGATATAGTTATATTTAATAATGAATTATCAGCGTCACAAGTTAAAAATATTGAAGAAGAAATAAATTGTAATGTCATAGATAGAACTGCGTTAATATTAGATATCTTTGCAAATAGAGCAAAAACAAGAGAATCTAAATTACAAGTAGAGGTTGCGAAGCTCCAATATGAATTACCAAGATTAGTTGGTTCAAATGAAGATTTAGGTCGTCAAAGTGGTGGAGTAGGGACTAAAAACAGAGGCGCAGGAGAAACAAAATTAGAATTAGACCGTAGAAGAATAGAAGATAAAATTGCTAATTTAAATAAAGAGCTTGAAGTATTAAAAAATCAAAGAGAAGTACAAAAAAGTAAAAGGAAAAAATCTAATATTCCTAATGTAGCTTTAGTAGGATATACAAATGCTGGTAAGTCATCTGTTATGAATGCTTTAGTAGAGAAGTTTATAAATGATGAAGATAAAAAAGTATTTGAAAAAAATATGCTATTTGCAACTTTAGAAACTTATGTTAGAAATATAAAATTAGATAATAATAAATCTTTTTTATTATCAGATACAGTGGGATTTGTTGGGGATTTACCTCATAGTTTAGTAAAAGCTTTTAGGTCTACTCTAGAAGAAGTTTGTGATGCGGACTTATTACTTCATGTGATTGATATATCTAATCCTAATTATGAAAATCATATAAATGTAACAAATGAAACATTAAATCAAATAGGGGCGGATAATATTCCTGTGATTTATGTATATAATAAAGTTGATTTAGTGGAATTAGATACATTCAATATAGAAGGGATAATGGTTTCAGCTAAAAAACATATAGGTATAGAAAAATTATTGAACTCTATATGTAAAAATATATTTATAGATTATATAAAATGTAAGGTGATGGTTCCTTATGAAGATGGGAAAATGATATCTTATATAATGAATAGTTCGACTGTTCTAGAAATTGAATATACTAATGAAGGAACTTTATTTAGTATAGAATGTAGTAAAGAAGATTATGTTAAATACCAACCATATATAATAAACAATGATTAAATGAAAGATGATATCACATATCAATTAAAAATCATTCAAGTGATAGACTATTTTATAATACTTAGAAAGATGGGATTAAATCTGATAAAGATTTTAAAGATAAAATTATAGGAAGCAAGCTAAATAGATTAATATCAAATGAATAAAAATCGAAAAATAGTTAATGAAATAATATTAATTAAATATTGGAAAGATAGATGTAACATATAAATTAAAGGATAGAACTGAGATAGATTCAGAAAAAAGAAATCCTAGATTTGGTGGATATACGGATACTAGTCAAAATTCTTAAGTAATGGAAGAGTAGTGCCAATAGAAATAGAGTGGCTTACAAAAAACTTTGATAAATATAGACATGATATAAAGGAATTAAGAAATAATGAAGGATTTTTAGTTGTATATAAGCAAAATTTAGGATTTCTTGTTGAACAAATAGAAGTAAAAAAAGAGGGTTTAAGTAGGATGATTTAAGCAAAATTCAGAGAAATTATCTCTAGAAAATCCTCAAGGAATTGATAAATCAGTAAAGAAATCTAATGAATATCAAATATATTTATTTTATATTACAACTAAAAGTAATTTTGATATAGTATTGGATAATGAGATATGGATCACTAGAGAAGAATAGGAGAAGAATTAGAGGACTATCTAAGTTTATGCAGATAAAAAAGGGAGATATTTTAATTTTTTGTTAAAGAATGAAATCAGATTCTAGTATAAAAGTATCTGGTGGAAGGGTTTCGGGTGATAAATATATTGGAACTTTTAAAGAAATTATAGGTGTTATTGTAACAAGAGGATTTTATGAATATACAAAAAATTTGGAATGGTAATATATGTCCCTATAGAATAGATTAAAAAAAGAAGTATTATTTAAAGGACATAATATACCATGTAATACTAAACAGTTAGGAAAATCATTACATGAGATATTAAGAAATTTACAAGTTAATGATTCTGTAGAAAAAATATATTCATTACTAATGATAAAATTAATGTATTTATGTATATATTAATGACCATAATATAAAAATATTACAAAAGATAGTTAAATAAAAATCAGCGTAAATATGAAATATAAACGCTGATTTTTATTTTTGGGTAATTATTTATTTGTTATTTCTTTTATATACATTCCTACATGTTCCGGTTTATGAGCATCAGAAGCAGTGATTATTTTAACTCCCTTATCCCTGAAAATATTAAAAACATCATCAGAAAGCCCCATATCCGGATGACCATACCTATAATAGCATCCAACATTGTTTTCAGCCATTACATTGTTTCTGTGCAGAGAGTCAGCAAGTTTTTCGTATAGAGGTGCTGTGTCTATAGAAGGTTTGTAACTGTCAAACATCTTGATTGTATCAGGATGGCCAAGCTGGCAGAAAAGACCTGACTCTACACATTTCATGCATCTATCAAAATAATCCTCATATATATCATCTACGGGATATTTATCCCATAGAATTTTTTCAGACAATCCTTTTATATCATATGGAACATCAAATGCATAATGAACACTTCCGACTACAAAATCGAAATCAAATTCATTGAGCATATCTTTTATAAATTCATTCTTATCTGGAAAATAGCATACTTCAAGACCGAAATTAACCTTTATTGGAAAATTATATTCTCTGGCCTTCTGTATAAAGTCGTAATAATCCTGTATAGGGATTGTTATATGATCATCTACCCACTTTGCAGCAAGAGGATCCTTTTTTCTCGAAGCTTCATAAAGAGGCATCCATTCCGTAAATCTGTGTGTATGTTCAAGCAGATTTATTTCCGAAAGACCTCTCTCCTGTGCATACCTGACGTATTCATTTATCCAATCTATTGTATATGGACTTTTTTCGATGTGTATATGAGCATCTATCATACGGCTACCTCCTGTATAAAAGTTTTAATCAAGATTATATAACAGAGAAAATATACAATCAAGCATTATTTTGAAAATTATAGGAATTGTACAGAAAATTGTGTATACAAAAAAATAAATAATAAACATAAAAATAGATATAACATGCAAAAATAAATATTCAATAAAGGTATAGTAATAATAATATTTACTAATATACCAATATATCTGAATTCAAAAAACTGAGAAAAATGAATTTAAAAATTTGTATATTGCAAAAGAAAATTCTCTGTGATAAGATAGTCGGTAAATATTTAAGAAAGGATGATTTGAATATGCGAGTTTTAAACTTTAGTGCAGGACCATCTCAGCTACCTGAGTATGTATTGGAAAAAATTAAAGACCAGATGATGGATTACGAAAAATGCGGGCAGTCAGTAATGGAGATGAGTCATCGCTCGCAGGAATTCAAAGGAATCATCGAGAAAACAGAAAAAAGACTTAGAAAGCTTATGAATATACCTGATAACTACAAGGTATTATTTCTTCAGGGGGGAGGATCTCTTCAGTTTACAATGATACCTGTAAACCTCTTTGGAGAGAATAAAAAAGCTGCTGTTGTAAATACTGGAGCTTGGAGTAAAAAAGCTGCAGCAGAACTGAAAAGGCTTGAGTGGATTTATGGACATGAAACATGTGTAATAGCAGCATCAAGTGAGGAGGATAATTTCAGCTATATACCAAAGGATTTCGATATACCTGAAGGAATAGACTATCTGTATATATGTGAAAATAATACAATATACGGAACAAAATACAAAAAACTTCCGGATACAAAGGGAGTAAAACTGGTTGCGGATTTATCTTCTTGTATACTGAGTGAACCGGTAAATGTTTCAGATTATGCTCTTATATTTGCAGGGGCACAGAAAAATATGGGAATTGCAGGACTTACAGTTGTAATAATAAGAGAAGACCTTATCAAAAAAGACGATAGAATACCTGCAATGCTGAGTTATTATGTCCATGCAGACAAGGAATCTATGTACAATACACCGCCGACATTTTCTATATATGTAATGGGACTTGTACTTGAATGGATAGAAAAAGAATTTGGAACACTTGAAAAACTTGGCGAGATAAACAGAAAAAAAGCAGATCTTCTATACGATTATCTGGATAACTCAAAGGTATTCAAAGGAACAGCAGCAAAAGAGGACAGATCACTTATGAATGTTCCATTTGTTACAGGAGATAAGAATCTTGACGCCGAGTTTATAGATTTTGCAAAGAAAAAAGGATTTGTAAATATAAAAGGACACCGTTCTGTAGGAGGGATGAGGGCTTCCATATACAATGCCATGCCGTATGAAGCGGTTGAAAAACTTGTTGAATGTATGAAGGAATTTGAGAAAGGGGTATTAGGCAATGTATAATATAAGACTTTATAACAGTATAGCAAAGAACGGAATAAAACAGTTCAGTGAAAAATATAATATAGTTGAGGATGAAACAGAGGAAGATGCGATACTTGTTAGAAGTTCAAATCTTCACAGTATGGTTCTAGAAGACAATCTAAAGGCAATTGCAAGGGCTGGAGCGGGTACAAATAATATTCCAATAGAAAAATGCACTGAAAAAGGAATAGCTGTATTTAACACTCCAGGTGCAAATGCAAATGCAGTAAAAGAGCTTGTAATGGTCGGACTTCTGATGAGTGCAAGACCACTATATGAAGCACTTAAATGGACATCTACACTTGATGGAAGAGACGATATAGAAGAAGTTGTCGAAAGAGAAAAGAAGAAATTCAAAGGTCATGAGCTAGAAGGAAGAAATATAGGTGTAATAGGGCTTGGAGCTATAGGAATAAAGGTTGCAAACCTTGCACTTGAATTTGGAATGAACGTATATGGATACGATCCATTTATATCAGTGGATGCAGCATGGAATCTTTCAAGAAATATAAAAAGAGCTACAGATATAAATGAACTTCTGAAAAACAGCGACTATATAACTCTTCACCTTCCACTAAACGAAAATACAAAGCATATAATAAATAACGATACGATATCACAGATGAAAGATGGAGTTCATATACTCAATTTTGCAAGAGGTGGACTTGTAGACGACGATGCAATAATAGAAAATGTCGGTGGAAAAGTCGGAAGTTATGTTACAGATTTTCCAAACAAGAAGCTTGCGGGTGTCAACAGGGTGTATAATATACCTCATCTTGGAGCATCTACTTTTGAATCAGAAGAAAAATGTGCTGTTATGGCAGCAAAGGAACTCATGGAATATCTTGAAAATGGAAATATAATAAACTCTGTAAATATGCCGAATGCATACATGGAGAGAAGTGGGAAGATAAGAATAGGATGTTTCCATAAAAATGTCGTAGGTATGATATCAAAAATATCTGACATACTTACAAAGAGAAAACTCAATATAACAAACCTTATAAATAAATCAAGAGGAGAATATGCCTATACTCTTATTGACCTTGACAGTGACGGATTAAATGGAGCAGTAGAGGAGCTCAAGGAAATCGACGAAATGATAAGAGTGCAGGTTTATTTATAAAACACACACCAAAACCATCCTAAAAGTATCCCGCGGTAAAACTGTGGGATATTTTTATGTAAGTTATATAATATAAATATGAAAGAAAATACATAATCAGGTGGTATAATTAATGTAGTGACAGAAACAGAGGTGTATATATGAAAAGAGAAGAGCATACTTTTGAACCAGTGTACGATAAAAATTCAGAGATACTTATACTTGGAAGTTTTCCATCTGTAAAATCAAGGGAGTTGAATTTTTACTACGGTCATAAGCAGAACAGATTCTGGAAGGTAATAGCTTCGATAACAGATTATCCTGTTCCAGAGAGTATAGAAGAAAAAAGAAGGATGTTACTTGAAAACAATATAGCAATATGGGATGTAATAAAATCATGTACTATAAAGGGATCGAGTGACAGCAGTATAAAGGATGTAATTCCAAATGAAATTGAAAAAATAATAAACGACAGCAATATAAAGAAGGTCTATACAAATGGAGATAAGGCTCATAGACTATATGTAAAATACTGCCTTGAAAATACAGGAATAGAAGATGAAAAGCTTCCTTCGACTAGCCCTGCAAATGCAGTTTTTTCACTGGATAGGCTTATTGAAATATGGAAAGAAAAAATAGTATCAGAAAGGGATGTTTAAAGTGGAAATAAAAATAGACAATATGATAAAAGAAAAAGTTCAAAATGCATCAGTATGTTGTATAGAGGCATCTATAAAGGTTGAAGAAAGTTCAGAAGAACTTATTGAATATATAAAAGCTGAATGCGAAAAAATAGAAAAAGAAATGACTACGGAAGACATAGCCAGTAACGATGTGATAAAAGCAAACAGAACTGCATATAAAGCATGTGGAAAAAATCCATCAAGATACAGAACATCATCAGAAGCACTTCTGAGAAGAATTGTGCAGGGCAAGGGTATATACTTTGTTAACAATATAGTGGATATAAATAATGTTGTTTCTATGAAATCGGGATTTTCGATAGGATCATACAATACCGATAAAATACATGGAGATATTGTACTTACAGTAGGAAAAGAAGGCGAATGTTATCAGGGAATCGGAAAAGGAGATATAAACATAGAAAATATGCCTGTACTTATGGATGATGATGGAAAATTCGGAAGTCCTACAAGTGATTCAAAAAGAGCGCTTATAGACGATGATGCTGAAAATATAATTATGTGTATATATTCGTTCAGTGGAACTGAGGGACTTAAAGAGGCATCTGACGAAGCGTGCAATCTTCTTGAAAAATATGCATCAGCTAAAAATATAAAGGTAGGAATATATGAATAATTATTATTTTACAAAAGATACTTCTATTGGGAAAATAACTGTAGAGGAAATAGATGAATATATAAGCGGTATATATTTTGGAGATTTTTCAGAGATATCAGATGAAATATATCTGAAAAAGAATACAGAAACTATAGAAAATGTATTTTTGCAGCTTGAAGAGTATTTCGAGGGTAAAAGACAGGAATTTGATATTAAAATACTTATAAGAGGCACAGAATTTCAGAAAAAAGTATGGAATGCACTTATGGAAATTCCATATGGAAAGGCCGTATCATACAAATATATAGCGGAAAAAATAGGAAATCCAAATGCATCTAGAGCTGTGGGAAATGCAAATAATAAAAACAGAATAATGATACTGATTCCATGTCATAGGGTGATTAGCAAAGATGGAAAACTTGTAGGATATGCGGGTGGACTTGATAAAAAGAAAAAACTTCTTGAGATAGAGAAAATAAACATAAAAAAGAGATGCTTATAAAAAAAGCTGCAGAAATTTTCTGCAGCCTTTTTTTTATAAAATAACTACGAAAACAATGGAAAATTAAATAAAAATAGAGGGAATTAGTAAAAAAATATTAAAAATATGTAAAACAACATTTATACTAATTTAACATTTTTAAAGGAAAACATATTTAAATCAAATTTATTTACAAAAAAATTTAAAAAAGTTAACATTTACAAAATATAAACTTTACATTGCTAAATTATAATAATTTCTGTAGCAAGGGGGTGGAAAAAATGGAAGTATATTTTTCATCAACACTAATGTGGGATGCGAGTGAAGAAGAAATTGTAAAATATGCGTCGGAGAATGGTTATGATGGAATAGAACTCTGGGCACAACATGCGGAATTTAGAAATTATGATATAGAAAGATACAGAGAATTATGTACGACATACGGGGTAAAAACAGTTGTGCATGCCAAAAGCTGGGATCTTAATTTCGCATCGCTAAACAGAGGTATCAGAGAAGCATCTATAAAAGAGATTAAATCATCTATAGACACTGCTTATATGTGTGGAGCTGAAGAAGTTACAATACATCCACCGAGGTATACTCTAATGGCCAGTGATGAAAATCTAAAAATAGGTCAGGAGAGTTTCTCGGAGATAAAGAATTATGCAGACAAAAAAGGAATAGGAATATCATTTGAGATAATGGAGCATATAAAAAAGGAAATTGTAACTGATATTGAATCACTTAATCTATTCAGATTAAATATGGATTTCGATAATGTATCGTATACAGTTGATTTGGCTCACTGTCTAAATGAAGATGAGTTCTGGAACAATATAAACTCACTTGATAATGTTTCAAAGATACATATAACTAATAAAAGGGGTACAAAATTGCACACACCGATAAGTGAAAAAGGCGATTTTGATATAGAAAAAATAATAAAAAAATTAATGGTTAATGGTGTTAAGATGGTTGTCGAAGGATTTGAATCGGGAAGATATTATGAACGAATCAAAGCAGAGACAGAGTATCTTAAGAAAGTGGAGGCAATATGAAATTTAGCAAAATGAAAAAAGCGATAAGTTTAGTGGTTGTTGGGTTCATGCTTGCAACAACAGGTTGTTCAAATGGTGGTTCAACTACAGATGAGGGATCTACTTCAGATTTATCAGGAGATCTTACGATATATACATCTCAGCCTGAAGAAGATATACAGGCTTTAGTTGAAGATTTCAATACGGTATACCCGGATATAAATGTTGAGATATTCAGAAGTGGTACAGAAGAGGTTGTAAGTAAAGTTCTTGCAGAAAATGAAATAGGTAATGTACAGGCAGATGTACTTCTTGTATCAGATGCAACAACATTTGAATCATTAAAAAAAGAAGATCTTCTAGAATCTTATGAATCGCCAGAACTTGAAGGAATAGATTCAGGATACTATGATGAAGAACATACTTATACAGGAACAAAAATAATAACTACAGGAATAGTAGTAAATAGAGACGTTGTAAAAGATGAAGTAAAAGGATTTGCTGATTTAACATCAGAAACAGCAAAAGATAACGCTGTTATGCCAAGTCCACTTTATTCAGGAGCAGCTTCATACAACCTAAGTGTTCTAACAAATACAGATGGAATAGGATGGGAGTTCTATGAGGCTCTAAAAGCCAACAACATAAAAGTTGATCAGGGTAATGGAACAGTACTTGAGGCTGTAACAGCAGGAGAAAAAGGGTTTGGTATGATAGTAGACTACATGGCATTACGTGCAAAAGATGAAGGAGCTAATGTAGATTTCATATATCCTGAAGAAGGATCACTTGTAATAACTGAACCAATAGGAATGGTAAAAGGAACTGACTCAGAAGAGCTTGCAAAAGCATTCATAGATTACATATTATCAGAAGATGGACAGGAAAAAACAGCAGAAATAGGATATACTCCTATAAAAGATGGAATAGCTGCACCAGAAGGATTTAAAGCAGCATCTGAAATAACAAATCTTTCAGTACCAATGGATCAGCTAATGTCAACAAAAGAAGACGATAAAGTAAAATTTGCAACAATATTTGGGGAATAGAAATGAATAGCTTTCTGAATAGATTTAAACCAATGGATATAGCGAAATTCGCTATATTCATTTTGGTTGTAGGGTTTGTTTTTATAATTCCAGTACTTACTCTTTTAAAAATGAGTATAACTGGAGAAGAAGGAATTACACTTGCGAACTATGCTACAATTTTTGCTGATCCAAGAACTAATAAGGCGATAGTAAACACAATTGTAATATCGGTTTTATCAACTATAATAGCGATTGTATTTGGAAGTCTTATAGCTTTTCTTGTAGCATATACAAATATATCAAACAAAAAAATTGTTGAGATACTAGTACTGTCTCCATATATTATACCTTCATATATAATAACACTTTCATGGAGTAATATACTTTCAGAGAAAGGTTTTATAAACGGTATAATAGAAAAAATGGGACTTCCTATAATAAATATATATTCTGTAGGAGGAATAGTTATAGTTATGGGAATCTGTAATATACCAGTTGTATATCTTATGGTAGTAAATATGCTTAGAAAAATACCTAAGGATATGGAACTTGCGGCCAGAACATCTGGATACGGGATTGTAGATGTTCTTAGAAAAATAACTATTAAACAGGTATCACCAGCAATTGCAAGTGGAGGTATACTTGCATTTCTTGCAGCAATAGATAATTTTAGTATTCCAGCGTTTCTAGGAATATCATCGGGAATATCGGTTCTGAGTACATATATATATGAAAAGGCAATAAGTTTTGGGCCTTCTTCTTTTAATATAGCAGCTGCATTATCAGTTATTTTATCGATAATAGCCCTTGCTGGATCTTTTGTACAGATAAAATTTGTTGCAAAAGGATCGCAGATGGAAAGTGTAAAAGAAGATTACTCTGTAAGAGTATTTTTCTCAGAAAGAAATGTAAAGATAATCAATGTAGTGCTTATGGGAGTACTTGTAATTGTAAATATAGTTCCTCTTTTATGTATGATAATATCATCATTTTATGGAAACTATGGAAGCATATTTGATCTTTCAAACCTTACACTTGAGAATTATCAGTTTGTATTAACAAATAGTGGAGTGGCAAAAGCTGCATCAAATAGTGTATTCTTGGCTCTTATAACATGCGTGATATGTATAATTGTAGGTACAGCAATAGCATATATGAAAGTAAGAAAAAATTCAAAACTTGCATCTTTCTTTGAGTCATCGGCAGCGCTTACATATGCTCTACCAGGAATAGTACTTGCACTTGCAATGATATTCCACTGGGGTAAATTCAATGGAGTATATGGAAGTGTGAAAATACTTGTAATTGCATATATTACAAGATATATGGTGCTTCAGATAAAGGGAAGCAGCACAGCACTTTTATCAGTTGAATCTTCACTTGAAGAGGCAGCCCAGATAAGTGGAAGTAATATGTTTAATACATGGAGAAGGGTAATAGTACCGCTTATAGCAAAGCCCGTTCTTGCGAGTTCTTTCCTTATATTTGTATCTTCATGTAGTGAGCTTACACTATCGTCTATACTTGCATCTGCGGGAACAAAGACAATAGGTCTTACTATATTCAATCTGAAGCAGAGTGGAGACTACAATCTTGCGGCAGCTATGTCATCTGTCATAGTTATATTTGTAATAGTTGCGTATGCTGCATCAAACTTTTTAAAAATGGAAAGAAAGGTGAAAAAGGTATAGCTATGGGTTTAAAAATAGAAAATTTAACTAAAAAATTCGGCGATTTTACAGCGATAAATAATATAAATTTCTCTATAAACAAAGGGGAATTTCTTGCGATACTTGGTCCTAGTGGATGTGGAAAAACAACAATGCTTAGAATAATAGCAGGATTTGAAAAGACTACAGATGGTACAGTATCGTATGATAATCAGGTTCTTACATCAAAAGATAATACAGTTCCTGTAGAAAAAAGAAGTCTTGGAATGGTATTTCAGTCATTTGCATTATGGCCACATATGACTGTCCGTGAGCATGTGGAATTTCCGCTGAAAAGCAAAAGATGTAAAATGAATCAAGAAGAAAAGAAAAAGGCAGCAGATGAAGCTATAGAGGCAATGAGATTAACATCTATGCAGGATAGATATCCAGGACAGCTTTCAGGTGGACAAAGACAGCGTGTGGCACTTGCAAGAGCAATAGTTGAAAAACCACAGATTCTTCTTATGGACGAGCCTTTGAGTGCTCTTGATGCAGAACTTAAAATGAGTATGAGAAGAGAAATACAGGATATACATAGACTTACAAATGCTACAATTGTATATATAACTCATGATCAGAGTGAAGCATTGGCTTTAGCCGACAAAATTATAATAATGAAAGACGGAGAAATAGAGCAGATGGGAACTCCAGAGGAGATATATCAGAATCCTAAGACAGAGTTTGTTGCCACATTTGTAAGTAAGTCTAATCTTATGGAAGGTGAGTGGGAGAATGATATATTCCACAGTAAAGATGGCAAATTTATTGTAGAAAACAAAAAAGTAGATGAATACTTTAAAAATAGAAATATATGCCCTGTAAGACCTGATGAGATAATTATTACAAAAGATACTGATGGTACAGAGGGAGTAGTTGTTAACAGACAGTATAATGGAAGAGAAAATCATTATACAGTAAAAGCTGGGGATGTAGACTATAAAATATACTCATCAGATACAGAATATCATACTGGAGATAAAGTATACTTAAAATATAGGGAGGCAATATAAATGAAACCTTTAATAGATTTACATACGCATACAATAGTAAGTGGACATGCATATAGTACACTTAAAGAAAATATAGAAATGGCAAAAAAAAGAGGAATACTTATATACGGTTCTAGTGAACATGCAAAAATGATGCCTGGTACAACTCATGAGATATACTTTACAAACTTCAAGGTTGTTCCAGATGAAATTGATGGAGTGAGAATACTAAACGGTATAGAGGCTAATATATATAATATAAATGGGGATATAGATGTAGACGAAAAACTATATCAGAAACTTGATTATATAATAGCAAGTCTTCATTCTACAACTTTTGAGGATCAGGGTATAGAAAAAAATACAGAGGCAGTAATAAATGCAATAAAAAATCCTAATGTAAAAATAATAGGGCATCCAGATGATGACAGATATCCTCTTGATATAGATAAAGTGGCAAAAGCTGCATATGAAAACAAAACAGCACTTGAAATGAATAATGGTTCTCTAAACCCTAAATCGACAAGAAAAAATGGAGCGGCAAACATAGAAAAAATGCTTGAAGCATGTAAAAAATATGGAACAATGGTAATAATGGGAACTGATAGCCATATATGTTATGAAGTAGGAGATTTTGAAGCATCTTTAAAATTGCTTGAAAAAGTTGATTTTCCTGAAGAACAGATAATAAACTTTGATACAGACAGAATTTCATACATTCTTGAAAAATAATAAATACTATATACGAAAATAAGATATGGCAAATGCCATATCTTATTTTTGGTAATAGAAAATTAGAATTTATTAATATCATATATATCAGTACGTCTGTGCTTAAGAAGAGGGAGCTGTTCTCTTACAGATTTTATGACATCTTTATCTATATCAGCATAAATGATACTTTCCTTTTCATCCGTAGAAGCGACTATTTTTCCCCATGGATCGGAAACCATAGAATGTCCATAGGCAACATATGAAGCATCAGTATTTCTGGCAGGTGCAGCTGCAGCGAAATAAACCTGGTTGTCGAGAGCTCTCATTCTTATGGAAAGTTCCCAGTGAGCAGGTCCTGTAGTCATATTGAATGCTGCGGGAAGTATTATAAGTTCTGCTCCCTCAAGAGACATAAGTCTTGAAAGCTCAGGGAATCTTATATCATAACATATTGCAAGTCCTATTTTTCCAAACTCTGTATCAAAAACAGTAACCTGATTTCCGGGACTTAGCGTATCTGATTCCATAAAATATACTCCACCTTCTACATTTATATCAAAAAGATGCATCTTCTGATGTTTTGCAATAAGGTTACCCTCTCTATCAAAAGCATATGAAGTGTTAAAAATATTTCCGTCAAAAAGTTCAGGAATACTTCCGCCGATTATATAGACATTGTTTTCTTTTGCAACCTGACTTAATGCAGTGGTTGTTTTTCCCGGATATTCTTCAGCATATACAGGAAAACAGTCATTTTGATAAGGGCAGTTGAACATTTCCGGAAGAACAATGATATCAGCATTTTCAGATGCTGCTTTTTTTATCATTTCACATGCATGTTCTATATTTTTATTCTTATCTTCAGATACGTTCATTTGACAAAGTGCAAGTTTATAGCTATTCATATAAAATCCTCCTCCATATCGTATATAAGATATTATACCATAATGTATGGAATATTCAGATAATAATATGAAGTAAAAATATACCTTTACTTAAAAACTTTTACAATATATATAGAAATCTATACTTTGTATATAAAAAAACAATCGATTTATTTACAAAAAATATGTTTTATTTTTCCTGGTGATGTACTAAAATAGAGATGCTATGCACAGAATAAGGAGATGATGATATAAAATATGTTAAATGAATCTGATATAAAAAATGAAACTGAAATAGATAGAATACTTAATTTTGCTGCTGAAGCGGGAAGAGTGATGCTTAGATGCGGTGGAGAAATATACAGAGTTGAGGAAACCATAGAAAGAATATGCATATCTTTCGGGATTGATGATGTTGAAGTGTTTGCTACACCTACAGCACTTTTAGCATCTGTATATAGAAATGGGAAAATATATTCTGTAGTAAAAAGAATAAACAACAGAAGTACGGATCTTGATATGATGAAAAAAATAAATGGACTTTCAAGAAGTCTTTCATACAAGAAAAGAAGTATAGAGGAATGCGAAAAAATTCTTGATGATATATCTTCAAAGGATGAGTATTCAAAACTTAAGAGGATAGCATCAGGTGGAATAATTGCAGGAGCTTTTTCTATACTTTTTGGTGGTGGAGCAATTGATCTTATTATATCGTTTATAGCAGGAATGTTCACTAAAATACTTGTGGATTTTCTGGAGGAAAAAAGTCTTAATGAATTTTTCGTAAATATAATCGGTGCCGCATTTATAGCGGGAGTGTCGATATTTTCATATGAATTAGGATTTGTAAATACAATGGATTATATAACTGCGGGGGTAATAATGCTTCTTGTACCAGGATTTGCACTTACAAATGCAATAAGAGATATACTTGATGGGCAGCTTGTTGCAGGTACTGCAAAACTGTCAGAGGTTCTGTTTATAGGAACATCTATAGCTGTCGGGATGTATATAGTACTTAACTGGTATCTGAAAGGAGGCATTTTTTAATGATAAGAATAATAATTGAAACTATAGCAGCTTTCTATGCCGCATATGGATTTGGACTTGTTTTCAATATAAAAGGAGATACTTTAAAAATAGCAGGAATAGGTGGGGCTATAGGATGGTTTGTATATAAGGTTCTAATAACATACACATCAATAGCAGATCCTGCGGCTCTTTTCCTAGCAGGTGTTTCATTCAGTGTATATTGTGAAATGTGTGCCAGAATATTTCTTCTTCCCACAACAATACTTAGTGCGTGTGCGCTGATAGTTTTGGTACCTGGATTTGGAGTATACAAAACTATATATGAGTTCATAATGGAAAAATATATAACAGCAGGAAATCTGTTTACAGAAACACTTGCTGCAGCAGGTGCACTGGCACTTTCTGTAATATTTGTAACCTCTATTTTCAGAAACGTAAATATAAGAAGAATCATATCATCAAAGTTTGAGAAAAATGATGTAAAATAAGATAATAAATAGTACAATAGAATATACAATAGGGTTATTGAAAAGTTCGATAGGATAATGATATATATCCGAGGATAGAAAGGAGAGGGTTTTATGAAGGAGAGAACTTTTTATAAAGATGAGAGAACCAAGCTTTATAATAATATGGACTCGATACAGCCAAAAGCATACTTTATAGACAACAGTATCAAACTGATGATTATAACAGCTGTTTTATGTGGGTTATCAGTTTTTATAAATAGTATGAATGTCGATATAAGTGTAATAATACTTATATTTATGATGATACCTATAATGACAGCAACTATGACAGACGGTGTTATTTTTGGCGTTGTATCAGCGGTCGCATCTGTATTTTTATTTGATTTTATATTTATGGAGCCGCTTTATGGATTTTCAGGATGGGATAGAAATTATACTATAATGTTTATCGGAATGTTTATTTTTTCCTGTATATCTACTGCAATAGTATCAAAGCTTAAGCTTGAGATAGAGTCTCAGAAACTTAAAGCAAGAAAAATGGAAATGCTTTATAAAACAGACAAGATGCTTCTAAGAGCCAGAAATAAGGAACAGATAATGGAAAGTTCCGGAGAAAATCTTGTTAATATACTTGGAAAAACAATTCTTATAACACTTCTTGATGAGAATAGAAATCTTATGGAACCTCATGTATATATATGTAACAGTAATGGAAGCGAAAATATATTCAGAACTATAACAGAAAGAGAAATTATAAAAGAGTGTTTCAGAAGAGGCTGTTCTGTTGGAGTGGGAACAAAATTTTATGGAAGTAGTAATGCACACTATGAGCCGATAAAAGGAAACTATTCTACACTTGGAGTTATAGGGGTTGCATGCTTTAAAAAGGAAATACTTTCAGAAGATGAAGTGAAAATTCTTAAAGTTGTTGCAGAGCAGGTGTCTGTAGCAATAGAAAGAGAGAATATATTTGAAAGAAGACACCTTGCAAATATAGAAGGAGAAGAGGAAAGATTAGTAGAGAAAATAAGAAGAGTTACAGGTGGAGATTACGTTACTCTTGACGATTTTCTTTACGATAACAGTCCTGTAAACAGCGGTAAATAATTAGTGAAATAATATAGAAACCGCAATATAATAGAAGTATAGAATAAAAGTTATGGAGGTTTTTCTATGTTACTGTTAAATAAAGATGATATAAAAAAAGTATTTACAATGAAGGATGCTATAGAAGCGGACAAGGAAGCATATAGAATATTCAGCGAAGGAAAAGCGGAAGTTCCTCTTAGAACAAATATGGCTTCAGAAAAAAATGGAAGCATGCTTTTCATGCCAGGATATGTATCTGAGCTTGGATGTGCAGGAATGAAAATAGTATCAGTATTTCCTGATAATGCAAAAATAGGCAAACCTGTTACACCTGCTACAGTACTTCTTATGGATGATTCTACAGGGGAAGTTGTATCTATACTTGATGGTACGTATATAACACGGGTAAGAACAGGAGCTGCATCAGGAGCAGCAGTTGATCTTCTTGCAGTTGAAAATGCTGAAATAGGAGCTCTTATAGGAACTGGCGGACAGGCACCGGCTCAGCTTGAGGCTATGCTTGCAGCAAGAAAACTTAAAGAAGTGAGAGTTTATAGCAGAAACAAAGAAAAAAGAGAAAAATTTGCTCAGGAGATGAATGAAGAGCTTAAATCATATGGAGCAGTAATAAAAGCTGTAGAATCATCTGATGAAGCCATAACAGATGCGGATGTTATACTTCTTGCGACTACATCAGAGACTCCGGTAATAAACGGAGATCTTGTCAAAAAAGGAGCTTTAGTAAGCGGTGTTGGTTCATATATGCCTAATATGCATGAAATAGATGAAAAAACTCTAAAAAAAGCATCAAAAATATTCTTTGATTCAAAGGATGCAGTTCTGGCAGAGGCAGGATGTATAATAACGCCACTTAAAAAAGGAGTTATTTCAGAATCTGATTTCAGCGGAGATATAGGAGAAGTTGTCATGGGGACAAAAGCTGGAAGAGAATCAGACGATGAAATAATAGTTTTCAAAAGTGTTGGAATAGGTGTTCAGGATGTTGTGACAGCCAAGAGAATATACGACAAAGCTGTTGAAAAAAATATAGGAACAGAATGGAAATAATAAAATAAATATATCGGGCTGGTTTGAGTTAGTAAAAACTACTTTAGAACAGCCCGTTTTTTTTGTATAATAGGATTAAATGTTATCATGCGGAAGGAGAAAAATATTGAAATTACCAGAACGTTTTTTGAATGATGTAAAAGAGATACTAAAGGATGAGTATGATGAATTTATAAAAAGTTATGATATGCCAAAGACTACGGCTCTAAGAGTAAATACAATGAAATCTGATATAACAGAAATATCAAAGGAGCTTGAGTATTCATTCAGGGAAGTTGAATGGGCCAAAGAAGGTTTTTATTATAATGAAGAAGAAATAAGGCCGGGAAGAAATCCTCTTCACGATGCAGGAGCATATTATCTTCAGGAACCGTCAGCCATGAGTGTTATACCTCTTGCAGATATAAAACCGGGTCAGAAAGTACTTGATATGTGTGCTGCCCCAGGTGGAAAATCTACATATATATTATCAAAACTTGAAAACACAGGTATACTTGTGTCAAATGAAATAAATAAGCAGAGAATAAAGGCTCTGGGAGAAAATATGGAGAGATTTGGAGCCTCAAACTGTATAATAACCAATACAGACTCGGCATCTTTAAAAAAGGTATTTAAAGGATATTTTGATAGGGTTGTAATAGATGCTCCATGTTCAGGAGAAGGAATGTTCAGAAAAGATGAGGTTGCAATAGAGGACTGGAGTTATGCAAAAGTTCTTGAATGCAGCTCTATACAGAAAGAGATAATAAAAGATGGATATGATATGTTAAAAGAAGGTGGAGTACTTGTATATTCGACATGTACTTTTTCAAAAGAGGAAAATGAGGATATAATAAATGGATTTGTAGAAGAATGTGATGGAGCAGAACTTATACAGATGCATAGATTATGGCCTCATAAGATAGAGGGAGAAGGTCATTTTGCGGCAAAGATAATAAAAAATGAAACAGAAAAATGCAAAACAAAGGATTTATCCCGTGTAAAAGAACCAAAGGAGATTAAATTCTATAGAGATTTCGAAAAGAAATTTATGAATATATCTCTGGAAGGAAATTTTGTACTAAGAGGAGAAAATCTGTACCTTATGCCGGAAAATGCTCCGGATACCGGAAAAATAAAACTTCTTAGATATGGTCTTCATCTTGGTGTAATGAAGAAAAACAGATTTGAGCCTTCACATGCACTTTCACATTATCTGAAAATAGAGGATGTAAAAGGCTATGAGGACTTTGATTCAAAATCTGAAGAAATAGCATCGTATCTAAAAGGTGATACTATAAATACAGGTAAAAGCAGAGGATGGATAATAGTTTCTGTAAATGGTGTTCCTCTTGGATGGGGAAAAGAAAATGGTGGAATAATAAAAAATCACTATCCAAAAGGTTTGAGAAGGGTTTATTTACCAGGCAATATGTTATAATAAAAAGATAAGACAAATTATCATTTATAAAAGGAGAGATTGACTTGAATAAAAAAGATAGAAACAGAAAACATGAGGATACGGAAAAAACTACTGCACAAAGTATAAAAGAATGGATTGGCGTTATTGTTACTGCAGTTATAATAGCAGCTGTGGTGGTACAGTTTATAAGACCTACAAGAGTTGACGGGGATTCAATGTATTCAACTCTTGAAAATAACGACTATCTTATAATAAATACTATGAAATACAGATTCAGTGAGCCTGAAAAAGGAGATATAATAATATTCGATACAGATACGCCTCTTGATCCGGCTATGGATATGTCAACAGACAGTAGAAATATATTAAAGAAAGGTATTGATTTTGTTCTAGGTGATGACAGCAGAACAAAGGACCTTGTAAAAAGAGTTATAGCTGAAGGCGGAGACAGAGTGCAGATATCCGATGGAAAAGTATGGGTAAATGAAGAGCTTATAGAAGAGCCTTATCTGGATCCGGGTATGACTACAGAGGGAGAAATAGATGTAATAGTTCCTGAAAATACATTCTTTGTAATGGGAGATAATAGAACTGTAAGTCTTGACAGTAGATATGCAGAGGTAGGATTTATAAGCAAAGATAAGATAATGGGAGAAGTGATGTTCAGATTACTTCCTGTATCTTCTATCGGTACTGTAAAATAGAAACAAAGGAGTGAAAATATATGACTCTGATAAAAGTTAGTGTAGAGGGAAAAATAAGGGAAATTATGTCAGAAAATGAAGAAGTCAGACTGGAGGATGTTCTTAGAAATTCAGAAGACATATATAAAGGCTATCCTATGGCAGCTAAAGTTGGAAACAAACTTATGTCTTTAAATGAGACTGTAAAAGAAGACGACAAAGTAGAATTTATAGATACATGTACTGAAGATGGAAAAAGGATATATTCGAGAGTACTTTCATTTGTATTCGTAATAGCCTGTAGAAAACTTTATGAAAATGTTGTTCTTTCTGCACAGCATTCACTTTCAGACGGCATATATTACACAATAGATATAGGCAGAAAACTAAATAAAAATGACATAAAGGCCATAAAGACAAAAATGTCAAAAATAATTGAAAAAAACTGTGAAATAAAGGAAAAAGAACTTTCAAAAGGTGAGGCCCGGTCTTTATTCAGAGTGCTTGGTCAGGAAGAAAAGGCAGAGATAATAGAAAAAAGGGACTCTGATAAAGCCAAAATATACGAATGTGATGGATATATAAGTCATTTTTATGGAATGATGCTTCCATCAACAGGATATATTAAGACTTTTGATGTTATCGGGTATAAAGAGGGTGTTGTCCTTATGGGACCATCAGATGATAATAGAGAGACAGCAGAGCAGTTCAGTGACCAGCCTAAACTTTCACAGATATACAATGAATATGAATCATGGTCAGATACACTCGGTGTAAAAAATGTAAATGACCTTAATAATATAATAAACGATGGTGAGTATGGAGAACTTATAAGGACAGTTGAAGCTCTTCAGGAAAAGAAAATATCTCAGATAGCGGATATTATAAAAGAGAGAGGAAGCAGGGTTGTACTTATAGCGGCTCCATCATCTTCAGGAAAAACAAGTTTCGCACATAGACTGTCAATACAGCTTAAAGTAAGTGGTCTTACATCAAAGGCTATAGGTATAGATGACTACTTTGTTGACAGAGAACATACACCACTAGATGAGGATGGAAAACACGATTATGAATCAGTAAATGCGGTTGATATAGTAAAATTCAATAAAGATATAAATATGCTCTTAAATGGAGAGGAAATAGAAGGTATAAAATTTGACTTTTTAACAGGAAAAAGAGTATATACAGGAGAGAAAATATCTCTTAAAAAAGATCAGGTTCTAATAATAGAGGGAATACATGGTCTTAACCCGGAACTTACAAAATATATAGATCGGGAAAAGAAATTCAGAATATATATAAGTGCTCTTACTCAGATAAATCTTGATTCACTGAATAGAATTCCTACAACAGATCTAAGACTGATAAGAAGAATCGTAAGAGACAGCAATTTCAGAGGTTATAGTGCCTCTGATACAATAAAAAACTGGAAGAGTGTAAGAAGAGGAGAAAAGAAAAATATATTCCCATACCAGGAGGAGGCGGATGTAATGTTCAATTCAGCCTGTGTATACGAGCTTTCGGTTTTGAAAAAATATGCATATCCACTTCTAAAAGCTGTTGGAGAGGATACTGATGAGCATATAGAGGCGGTAAGACTTATAAGTTTTATGCAGTATTTTGATTCGCTTGAGGATACAGCTGACATTCCACCGACAGCTATAATAAGAGAATTTATAGGTGGAAGCAGGATTTTGTAATAATTGCAGTATTCCATAATTTATTTGTATAAATTTTTTAGATACATATTAATATTTTTTGACAATATCTTATTTATTAATATATAATAGGAATAGCAATTATATTGAATTTTTAGGAGAGATATAAATAATGAAAGAGGTACTGGTATTAAGAAGTCTGGAATGCATCAAGGCAGTAGCGCATCCAAAGAGAATAGATATACTTAAACAGTTCAAAGAACAACCTTTGTCTGCAAAACAGCTTTCCGAGCTGCTTGGAGAGCCTCATGCGAAAATAAACTATCATATAAAAATGCTTTATAAGGCGGGGATTCTCGAACTTGTAGAGGAAAAAATAAAATCGGGTATAGTTGAAAAATACTATTATCCTACAGCTAAAAATATAGAAGTTGCAAAAAGTGTTCTTGATTTTTCACTTGGAATAGAAAGTGATGCAAATGGAGAATATGTTTCTATATTTGAGGATATGAGTGAGGCATTTTTTAATGCTGCAGAAGCAGGAAGACTAAGTAGTTCAAGTGTTGAAGATTATCACAATATAAGGCTTTCAGAGCGGGAGGCTGAGGAACTGAAGGAGACTCTTCAGAAAAAAATAGAGGAAATAGCTTCAAGAGAAAATAGAGAAGATACAGGTGTATACTACGAGGTCGCACTGGTATCTATACCGGAATAAAACCGATTCAGAAGGATGGATTTTTCATCCTTCTTTTTAATATATAAAATCAGAGTAAGAGAGGAGAAAAGTTATGGGACTGACTATAGGATCACATATATCAATAGCAAAAGGATTTAAAAAAGCTGCTCAGACAACAGTGGAGATGGATGCAAATACATTTCAGTTTTTCAGTAGAAATCCAAGAGGCGGAAATGCAAAGGAATTTGATGAAAAAGATATAGCAGAATTTCAGAGGATAAGAAAAGAAAACAATTTTGGTGCATTACTTGCACATGCACCATATACTATGAATCTTGCTGCGGCAAAAGATGATACCTATGAATTTGCAAAAAAAGTTATAAAAGAAGACGTAAAAAGAATGGATAGTATAGGTATAGAATATATATGTTTTCATCCGGGAAGTCATGTAGGCGGCGGAGTGGATTCAGGTATAGAAAAAATAATTGAAGGGTTAAACGAAGCTATAACAGGAAATGAAAATATTACAGTGCTTCTTGAGACAATGTCGGGAAAAGGAACTGAGATAGGGAGAAGCTTTGAGGAAATAAAAAGAATAATCGACGGTGTAAAACACAGTGAAAGAATAGGAGTATGTCTTGATACATGTCATATATTTTCTGCAGGGTATGATATAGTTAATTCACCGGAAGATGTTTTGAAGGAGTTTGATAGTGTAATAGGTCTTGAAAGACTGAAAACAATACATCTTAACGACAGTATGATGCCATTTGGAGCGAACAAGGATAGACATGCAGGATTCGGTGAAGGTGAAATAGGAATGGCAGCCTTGACGGAATTTATAAACAGACCTGAAATCAAAGGAATACCACTTTTTCTGGAAACACCTTATGACGACAATGGGCATGCAAGAGAGATAAAAGAAATAAAAAAATTGGTTATATCTGAGTAGAAAATTCTACTCAGAGATTTTTTCTATTAAATATGAAAGAGAATATTCATCAGATGGATAAAGTTCTATTTCAACTCTTGGATTTTCTTTGTCTATAAAATCAAATAAAAGAACAGGTTTAAGCTGGCGGTCATTTTTTATAATACCGCTTTTTTCGAGCCCATCGCATATACTTTTAGGATAATTGTGAAGATCGCCCATTCTTTTGTCAGGAAAATAAAGTTTCATAACAGTTATGAGGTCACAGGTAAGCTGTTCACCAAAGTACTGTTTATTGACATAGCCGGCAATCATATTTTCATAGGCTATATATTTTGAATATTTCCCTTTTGAAGGCATCCATGCCTGTCCATGAACGTTATGAAGTTTAAAATTAGATTTACTTATTGGTCTTCCTGGTATAGTGAGTTTTATCATTTATATATTCCTTTCATAGTGTTATGATATTATTGATTATACTTATTAAAAGCAATTATGGCAAATATTCATTCAGGAGGATTTTATTTTGAAAAATAGAGTAATGTCCCTGACAGAAATAAAAAAAATATTAAAAAGACACGGGATAGATGTATCGGGAGTATGTTCTTCAGATATGGATGAAAATCTAAAAAAATATTTATACAAAAGAGAAAAAGAAAAAGGCCTAAGCGGTATGGAGGAATCAGATATATCAAAAAGGACCGATGTATATAGTGTTATGGAGGATGCAAATAGTATAATAACAGCGGCTTTTCCATACTATACAGGATATAATACAGATTCAAATATTTCAATTTATTGCAGCGGCAAAGATTATCATACAGTAATAGAGGGTATATTAAATAAAGTATGCAGTGATATAAGAGACAGTTTAAATGATAATGAAAAAGAAAATTTCAGGTTTGAAATATGTGTTGATACATCTCCTCTTGTAGATAGATATATAGCATATATGTCCGGCATAGGATTTTTTGGGCTTAATAACAATATAATAACTGAAAAATACGGATCCTATGTATTTATAGGGTATATAATTACCAATTTAAATATAGAGAAAAGTGAGCCGATGGACAGAGAATGTATAAAATGTGGAAAATGTATAGAAATGTGCCCCGGAAAAGCTCTTAAAGAAGATTATAAAATGGACGCGAAAAGATGCCTTTCATATATAACCCAGAAAAAAGGAGAGTTTTCTGAGCAGGAAAAAGAACTCATAATAAAAGAAAAAACTGTATTCGGATGTGATGTATGTCAGAAAGTATGTCCTCACAATGAAAATATAGAATATACGGATATAAAAGAGTTTATGGAGGACAAAATATATAATCTTGAAAAAAATGACATAGATAATCTTTCAAACAGGGAGTTCAAAAGAAAATATGGAGATAGAGCATTCAGCTGGAGAGGTAAAGGGATAATAAAAAGAAACCTGGATTTAATAGAAGAAAATAACGAAAAAGGTGTGTGATATTTAATGGGAAAAAGCAGCGCTGAAATAAAGGAAATACTTGATATACTTGAAGAAACATATCCTGATGCGGAGTGTGAACTTAATTATACAACTCCTTTTGAATTACTTGTAGCCACTATACTTTCAGCTCAGTGCACAGATATAAGGGTGAATAAAGTTACAGGAGAGATGTTCAAAAAATACAATACTCCAGAGCAGTTTGCAAATTTGGATATAGCAGAAATAGAGGAAATGATAAGAACATGTGGACTTTTTAAAAGCAAGGCAAAGAAGATAAAAGAGACGTCAGAAATACTTGTGTCAGAGTTTGGTGGAGAAGTTCCTGAGAGTCTTGAAGAACTTATAAAGCTTCCGGGTGTCGGCAGAAAAACTGCAGGCGTTGTTTTGAGCAATGCTTTTGGGTGGCCTGCAATACCTGTGGATACACATGTGTTCAGAATAGTGAATAGACTTGGAATAGTAAACACATCTACTCCTGAAAAAACGGAATTTGAACTTATGAAGGTTCTTCCAAAAGAGAGATGGTCAAAGGCACATCATCTTTTTATATTCCACGGAAGAAGAAGATGTAACGCAAGAAAACCGGAATGTACCGGCTGCCCGGTCGAAAAACATTGTAATTACTATTCAGAAATAGTAAAATAGAAGACTGAGAAGAGTTTAAAAAAAGGAGGATAGATATGTCTATCCTCTTATATAATTATGGATAATAAATTGAGGAGGTATAACATGGCACTTAATATAGTTCTGGTAGAACCTGAAATACCACATAATACAGGAAATATAATAAGAACATGTGCAGTAACAGGTGCAAAGCTTCATCTTATAAAACCTCTTGGTTTTGAGCTTTCAGACAAGCATCTGAAAAGATGTGGACTTGATTACTGGGATATTGCAGATGTAAAGATATATGAAAACTTTGAAGAACTTGAGGAAATGTATCCGGATGCACAGTATGTGCTTGCAACTAGCAAAGTAAAGAGAGCACATACAGATGTAGAATATAAGGATAGATGTTTTCTGGTATTCGGAAGTGAGACAAGAGGACTTTCTAAAGAGATAATAGAAAGACATATAGAAGACTGTGCGAGAATACCTATGCTTGATCTTGAGAGAGCAAGATGTCTGAACTTATCAAATGCGGTTGCAGTAATGACATATGAGGCTCTTCGCCAGCTTGGATATCCGGAAATGAGATAATATTACAAAAAGGAGAAAATTTATGAGTGATATAAAAATAATATGTGACAGTTTATGTGATATAGGTATTGAAGATGTTGAAAAATATGATTTAGAAGTAGTGCCTATAACAGTTATAATAAATGACAAAGAATACAAAGATGGAATAGACATATCAAAAGATGATTTTTATAGTATGCTTAGAGAGGGAGATGTATATCCAAAAACATCTCAGGCTACATATGGACAGTTTAGAGAGGTATTTGAAAAGTATGCAAAAGAAGGAAAGCAGATACTTTATATAGCTGCATCTTCTACTGCTACAGGAACATGCCAGAGTGCTGTTATGGCAAAAAATGACGTTGACGGTGATATACATGTATTTGATTCTCAGCAGGTATGCTATGGTATAGCTACATTTATACATCTTGCTGCAAAAATGAGAGAAGAAGGAAAATCTGTTGATGAAATAATGAAGGCTATGGAAGATATGAAAGATAGAGTAAGTGTAATGTTCTATGTTGATACTCTTGAATACCTTCAGAAAGGTGGAAGAATTTCTTCTACAAAAGCGGCAATAGGAAATATACTTAATATAAAACCTATACTTTATATAAAAGATGGTCTTGTATCTCAGCTGGCTCAGGTTAGAGGAAAGAAAAATCTTGTTTCAAAAATGATAGAGCTTGTAAATTCTGAGTGTGGAACAGACTTTTCAGATCAGACAATATACATAGGATATACAGATAGAGAAGAAGACAGAGATAAGCTTGCAGAGGCAGTAAGAGAAAGTCTTAAACCTGCAGATATAAAATTCTTCAAAATCGGAACAGGAATAGTAACACATTCAGGACCTGGAGCAGCAGGTATAATATGTCTAAAAAATAAATAAAAACTTGGCTGGTGAATTATAATATGAAATTAAAATCTATTTTTATAACAATAGCTATTGTAATTTCTGTATGTGGAATGATTTCAGGCTGTGATAAAATAACTGGAAGCAATGAAGAGGAGACATCAGCTGTGTCAGTAACGCTTATGACTGATGCCGGAAATGGTGTGGAAAGTGAATTGAATGAGACTGCAAGACTTGGTCTTGAAGATGCAGAGGCGGAACTCGGAATAGAGGGAAGAAATATCAAATGTTCAGATACAGAAGATATGAAAAGTAATATAGATATACTTGTAAAAGCAGGAAAAACAGATCTTATAATAGGAGCAGGCGAAAGATTTGAAGAAGTTATATCAGTGGAAGCTGCAAAATATCCGAAACAGAAATTTGCTGTAATAGATGCGGATAAAACTTCAAAGCCTCATGAAAATGTGGTTTATATATCTTTTGATGACGAAAGAGCCGGTTTTATGGCTGGATTTATAGCAGGAAAAATGACATCAAAAAATAAAATTGCATGTATAGGCTCAGACACAAATGAATATATTTCAGGCTTTGAAAAAGGAGCGAAGACTGCAAACGATAAAATAGAAGAAATACTTACAAGAAATGCAGATCCTATGTCAGATCCGGAGGCATCAAAAAATGCCGCAAATGATGTAACCTATTACGGTGCGGATGTTATATTTGCGCCATTACCGGATGATTCAAAATCAGTGATAGACCGAGTAGATAATTCTACAAAAATTATAGCAGTAAATACAGATCAGTATACATATTCAAAGGAAAAAGTAATAGCATCAATAATTAAAAGTTATAAAAAAGCTGTATATAATGTATCTGTAATGGCATATAATGAAGAAGACTTCAAAGGTGGACAAAATATTTTCTATAGTGCAAAGGACGGTGGAATAGCACTTTCTTCTTCAACAGAAAATACAGTGCCACCGGATGTCATTATGCGGCTTGATAAAGCTCTTAAAGAAGAATACAAATAAAATTAAAGCGGACTGTCTTATGGCGGTCTGCTATTTTTATAAAATAAAGTGCAAAAATATTCTGAAAAGTTATTGACAGATAAAAAAACCGGTGCTATAATTAAGTTAAATAAAAGATACAAAACAAAAATAAAAGAAAAAAGATACTGATAAATAAAAACAGAAAGAGGTGAGTCCAATGACTAATTAACAAAGCTATATTAAATATTTAAAACTAGTAATATAGGGAAACGGATAATATCAAATAGGATATATATCATATAATAAAGTAGAAGAGTAAGATTTAAATAGAGATATAGCTAAAAAGAAAAAGATTAAAAAATACCAAAAGAGTATATAATCCACAAATACCCACTGAACAAACGATAAATATAAAAACCAAATATCAGTATTACAAGTGTATCTGAAAAATATTCCAAAGCAGTTAAAACTAAAGGTTAAAGCAAGTGGATCCGAAAGGGATTCGTTAGAATACTAATAAAAATTAATAATATAGATTTATATCATCTAAAATTTATATAATATGGGTATAAAAATAAATAGAAAAAGGATGATATATAATAACAAAATAACAGATTTATAAATTAAATTAATTCAAATAGATTAATAATATAGATATCTGAGAAAGGAATCCATAAAAAATGGTAAAGAAAAACGGTGATATGCTATAGGCACCATCTCAATTACTAACAAAAGTAGAGATGGTGCCTTTAAATTTTTTTGTATATAAAAGTATAAAAAAAGGAGACGAATAAATCGTCCCCTGTTATTTTTTGTTTAATTATTACTTCATAGATTCAAGTATATCTATAAGTAATTTGTAAGTTCTTTCAGTTGATGGTATATTTAAATGTTCATTTTCAGAGTGAACGTCATACATATCAGGACCTATTGATATAGCTTCAACTCCATCCATTTTATCAAGAAGTAATCCACACTCAAGACCTGCATGTATAGCTATTATTTCAGGTTTTTTACCAGAAACTTTTTCGTATGCAGCAGAACATATCTGTTCTATTCTAGAATTTGGTATAACTTCCCATGCTGGATATCCTGCTATAACTTCATATTTGAATCCAAGAGCTTTTGTAAGAAGTTCAACTCTCTTAGCTATTTCTTCTTTTATAGATTCTCTTGCACTTCTTATAGAGAATGTTAATTTAACCTGATCTCCATCATTGTGAACAGCTGCCATGTTAGTAGAGCTTTCTGGAAGAGAAGTATCAAGGCTTCCATCTTCTCTCACTGTGTAAGAGTTTACTCCGTGAGGAAGTACTGTTAATAGAGTAAGGAATCTTTCTTTGAAGCAGTCTGAATAAACTTTTTCAACACATGCATCTTCGAATAAAACTTTCATGTTTGGTTCAGAAACTGAGAATTCTCTTCTTATAGCATCGAAAGTTTCATTTAATTCAGCTTTTGCAGCTTCAACATCTTCAACCATTATAACTGCTTCAGCGTGGTTTGGTATAGCATTATGCATTGTACCACCAGTTAAGTCAGCAAGGTCATATTCACAAGAAAGTGCATTAAGCATTCTTACAACAACTTTAGTTGCGTTTGCTCTCTGAAGCTGTATTTCCTGTCCTGAATGCCCTCCAAGAAGGTCAGTAACAACAACTTTAAGAGCTTTTTTGCAGCTGCAAGCATCTTTATATTCTTTATCTAAAGTAAGAAGTGGAGTTCTTCCTCCTGCGCATCCTATAGTGAAGAAACCTTCTTCTTCAGAGTCTATATTTAATAGATATTTACCAGTTAATAAAGTAGTATCAAGAGCATATGCTCCATCCATTCCACTTTCTTCATTTATAGTGAAAACAGCCTCTAAAGCAGGGTGTTTTAAATTATCATCTTCTAATATAGCTAAACTCATTGCTATTGCTATACCGTCATCTGCCCCTAAAGTAGTGTTGTTTGCATATATCATATCGTCAACTATTTTCATTTCGATAGGGTCTTTTGTAAAGTCATGGTTAGAACCTTTACCTTTAACACAAACCATATCCATATGTCCCTGAAGTATAACAGCTGGACAATCTTCATAACCTTCGCTTGCAGGTTTCTTGATTATTATATTTCCAACCTTATCCTGTATAGTTTCAAGCCCAAGTTTCTCACCACATTCTTTAAGCCAGTTACTTACAGCAGCCTCGTTGTAAGATCCTCTTGGTATCTGGTTCATTGCTTCGAAATATTCGAAGACTCTTTTTGGTTCTAAGTGTCCTAATACATTTGACATTTTATTACGCCTCCTGAATAATAAATTATGATAAAATAAAATTGCGGCTATATTATACAAATAATCTATATTTATGTATAATAATTATAGCTATAGTTACAGTATAATACAAAATTAAAAAAAAAACAGTCAAATTCTATAAAAAATAGCAAAAATTCATAAAAAAGAAATCGGTTTTTCCAGGATATAAGCAGTTTCAACAGTTATAATAAATGCAGGAATCAATAGTATTTTTTTATAAATGCAAATAAATTGAAAATAAAGATAATATAAATTAACAAGGAGGACTATAATGGATAAAAAATCATTTAATGTTCTTGAATTTGATAAAATAATAGAACTTTTAAAAGATAAAGCATCTTCGTCTCTTGGGATTGAAATGATAAAAAAACTTGAACCAAGTGGTGATTATGAAGAAGTAAAATATAGATTGCAGGAAACAACAGAAGCTCAATCAATACTTATAAAAAGAGGATCTGTAAGTATGGGTGGTATACACGACATAGAGGATAAGGTCAAAAGAGCGGATATCGGAGCTTCACTTGATCCCGGAAGTCTTATTATGATAGCGGATACTATAAGAGCAGCGAGAATACTTTCAAACAGTCTTTCTGGAGATGGAGAAGAGGAGGATTTCAACTATCCGATAATACAGTCTCTGGCGACATCTCTTTATACCTATAGAGATATAGAGGATGCAATATACAATGCTATAATAAGCGAACTTGAAATATCAGATAATGCATCGCCGACTCTTAGAGATATAAGAAGAAGGATTGTTCAGAAAAACCAGTCTATAAGATCAAAACTGAATTCTATAATATCTTCAGCTACATATCAAAAATATCTTCAGGATGCAATAATATCTATGAGAGGTGATAGATTTGTAGTACCAGTAAAAGCAGAATACAGATCTGTTGTATCGGGTATAGTACACGATCAGTCGTCATCAGGAGCTACACTTTTCATAGAGCCTATGAGTATAGTTGAGATGAACAATGAACTTAGAAAACTTAAGCTTGATGAACAGGAAGAAATAGAGAGAATACTTGCAGAACTTTCAAAAATGGTCGGCGAAGTTGCAAGAGAACTTATCTCCAATCAGGAAATACTTAAAAAGATAGATTTTGCGTTTGCAAAAGGAAAACTTTCAATAGATATGAGAGGAATAGATCCTAAACTGAATGAGGATAGAAAATTTGTCATAAAAAATGGAAGACATCCACTTCTTGACAGAAAAACTGTTGTTGCAAACACAATATATCTTGGAGATGAATTTGATACACTTGTAATAACAGGTCCAAATACTGGTGGTAAGACAGTTACAATAAAAACTGTAGGGCTATTTGCACTTATGACTCAGAGTGGTCTTCATATACCGGCAGATTATGGAAGTAGTATGTGTGTATACGATAATATTTTTGCAGATATAGGAGATGAACAGAGTATAGAGCAGAGTCTCTCTACATTCTCATCTCATATGACGAGAATAGTATCTATACTTAAGGATGTAACGGAAAACTCTCTTGTAATATTTGACGAACTTGGAGCTGGTACAGATCCGGTAGAAGGTGCTGCACTTGCAATTGCGATACTTGAAGATATAAAAATGGCAGGTGCAAAATGTATAGCTACAACTCACTATAGTGAGCTTAAAAATTATGCACTGACAAAAGATAGAGTTGAAAATGCGGCAGTTGAGTTTGATATAAATACTCTTAGTCCTACATATAAGCTTCTGATAGGAGTTCCGGGAAAATCAAATGCGTTTGAAATATCAAGAAAACTTGGACTTTCAGATTATATAATTGATAGAGCAAAAGAATTTATAGATACTGACAATATAGAGCTTGAAGATGTACTTCAGAATGTTGAGAAAAACAGACTTAAAGCTCAGGAAGATAGAGAAGAAGCAGAAAAACTTAGAGCTGAAATAGAAGAACTTAAAAAAGAACATCAGGAGAAACTTGAAAAACTTACAAATCAGAGAGAAAAAATGCTTGAAAGAGCAAGATCTGAGGCGTTCTCAATAACAAGACAGGCAAAAGAGGAAGTAGACAGCATAATAAAAGAGCTTAGAAGACTTGAAACTCAGAGAGCTTCAAAAGAAAAGAACATGCAGATAGAGCAGCTGAGAAAAGAACTTACAGATTCTATGGGAAGTCTTCAGCCTACAGTAAAAAGTATGATTGTACCAAAAGTTGCATCAAAAGAAATAAAAAGCCTTAAACCTGGCGATGAGGTAAGAGTTATAACGCTTAATCAGGAAGGGACTGTAGTTTCTGCAGATAACAGAAAAAAAGAAGCAGTTGTACAGATTGGTATTATGAAAATGACACTTCCGTTCAAATCACTTCAGAAGGCAAAAGGAAATACACATAGTACTGTAACTAAGAAAACAAGAAGTGTAATAAAATCAAAATCAGGAAGAGTAAAAAGTGAAGTGGATCTGAGAGGTATGAATCTTGAGGAAGCTACACTTGAGGTTGAAAAGTATCTTGATGATGCAACTGTTGCAGGTCTTGAGCAGGTCACTATTATACATGGTATAGGTACCGGCGTACTTAAGGCAGGAATACAGGAAGTTCTAAAAAGAAACAGACATGTCAAGAAAAAACGTCCAGGAGGATATGGAGAAGGTGGAGTTGGAGTTACAATAGTTACTCTTAAATAAAAAACTACTGCGATTAAAAATAGAAAATGAAAAATTAAGGCGAAGAGGTTTTTACTTCTTCGCTTTATTATGAATAAATGAATATAATATAAAAAACATATAGATTAAAAAGGAGTGAGTTATATGATAGCAGTATCAGCATGTTTACTTGGTATAGACTGTAAATACAGTGGCGGAAATAACAGAAATGAAAAGGTGATTGAATTTGTAAAGGATAAACCGTTTATAGCAATATGCCCGGAACAGATGGGAGGTCTTTGTACACCAAGAAATCCATCTGAGATAAAAGGTGGAAGAGGAGAAGATGTACTTGATAAAAAAGCTACTGTAATATCAAATACAGGTTCAGATGTAACGGAGAATTTTGTAAAAGGAGCAGTAGAATCGTTTAAACTTGCTGAATTATCAGGAGTTGATATGGCAATACTAAAGAATGGAAGCCCATCATGTGGAAGCAGTAGAATATATGATGGATCTTTTTCTGGTGTAAAAATATCCGGAGAAGGGGTAACAACAGCTCTTTTCAGGAAAAATGGAATAAAAGTTATAAGCGAAGATGATATATAAAATAAAAAATTCATAAATACCTTAAATATCTTGAAAAATGCTCCGTTTTGGGTTAACATTAAAGGATAGTGTTAGTATAGATGATATAAAATCGTGAATTATGTCATAAAATAAATTAAAGTTAAAAAATTATGAACGGAGGACTGAAAAATGGACTTTAAATTAGAAGTTGCATCAGCGTTAAAAGAAAAAATTGAAGACCTTTCGCTTGAAGAAATACAGGGTCTTATAGAAATACCACCTAACAAGGAAATGGGGGATTATGCGTTCCCTTGCTTTAAACTTGCAAAGGTGTTCAGAAAGGCTCCTAATATGATAGCTGAAGATATAGCATCACAGATAGAACCATCAGGAGCTATATCTAAAGTTGTTCAGCTTGGGGGATACGTAAACTTTTTTGTAAATAAATCTCAGTTTGCAGAGGTTGTAATAAAAAGAGTTCTTGAAGAAAAGGAAAATTACGGAAGAAGCGATCTTGGAAAAGACAAGACTGTAGTAATAGACTTCTCTTCTCCTAATATAGCAAAACCATTCCATATAGGACATATAAGAACAACAGTTATAGGTAATGCTCTTTATAAAATATACGATTCACAGGGATATGATACTGTAAGAATAAACCACCTTGGTGACTATGGAACTCAGTTCGGGAAATTAATAGTTGCATTTAAGTTATGGGGAAGCAAGGAAGCTGTAGAGGCAAATCCTATACCGGAACTTCTTAAACTTTATGTAAGATTCCATGAAGAGGCTGAAGAAAAACCTGAAATGGAAGATGAAGCAAGAATGTGGTTTACAAAACTTGAAAGCGGAGACGAAGAAGCAAAGGCTTTATGGCAGTGGTTCAGAGATGAGAGCCTTAAGGAATTCTCAAGAGTTTACGATCTTCTTGATATAGAATTTGATTCATATGCGGGAGAAAGTTTCTACTCAGATAAGATGGACAGAGTAATAGATATGATAAAAGAAAAAGGTCTTCTTGAAGAGTCTGAAGGAACTAATATAGTAAACCTTGAAAAATTCAACCTTACACCTGCCCTTATAACTAAGAAAGACGGTTCAACTCTTTATATGACAAGAGACCTTGCTGCAGCTATATACAGAAAAGAAACATATAATTTTGATAAATGTATATATGTAGTTGGATCACAGCAGGCACTTCACTTCCAGCAGCTGTTCAAAGTACTTGAACTTATGGGATTTGATTGGGCGAAAGATCTTGTACACGTTCCATTTGGTATGGTTGCACTTGAAAGTGGAACAATGTCTACAAGAAAAGGTAGAGTAGTCTTCCTTGAGGATGTTTTAAGACAGGCTATAGAAAAAACAAAAGAAATAATACTTTCTAAAAATCCTGATGCACAGAATGTAGATGAGATAGCAAAACAGGTTGGAGTAGGTGCTGTAGTATTCCAGGAACTATCAAACAGTAGAATAAAAGACTACACATTCTCTTGGGACAAGACTTTAAGTTTTGATGGAGAAACTGGACCATATGTACAGTACACTCATGCAAGATGTTGTGCAGTTCTTAGAAAAGCAGGAGAAGAAGTTACTTCAGATATAGATTTCAACCTTATATCAGATGAGGATAGTGCAGAGGTTATAAAGGTTATAGAATCATTCAACAAATGTATACTTGCTTCTATGAAAAAGAACGAGCCACATATTGTTACAAGATTTGTTCTTGACCTTGCTCAGGCATTCAATAAATTCTATCATGACAACCCAATACTTGTAGATGATGCAGAGCTTAGAAAAGCAAGACTTGCACTTGTTGAAGCTACAAGACAGTCTATAGAAAACGGACTGAGACTTCTTGGAATGCACGCTCCACAGAAGATGTAGTACAGGTAATTCCAGGAGAGGTTTTATTTACACCTCTCCTTTTTTGATAAAAATCTATTAACAGGGTGATATGATGTCTTTAAAAGATGAGATAATAAAAAAAGCATATATAAAATCATATAAAATAGAAAACAGTATGCTTAAGTACTTTATTACGATAACTACAAAATGTCTTGTTGATGACGGAAAACAGAGATATGTATATATAGATGAAAACAGATTCAGAGATGAACTAAGATACTACAAATATTATGGAAATATGGACAGAAACACAAATTTTTTGAATGCATCAATACCTCTTATACTTTCAAATAACAGTATAGAAAAAAGTACAGATAATGTTTATAATCTTATGTTTAAATATGCATCTTTTATGAAATGTGGTGCATATCGGTATGGATTAGCAGCTGTTATTTATAATGAAGTTATACACGCAATAATTGAGGATAAGGGGATAAGTTATGAGGATATTTTTTCTATAATTAAAAGTAAAATTATAGAATTCAATCCATCTGTGGATAAAAGCGAAACTGTAAAATTTCAGATGTATAGAATAGGAATTATTTCTTCTATTGATAACTACATAAAAGGCGAAACCGATGAAAAAAGAGATCCTGTTATTGACTTATTCAATGTGCTTTACGATATATATGTAGAAGAAAGAGAATGCTGTGATGATGGTATGAAATCCATAAAAAATACTATTATGTCCATTCTTGATACTGAAGAATATGAAAATAATGATGGATTTATTGAGTCTATGGGAGACTACCTTATAAAAATAAAAAATTATAAACTGAATAAGAAGTTTTATGGAATGGAAGCAAATCCATTGGGACTTATAAATCTTAGTGAAGGAGAGGAATTCAATGATCCTATCCTCAATAGGATAAGAATTCTTTCAAAGACAATGGATGGTAGTATACTTAATATAAAAATTGGATCAAAGTCAGGAGAATATAATTTCAGATTTATGAAGAAAGCATAAAAAACGGCAGACATATTTGTCCGCCGCTGGATGTAAAGATTTTAAAGCTTTTCAATATATGATTCTATATATTCAATGAATTCCTCCTCAGAAACCTCCGCTAAAAAGCATAGTTCGTTTACAATATTGTTTCTGAGATTTTTAAAAACATCTAATTGAGTATGTTCGTGTGTATACTCAAGTGCTTTTATTATAACAAGAAGATCCTGTACAGACAGGGAATCGAGTGATACAGAGTCGAATCTTTCCATGAATAAGTCCTTTCCGAAATCATTATTTTGTAGATAAATTTAAAAATTTCAAAAAATTATATTTACAATAATATAATAATAAAACAGTACAAAAAATACAAGTCATAGGGGAGTGATAACTTGAAAATACTTTTAACAACTCTTAATTCAAAGTTTATACATACAAACCTGGCTATAAGATACATAAAAGAATGTTCAAAAGATATACGGGATATAGAGCTTAAGGAATATACAATAAATAACCAGATGGATTTTATATTAAAGGAAATATACAGAGGAGGATATGATGCTGTATTTTTCTCTGTATATATCTGGAATGTTGAAGATATCCTAAGACTATGCAGAAATCTTAAATCAGTAAAACCAGATATGATAATAGGTCTTGGTGGACCTGAAGTAAGTTATGACAGTGAAAAACTTATGAAAAAATATCCTTTTATAGATTACATTATGTATGGTGAAGGTGAGATTACATTCAGAGAACTGTGTATGATGTTCAGAAATGAAAAAGATATAAAAGATATAAAAGGTATAGTATATAGAGACGGCGAAAATATACATGTAAATGATGAAAGACCTCTTATAGAAAATCTGGATATAATACCTAGTCCATATGATAATATGAATCCTGAAGAATATAAAAATAGAATAGTGTATTATGAATCTTCAAGAGGATGTCCATTTAACTGTCAGTACTGTCTTTCTTCAGCTATAAAAGGGCTGAGATATTTCAGTATTGAAAGAATAAAAAAAGATTTGAAAAATCTTATTGAAGCAGAAGTTGCGCAGATAAAATTCATAGATAGAACATTCAACGCAAAGAAAAAAACTGCTATGGAGATAATGAGTTTTCTAATGGAAAATGACAATGGATTTACGACATATCATTTTGAGGTTACAGCCCATCTTATAGATGATGAAATGCTTGAATTCCTGAAAAATTGTAAACCGGGGCTTTTCCAGTTTGAAATAGGTGTTCAGTCTACCGATCCATTTGTGCTTGAAGCATGTGGTAGAAAGGACAACTTTGAAAGACTATCAAATGTTGTAAAGCAGATAGAATCATACAAAAATATACATCAGCATCTGGATCTTATAGCTGGACTTCCATATGAAAATTATAGAGGATTTGAAAAATCATTCAATGATGTGTACAGGCTTGGAATAGAGCAGCTTCAGCTTGGATTTCTGAAGATGATAAAAGGAACGGGAATAAGAAAAACAGCAGATATGCATGACTTTAGATATAAGAATTATCCTCCATATGAAGTACTATCAAATAGATATATATCATACGATGAAATATTGAAGCTTAAAGATATAGAGGAAATGGTGGAGAGATACTACAACTCAGGTAATTTTTCACTTTCAATAAAATATCTGGTGGAAAAATTCTATATGGATTCACCGTTCAGATTTTATGAGGAATTCTCTGAGTTTTATAATTCCAGAGGATATTTTTCTGTATCTCAGGGAAGAAATGAAAACTACAGGATACTTCTTGAATTCTATGAAGAAAAAATTGGAATGAATGTAGAACTTTTCAGAGATATGCTTAAATTTGATTATGTATCTACTGGAAAGACATCAAATGTTCCTTCTTTTATGGTGAGAAATTATCCGGATGACTTCAAAAACAGATGTCATATATTCCTTCAGGAAGATGAAAATGTAAAAAAATATATACCTAAGTATGAAGGTATACCTGCCAAAAATATAATAAAAAATGTTCGGTTTGAACCATTCAGATATGATGTTAAAAATTATAATTTAAATGAAGAACCTCTTGAAAATGAATGTGTATATATGTTTGATTATAATATTTCAAAGATATTTGAGAAATCTCATTCATTTAAGGTTGAGATATAAATTTTGAAAGGAGATTTGAGATGAAATATAGAATAGAAAAATATCTTCTTAAAAAAACTGACGAGCTTGCATTTATAAAGCTTAAATCAGATGGAGAATTTAAAATAGAGGGATATACAATTCCTGAAGGCGGACTTGACGTACCTATAAAGAATGAAGTTCTTGTAAAAGGAATAAAAGAAAAAACAGCTCAGGATGGTCTGAACTCAATGTCTATAGCCGATGCAATGATTTATATAAACGGTATAGATTCTACATTCAGATATGGAGAAGAATATAATAAATTTATAGATGCACTTTCTAAAAATCTTAAACTTGATTTGAAATCATATATGGGATATATGTCAAACAAGTATTTTGATATAGGTGAATATACAGATGCTCTTATATATATGAAAGCTCTTATAAGTAGATATCCGGATGATGTAAATGGACTTTATCACTATGCGATAATATGTCAGCAGATAGCAGAGCAGTATAAAAAGGATGAGGATTCAAAAGGTGTAAATGAATTTTTGCTTGATGCACTTGAAAAACTGGAAAAAGCGGTAGAACTTGATCCAGGTTTTGCACCTGCATACTATCAGCTGGGATATCATTACTACAATCAGGGACAGTTTATAAAGGCAAAACTTACATGGGAAGAAGCTATGAAACTTGGACTTGATGAGGATATAATGGCTGAAGTTCAGGATAATATAGGTAAAATGGATTACAAGGTTCAGTATGAAGAGGGGTATACTCTTGTTCTTTCAGGAAAAGCTGAACAGGGGGTAGAAAAACTTCTTCCACTTGAAGAGGAGTACCCTGACTGGTGGAATCTTCTGTTTATGATAGCACTTGGATATAAACAGATGGCAGACAATGAAACCGCAAGAAAGTATTTTGAAAAAATACTTATAATAAGACCTACACAGGTTGATACACTTGTAGAGATGGGACTTCTTGAAGCAGAAAACTTTAATCTTGAAGGTGCTATAGAGTATTTTGAGAAGGCTGCTAAAATAAGAAAAGATGATCCTGAAATACTATGCAATCTTGGAATGGCATATCTTAACAATGGCAATATAGATGATGCAGGTTATTATATAGAAAGAGCATACGAAATAGATCCAATGGATGAAATAACAAATGCATGCCTTAGAGAAGTGAACAAATACAGATAGAGACACAAATAAAACAGCAGTATAATAATATATATTGCTGTTTTTGAATATATATATGTTTTATGGGGGTGGATTCTTTGATAAAAAGACTTGACGATATTATTGAAGAGCTTAAAAAATCTGAAAATCCTGTTGTTCTTACAGTGGCAGCAGCACAGGATGAAGAAGTTATGACGGCTGTAAAAGATGCTTATGAAAAGAATATAATAAAGCCGGTTCTTATAGGTGATGAGGAAAAAATAAGAAAAATAGCCTCTAATATAGGATTCTGTATAGACAATGTCGAAATAATAAACAAAACAGAACTGAAGGATGCAGCTGAGGAAGCTGTAAAAATGGTAGCTGATGGCAAAGCTGATTTTGTAATGAAGGGAATACTGGATACTTCTATAATTCTAAAAGAAGTGTTAAACAAAGAATACGGACTTAGAACAGACAGCCTTTTAAGTCATGTTATGATTTATGAACTTCCTTCTTATAAAAAACTTCTTATACTTACTGATGGCGGTATGAATATAAATCCGGATTTTGAACAGAAGAAAAAGATAATAAGAAATAGTATAGAGGCAGCAAAATCACTTGGAATAGAAAAAGTAAAAGTTGCATGTCTCGCAGCAAAAGAAAAAGTGAATGAAAAAATGCCTGCTACTGTAGATGCGGATATGCTTAAAAAGTTCTCTGAAGAGGGTGGATTCGGTGAAGGTGCGATAGTAGAAGGTCCAATAGCATTTGACCTTGCAGTATCTGAAGATGCATGTAGAATAAAGGGTTACAAAAGTGAAGTAGGTGGAGATGCGGATATACTTCTTGTTCCGAACATAGAAACAGGTAATGGAATCGGTAAGTCATTTACATATATGGGAAATGCAAAGTCTGCCGGTATAATAATGGGAGCTAAAGCACCAGTTGTTCTAGTATCCAGAGCAGATACTCATGAATCTAAACTTTACTCAATAGCTTATGGAGCGCTTATATCAAAAATGAACAAATAAGAATGTTTTTACGAAAAATATTGAAATCATTCGTGTTTTTGGATATAATTTAATTAAGGATATAAAAAAATTTATATTAATATATTAAAAATAAGAGTCTGGAGGAGATTGTAATGGGATTTAAATCTGATATCGAAATAGCACAGGAAGCAAAACCACTTGATATAAGAGAGGTAGCAAAAAAAGCAGGTCTATCTGAAGACGATATAGAGCTTTATGGTAAATATAAAGCAAAAGTAGACTACAACCTTCTTAAAAAGGATACAGGTAAGAAAGCAAAACTTATACTTGCAACTGCAATAAACCCTACACCAGCAGGTGAAGGAAAAACAACTACAACAATAGGGGTTGCAGATGCATTTTCAAGACTTGGTAAAAATGCACTTGTTGCACTTAGAGAGCCATCACTTGGACCTGTATTTGGTATAAAAGGTGGAGCTGCCGGTGGAGGATATGCACAGGTTGTTCCTATGGAGGATATAAACCTTCATTTTACAGGAGATTTCCATGCAATAGGAGCAGCAAACAACCTTCTTGCTGCAATGCTTGACAACCATATACATCAGGGAAATGCTCTTAATATAGACATAAGAAGCATAACTTGGAGAAGATGTGTCGACATGAACGACAGACAGCTTAGAAATATAGTAGACGGTCTTGGAAGAAGAGTAGACGGTGTGACAAGAGAAGACGGATTTGATATAACAGTTGCATCAGAAGTAATGGCTGCTTTCTGCCTTGCAAATGATATAGCTGATCTTAAGGAAAGATTAGGAGACATAGTTGTTGCATATAACATGGAAGGTAATCCTGTAACAGCAAGAGAACTTAAGGCAAACGGAGCTATGGCAGCACTTTTAAAAGATGCTCTAAAACCAAACCTTGTGCAGACATTAGAAGGAACACCTGCATTTGTTCATGGTGGACCATTTGCAAATATAGCTCATGGATGTAACTCTGTAATAGCTACAAAAATGGCAATGCACTTTGCCGATTATGTAATAACAGAAGCAGGATTCGGAGCTGACCTTGGAGCAGAAAAATTCATAGATATAAAATGCAGAAAAGCTGGAATAAAACCAGATGCAGTAATAATAGTTGCAACTGTAAGAGCGCTTAAATACAACGGTGGAGTTGCAAAAGACGCATTAAACGAAGAAAATCTTGAAGCTCTTGAAAAAGGACTTCCAAACCTTCTTAAACATGTAGAAAATATAACTCAGGTATTCGGATTACCTGCAGTTGTTGCAATAAACAGATTCCCATTTGACACTGAAGCTGAGCTTAAACTTGTTGAAGATAAGTGCAAAGAGCTTGGTGTAAATGTAGCATTATCAGAAGTATGGGCAAAAGGTGGAGAAGGTGGAATCGAAGTAGCAAAAGAAGTTCTTAGACTTATAGATGAAGAAGAAAATAACTTCAAATACTGCTACGATGAAGAGCTTTCAATAAAAGAAAAAATAAACGCAATAGCTACAAAAGTATATGGAGCTGATGGAGTAAACTATACAAAAGAAGCAGACAAGGAAATAGCAAGACTTGAAAGACTTGGATTTGGAAATCTTCCAATATGTATGGCAAAAACTCAGTATTCACTTACTGATGATCAGACAATACTTGGAAGACCTGAAGGATTCACAATAACTGTAAGAGATCTTACTGTTTCAGCAGGAGCCGGATTTATAGTTGCGCTTACTGGAGCTATAATGAAGATGCCTGGACTTCCAAAAGCACCTGCAGCTGAGAGAATAGATGTAGATGAAAATGGAGTAATATCAGGATTATTCTAGTAAAATCAAAAGTATAAAATTAAAGGGATATTATATCATTGAACTGATGTAATGTCCCTTTTTGTATATCTAATTAAATATTTTTTCAAAATCAATTTCATTTATAAAAGCAAACATAAGAATAATACCTCCACCAATAAGCTGATATAATGTAACCGATTCTCCAAGTACAAATACAGAAACCAAAACTGCAACAAGTGGATCTATATAACTTAAAATAGCCGCCTGTTGACCTCTTAGTTTTGAAAGAGAAGAAAAATGAAAATAATAGGTTATTCCTGTATTTATAAATCCAAGTATCATAAGCGATATAAGTCCGGTTTTATCTATAGTTAAAATGCTGAATCCACATGTAAATGAAACATATGGTATGAGAACTACAGCAGCAGACAAAAATTGTATTGCTGTTTTTACTGTATTTTCTATTTCACCTGTGATCTTGTTTATCATAACATTTATTGCGTAGAAACATGCAGCTCCAATACCGAACATTATTCCTATAAAATCAGAACTTTTCCGTCCTCCACTTACACCTACAATCATAAGAAGTCCTGCAGTTGATGCTATAAAACATATAATATGCTTAATGGTAAGTTTCTCTTTCAGAAAAATACTGCTTGCAGCAACTACAAGTGTAGGAGCAAAATATTCACAGAGTGTAGTAAGTGCAACACTTGTATATTTATATGCCTCAAAGAAGAAAATCCAGTTGAATGCAAGAGCTGCACCTGATAGAAAAAGCCAGTGAAGTTTAGGGATTGAATGCTTAATATATTTTTTTCGTCCTGTAAGGAAAATAACAACAGACATTGAACATAGTGCAAGAATAGCTCTGAAACATGCTATTTCTGCAGAGGGGAGAGAAATTCTTTTTGCAAACAGACCTGTTGTACCGAATAGAGTCATGGCAATTATAATTTCAATTCTTCCAATAGACTCAATACTTAATTTTTCTTTGAATAATGATTTCATAGAATTCCCTCCTTATATAGCATTATATTTATATCAATATTATATATTACAGGAGAGAGTCGATAAATAAAAATAGAATATCTTCTAAAATAAATATCAAATATACTCAACATCATGTTATAATATTTAGTATATTTAAAGGGGAGTGGAATTATGACAATTAAGACAAGAAATGAAATAACTGAAAAAGATATGATTGAAGCTATGAAAATAGGTATACCAAGGATATATACAATAGTATGTGATTTTCTTGCATTCATGTGTGCTATATTCGGAATATCAGGACTTAAAAATGGTGATATTTCTTCAGGAGTAATAGGTATAATAATTGCGGCGATTATACTTCGGTGGAGATACAAATTCATGCCTGAAAAAGCAGGAAAAAAACAGTACGCTAATAAAAAAGCGATGATAGGTGATAAGCCGATGGTTCAGAATCTTAATTTCTTTAATAATCATGCGGAACTTATAAGCAGTAATTCTCAGATGATAAAGTTAAAGTATTCTGATATAAAAATGATAAAAGAAACAAAGGATTTAGTATTAATAATATTTGGAAGAAATGTTGTCATGATGGTAAAGAAAAATGGATTTATCGAGGGTACATTAGATGACTTATGGGAAAGACTTACACCTTTTGTAGAAAATAAATAGGCAAGGAGAAATGCAATGGGAAAAGCAGAAATAATAAAAGCTAGAAATACTAGCATAATAACAAAAGAAGATTATATTGAATCAGTAAAACTTTCTACAGATAGAAAGAAAAAGAACAGATGTGTAATTTTAAGTATAATAATACTTTTCCTTGGGATATATGGAGAAGTAACGAATACAGTTATGCTTGGATGGTTATTTGCAGCTTTTGGAGTTGTAATGATAGCATGGGAACTTTTTATATCTTATCCGGTAATAGGGGGTAAAAGTTATAAAAAGGCTCTTGAAGTAAATGGAGGAAAAGAAATAACTATAAAAGTTGATTTCTATAAAGACCATCTTGAGATGAAAAATGCAAGTGGAAAAACTTCTCTTAAATATAAAAAGATAAAAAGAGTGGGAAAAGGAAATAATGTTGTAATACTTATATTCAGTGATGAACTTGCGGTTACATTTAAAAAAGATTCATTTACTTTCGGAAGTTTTGAAGATGTGGAAGCAGTAATAGAAAAAGCGAGAGAAAGATAAAAATGGGGCTGTCGCATTAATATTTTATTAGTGCGATAGCCCTTATTTTTTTGAAAAAATATAATAAAAAATCACCTTCTA
>NZ_SGJB01000010.1 GCF_006861675.1 Peptacetobacter hominis | reverse complement strand
CGTGGTTGATAGGTCAGAGGTGGAAGTGCAGCAATGTATGCAGCTTACTGATACTAATAGGTCGAGGACTTGACCAAGATAAATGATGGAAGATGTATGTATGCGGTTTTCAGAGAACTGTTTACAGATATATGCTGGTGTGGCTCAATTGGTAGAGCAGCTGACTTGTAATCAGCAGGTTGTAGGTTCGAGTCCTATCACCAGCTCCAGAAATACTATCATGTGTAAAAGAAAAATTTCTTTTATATATGATAGTATTTTTTTATAAAAATATTATTATGGAAATATTAAAAAACGATGTATATACTTTATACATCGTTTTCTTTATTTGAGTGATAATTATTTAAATTTCAGATTTATCGATCAGCCTTGCATGTAGTACTGTTCTTGCATCATCAAATTCATAACTGCAAGTAGATAAAGTAAGAATTCTTTCAGACGAAATATTAAACCCTTTTAGAAGTCCAGGATTTTTTAGATATATACTGTCGTCAAAGATAGATAAATCACTGCATTTTTTCAGATATTCAGAAAATGTTATATCCTTAGAAAAATCTGTAACTGTATAGTCCAAAGAAGGTTCAGCCACATACACTGAAAATGGTTCATATGTATATTTGTATCCATCTCTGTATATATATATTTTATGCTTTTCATTCCAGAAATTATTATCTTTAAATTTTTCAAGATTATTGAACATAGTCTGGTTTCTCATGTTGTGACCGTAAAGAATAATATTTTTATAATCAGTTTTATTTCTATAATCCATAAAAATACTTCCGGATGAAGAATCATTTTTATAAAAATCTTTTTCAAGATAAAAATCATTATCTGAATATACAACCACGGGATAATCTATATTTGTTCCATCAACATTAAGCCACATAATATAATCGCCGTTGATATTTTTTAATTTCTGCTCATCGATAGAAATATTGTTTCCTAAAGAAGGACTGTAGTTTTTCCGTATATTATTATAGGTTTCGGATGATTTGTGATAATCAATAACTTTTGTAACAATTTTATAACCACTTACCGTCATAGCGATAATAAGAATAATAGATATAAAATCAATTATAATTGTTTTTTTATTCATACAACCCCCTTATTTGATTAAAAAGATATACAAGTATCAATAATATTGTTATATCTTTTATTATACATGTCAATATTATACAAAGAAATTTTGACAATAATCAATATGTATGATAAAATAGTCCAGTCTAATTGAAAATCAAGTAAGCCAGATAATCGCGGGCAGCAGGGATGCTGCGTGAGGAAAGTCGGAGCTCCACAGAGCAGGGTGCTAGGTAACGCCTAGTGAGAGTGATCTTAAGGATAGTGCAACAGAAATAAACCGCCTCTTAATGCGCGCAATGAGGTAAGGATGGAAAGGCGAGGTAAGAGCTCACCAGCGGCCAGGTGACTGGTCGGCTATGTAAACCCCACCTGGAGCAAGACCAAAATAGGGCTAAAGAGTGTTGCTCGCACTCTCCGGTTGGTAGGTCGCTTGAGCTTACTGGTGACAGTAAGCCTAGAAAGATGATTATCTAATACAGAACTCCGCTTATAGACTTGCTTGATTTTATTGATATGGCACTCATATAGAGTGTCTTTTTTATTGCTTAAATATAAAAATATATTTGTAGATAACAAAGGATACTAAATTATCAAAATAAGAATATTTATTAATATTCTTACTATAAAATTAATTTTATTGGCGTATAAAGGTTCACCTTTATATATAAAGAATGCTATAATATAATAGTATAAATGCAGTGGATTTCATCTTATTGTTAAATACGAATAGTATACATCTTTTAGTTTAAAAATATAATATTGGAGGTATACAGTTAATATAAATTAGCAGGGAGTGAATAGATTGAGCAATAATAGCATAATAAAGGAAACTGTTTTAAATGTTACACAGAGATTTTTAAAACAGGAGAGCAAAACAAATAGAAAGCTTGACAGCATACTTAATAAAAAATTTGAAAAAGTTGAATTTAATGAAGACAAATATATTGATCTTTTAAAATACAATGTTTTATTCTACAAAACTTTATCGAGAAATACAGAACCGATAATATCTAAATGGATACTTGAAAAATATATACCGGAAATAGATGAACTTGAAAGTGACATTGAGCTTATAAATGCAAGATGCAGAAAATATATAAATAATGCAAAGAAAAACGGAATTGAATCATTTAAGGAAGCAGATTTACAGAGTTTTGTATATTACGACAAAATGTCTAATGCGGATAAAATAAAGAGACTTCAGAAGGATTATAAAGTACTGAATATATATATGGAAGTTCTTTCTATGACATTGAGAGAGCTTAGCCTTAAAAGAGAAGATAGTATAGATCTTTTCCTTCTTAATCCTGCAGATGCAAGAATAGAGTTAAAGAGAGAAATAATTGTAATTGTAAACAGAATACTTGCAGGTGGACACAGTAAATCTGAAGAAAAAAGCCAGGTAGAGCAGAAACCATCAAAAGAAACATATTCAAAGGATGAGTTTGAGAAAAAAATCAGACAGATATCTGATGCGGAGATAATGGACTGTGTCAATGAGGAATTCAAAAGAATAAAACTTCTTGAAAATATATCTTCAGATGAGGCTTTTGGAGTTGGTGGCGTAAATATATACGATTTTGCAGCTGCAACAGTTCTTCTTGACTATGTAAAAGGCAAAGAAAGAGCAATTATAGAGGGTGCTATGAGACTTACAGTATCTGGTGAATTTGGAGAAGAAAACTTTGCTGAATTTATGAAAGCTGTATCTAAAAAAGAGAACACTATAGATCCAAAAGTATGGGACAAAGCAGTTTTATATTTGAGAAATAATAAAAAGTGTCTTGAATCATCAGAAATAGCAGTTACAAGAAGAAGTGTGCCTGCGGATATAGATATAGAAGAATATATTTATATGCTTGAGAATGCCGATAAATCAGAACCATTCAGAAATAGAATGACAAGAAAAATAGATTTATCAATGATAATACCTCGGAGTGTAAAAAATTCTACTCAGACAGAAAAATCAGAAGGTAAAAAAGATGAAGCTATGGATAATATTGAAAATGCAGATTATGATTCAGAGGAAAATATATCAGAGGAAACTGATTTAGATGAAGAAATAAACAAAGAAGACTATCTGAAAATTGATGACAAATCTGAAGTTGAAGACAAAACTAGACACTATGAAATTCATATAGACCCTGAAAAAAGAAAAGAGTCATTCAAGGCGAGAGAGATAGCCGAAATAAAAGAATCTGAAACAGAAGAAGAAAAAGAAATAGAAAATGCAGTTGTAAGAGCTAAAAGAGCAGTCGAAAATATAAAAGAAGATATCGCAAAAGAAAATGAAAAGAAACATGAAGATGACGATATATATAAATTTGATGATGAGAATGAAGATGATTCAACTCTTGATGCAATAGCAAAATTAGCTTCTTCAGAAGATGAAGAGGAGGACGAGCCTGAAGTTGAGGTAGTAGAGAGAAAAGGGTTCTCTTTATTTGGAAGAAAAAATAAGAAATCTGAAGAAGAGGAAGAATTCGAGGAAGAAGAGTTTGAAGATGATGAGGAGTACGACGAAGAGGAATACTATGAAGAAGATGACGAGATAGAAGAAGAAAGTGTACCATCTTCATCAGAGATGTCTCCAGAGGATAAGAAAAAAAGAAGAAAACTTGATATAATTGTTGCAATACTTATACTTGCTGTTGCAATAGGTGGATATGCCCTTATAGTAAACAAGAAAAAGAAAGAGGAAGCATTAAAGCAGGAGCAGATAAAACAGGAACAGCAGATAGAGGCTGAGAAAAAACGGGAAGAGGAAAGAAAACAGGCTGAAGAGCAGAAAATAGCTGAAGAGCAGGAAAAAAGAAACCAGGAAATGGAAAAAGTTAAGGACAGTGGAGAGTATTACAGAGTATATGCAGGTTCAATGAAGAAAAAAGAGGAAGCTGATGAACTTATAAAACAGCTTGAAGCTAAAGGATTCTCAGGAGATATAATCCACATAGGTAACTATTATAAAGCTTTTGTAGGTGGCGATATAGGTGTATATTCTGAAGCTCAGAAACAGATGAATGCACTTAAGGCAAAAGGATTCAGATCATATATAGAAAAATACGATAAATACTGTGATTTAAAAATAGAAGATTTCAGACTAAGAGCTGAATATATGAATAAAGAGGAAATTGAACAGGAATATAATAAACTTAAAGAAGAACTTAGTGGAAGAAAGAATTTTACAGACTATGAGAAAATACTTCAGTCTACATATGATGATCTTATAGCTCAGAAAAGTGAATAAATGTAATTTGGAATTGCTGTCTGAAAACCAGGCAGCAATCATTTTAGAAATAAAGTATGATAATTTGAGGTGATAAGATGCTAAAGTTAGGTGAAAAAGCGATATATGAATTTTCTAGAGGATTTGATATAAGAGGGGCAAAGTGTAGTGCATCGGGTAAAAAACTTTATATAACAAATCTTGGTAATATAATAATAACTGCATCTGATATATCAGATGAAACTGCAGAAAGATATGTTTATAGTTATTCAGAGTACAAAATAAAATTATCAGCACATCTTTCTGAACAGGAAATTATAGTATCTGAAAAAGGAATGCCTTTCAGGGTAATATCATCAAACTCAGAAAGAGAGTCTTTTGTAGATTTTGAACTTAGAATGGATATAGATGATTTTTCATATATATGCAGAAATCAAAGAGAATTTATATTTGAAATAGATGAAAATCAGAGTTTATTTGTAATTGATGAGGAAAAAATATTTTCTGGTGGAATAAACAGAGACCACGAAAAATTTGTATTTGCAGGTGGAAAAAATAGATTTGAAATATATTATGACGATATAGAGAGATTTATGATAGAAGGAAATATGATGACTCTAAAAGGTTATTTCCATATGGAAAGGGAGTCTATTATAGCAAGAACAGTCCAGATATTTAACAATAATACAAAAAGAATACCACCAGCTGGATTTGAAGAAATGATATCTGAAAATCCTAAAATAGGCAATATGCCACAGGAAAGTAAAATAGTATTTGGAAGAATAACAGGAAGTGCCGGCGGATTTGATTACAAGTCATCAAATGTTCTTGTTGTGAGATATGATAATAAATTTATCATAATAAATAAAAAAACAAAAAGAACTATATCTTCATTTGATATACATAAAAGTGGGATAGTAAGAAATGGAAATGAAACAATAGTATATGATGGAGAAAATATATTCAGATTGTATATGAACGATAAAAATATAGAAGTTACTGCAATAGATGACGCTCCGGAAATAAATACAAATGATATAGCAATTACAAGAACAGGTAATCCTGTATTTATAGAAACAGATGGAAAAAATATCTATGTAAAAAAAGATAGAAAAAGGGATATACTTACAATTTCAGAAATGTACGTATCTGATATAAATATAATCAATGATGACAGTTTCAGTAAATACGGATATAAAAGAACTAAAATAACATTTGGAAATGAATATATAGAAATTTATCTTAAAAAAGATATGATTGACAGCCTTGTAAGAGAAATATTTGTATATTCAAAAGAAAAGGAAATAAAAAAAGCTGATATACATGAGATTTATAGAAACTGGTCCAAATCTGTAAATGATATTGTTATATATAACTTTTTTGCGAGACTTTATGCAATAAGAAATGATATAGTAGAGACTATGAAATCTGGAAATATAACAGATGAGATAAGAATAAATATAATAAATGAGCTATATGAAGACATAACATCATTAAAAGAAGATATTGATGCGCTTACTGTATATATGCCGGATTTTGTAAAAGCACCGGCGATAGATATAGCAGGAAGACTGACAGTAATAGAATCGCCGGCATATAGATATATTGATGAGATATTCTCGGATATAGGATATACAATAAAAGATGAACTTAGAGATATAGAAATAATTATAGGAAATCTATCGTTTGTAATATCTCCGGAAGAAAGAAGAAGACATATATTCAGAATGCTCAAAGAAAATGAAAGTGATAGACTGAAACTGTTTATGAATAAGGCTTTAAATAAACTGGAGCACATAGTTTGCAGAATGTATCCATACTACATAAGAAATACAGAAGAAAGACTGTATGCTATATTTAGATTGATTGAAAAAGAGTATAAAAATTACGATTCTGAAAAAGTAAGAGAAAAATTATTCAGAAGTATTACAGAAATGTATGCATTCAGACAGGGAAGATATTCTAAGGATTCTGATATAAGAAGAAAAGATATAATAGAAGAACTTCAGATAAATGCCTATTCAGAAAAAGGTGTATCATCTTTTGAATGGTTCTTTATGGGGGGAAATGATTATGAAAGATAGTGTATGGAATGGAAAATACAGATTTATAGAATTGGGCGACTCAGAAGTTGTAGATAACTGCCATGAAGTTGACTTAGATAAGCTTATTTTTGAAAATATGAACTTTGAAGAGGGAGAGGAATATATAATTCCGGATGAATCTGAAAGTTCTATACTTAATGATTTTGCCTCTGGAACAGGGTTTACCGATATTGATGATGAGGCTGATATAGATACGCAGTATCTTGAGCTGAGTGCAGATTTAGATGATTTTGATGAAGATGACTCTCTAATTATTGATGAAGATATAGAAAGTATAATAGCTGATATATAAGTTTTGATATAAGAATATGGAAAACCCTCATATAAATTTATGAGGGTTTATCTATGTTCAATTTTATTATTCACACAAAACTGTAATATTTGTTTAATTGAAAAAAATTATAAGGATATATATAATATATACGTAGAGAAAAGAGATTTGGAGGCAATTATGAAACTTAATGATATATTAAAAGGAATAGAAACAGTATCAGTATCAGGTGATATGAATGTTGAAATATCTGATATACAGTATGATTCGAGAAAAGTTGAGGAAGGTACAATGTTTATCTGTATAAAAGGATTTGTATCTGATGGACATAAGTATATAAAATCAGCATATGAAAAGGGTGCAAGAGTATTTCTTGTGCAGGACGAAGTAGATGATATAGAGGGATGTACATTTGTACAGGTAGCAGATACAAGAAAAACGATGGCGGAAGTTGCAGCAAACTTTTGTGAACATCCGTCAGAAAAATTTGAAGTAATAGGTGTAACCGGAACAAACGGTAAAACAAGTATAACAACTTTCCTGAATGAGATACTGAGAAGTGATAATAAAAAAGTTGGTCTTATAGGTACTATAAAGATATTTGATGGAGACAATGAAGTGGTTTCAAACTCTACAACTCCAGAAAGTGTCGATCTTCAGAAAATATTTAAAAAAATGATTGAAAATAGATGCGATTGCTGTGCAATGGAAGTTTCTTCTCATTCGCTTGAACTTAATAGAGTAGATAGCACGGACTTTAAGATAGGAATATTTACAAATCTTACACCAGATCATCTGGATTTTCATAAAACACTTGAAAACTATAGAAATGCAAAAGAAAAACTTTTCCATAAGACATCAGAAGCCAATATAATAAACATAGATGATTGTGGTGGAGAAGTTATATACTCTCATATAAAAAATCTTGATACAAAATGTTATACATACGGTATAGAAAAAGAGGCTGATTTCAGAGCAACTGATATACATTCAGATGCGTCTGGGGTATCATACACTCTTAATGGACCGGGATTTGAAGAAAAAATATTTGTGCCTGTTCCGGGAATGTTTACAGTTTATAATACTCTTGCAGTAATTGCAGCATGTGAGGTGCTTGGAATAGAAAGAAGAGTGTATGTAGAAGGTCTTAAAAATACAGGTGGTGTTTCAGGAAGATTTGAAACAGTTCCAAATGACAAAGGAATAAGTGTAATAGTAGATTATGCTCACACACCTGATGCACTTGAAAATGTTTTAAATACGGCAAGAGAATTTACAAAAGGAAATCTTATATCTGTTTTTGGATGTGGAGGAGACAGAGATAGTGAAAAAAGACCTCTTATGGGAGAAATAGGCCAGAGATTATCAGATAGATGTATAATAACCAATGACAATCCTAGAACAGAGAATCCTGAAAAGATAATAGACGATATAAAAGCAGGTCTTGATATAGAAAGACACAACTATGAAATAATATACGATAGAAAAGAAGCGATAGAAAAAGCTATAAAAAATGCGTGTGAGGGAGATACGGTTCTTATAGCAGGAAAAGGACATGAAAATTATCAGATAATAGGAACTGTGAAACATCACTTTGACGATAAGGAGACAGCAAGAGAAGTAATAGATTCTCTTTAATAAAATATGATAAATAGAAAAAAGAAAGTCTGTATAATATCAGCATTAATTGCTATATTCTCTATATATCTTGTATGGGGAACGAATAGTATATCAATAAGTAGATATAATATAGAAAATAGCTCTATACCAGAATCATTTAAAGGATTCAGGATAGTTCAGGTATCAGATTTACACAATAAAGAATTTGGAAAAGACCAGAGAATACTTATGAAGAAAATCGAAAAAGAAAAACCTGATATAATAGTCGTTACGGGAGATCTTGTTGATAGAAGAAAATGGGGAACTAAAAATGCAATGTCATTTATAGATAGGGCTATGGAAATTGCTCCTGTGTATTATGTATCTGGAAATCATGAAGTATGGTCTGGAAAATATAGTATTGTAAGAAATAAACTTCTGGAAAAAGGTGTATATGTACTTGATGATGATACAGTTGAGATAAAAAATAAAAATTCACATATTTTTATATCCGGAATAATAGATACAGGTTATGAGGATAGAGAAAATTATGTTGATGACATACTCCGAAAAGTATCAAAAGATATAGATGATAATACTTTCAGTATACTTCTTTCACATAGGCCGGAGCATATAAAAGATTATTCTGAAGTAGGATTTGATCTTGTATTTTCTGGTCATGCACATGGCGGGCAGATAAGATTTCCTTTCATAGGGGGAGTGTATGCTCCGCACCAGGGATTCATGCCGAAATATACATCCGGGATGTACCAAATGAAAAATACATTTATGGTGGTAAGCAGAGGGCTTGGAAACAGTGTTATACCGATAAGATTTATGAACAGGCCTGAAATAACTGTGACAGAGCTTATGTAGAGAACAGATATAAATATTTGTATATATAGAAAATTTTAAGGTAATATATTTATACTTATTTGATGTTATATGACAAATATGTTAATATTATTTTATACGAAAAACATTATATTATTATAATAAATAATAAAGAGAAGAGGTAGGAAAATGGCAGTAATGGTTACTGGAGGTGCCGGATATATAGGCAGCCATACAACAATAGAACTTATAGAAGCCGGATACGATGTTGTAATAGTGGATAATTTTTGCAACAGTAATCCGATTGTTATAGATAGAATAAACGAACTATCAAACAGCAATGTTAAATTTTATGAGGTTGATGTAAGAGATTATGATAAAATGGATGAAATATTTAAAAATGAAGATATAGATTCCATAATACATTTTGCAGGGCTTAAAGCTGTTGGAGAATCGGTTGAAAAACCTATAGAGTATTATAATAACAACCTTATATCAACACTGACATTATTTGAACTTATGAAAAAGCATGATGTCAAAAACTTTGTATTCAGTTCTTCAGCTACAGTATATGGAGATCCGGAGAGATGTCCAATAGAGGAAAATTTCCCTCTATCTGTTACAAATCCTTATGGAAGAACTAAACTGATGATAGAGGAAATGCTTAGAGATATATCAAAAGTGGATGACAAAATGAATATAGCAATACTTAGATACTTCAACCCGGTTGGAGCACATAAAAGCGGTAAAATAGGAGAAGATCCAAATGGTATACCAAATAATCTGGTTCCATATATAACAAAAGTTGCTATAGGAGAGCTTGAGGAGCTTAATGTATTTGGAGACGATTATCCTACTCCTGATGGAACTGGAGTAAGAGATTATATACATGTTGTCGATCTTGCAAAAGGACATGTAAAAGCAATAGATAAACTTGAGGAAAATCCAGGACTTATAGTTTATAATCTTGGAACAGGAAAAGGATACAGTGTTCTTGAAATGGTAAAAATGTTTTCTGAAATAAGCGGAAAAGAGATACCATATAAAATTACAGAGAGAAGAGCCGGAGATATAGCTGAATGTTATGCAGATCCTTCCAAAGCTGAAAAAGAATTAGGATGGAAAGCTATATATGGACTTAGAGAAATGTGTGAGGATTCATGGAGATGGCAAAAGAATAATCCAAAAGGATATTCTAAATAAATTATTGTTCAGGGGGTAATTACGATGAACAGGGTGTTCAAAAAACTTCGGGCAATCATTGTTTCAATGGCATTTGTATTTACAATGATTGTACCGGTACAGAATGTAGAGGCTGCTACAAATCAGCTGATAATAATAAACACTAAATACAATAAGCTATCATTTTATGAAAATAATAAACTTGTAAAAAGGTACAATGTGGCGACAGGAAAACCTAGTACACCAACGCCTACAGGAAAAACATACGTAGCCAATAAAATAATAAACAGACCTTATTACACTGGCGGTATACCTGGTGGAGATCCTAGAAATCCTCTTGGAGACAGATGGATAGGTATATTTGGTGGAAGTACTTACGCAATGCATGGAAATAATAATGAAAGTTCAATAGGTAAGCATATATCAGGTGGATGTATCAGAATGCACAATGCTGAAATAAGACGGCTTTTCCCTAAAGTTAAAATAGGTACAACAGTACTTCTTGATTACAGTACAAAAACTGACGAGCAGATAGCAAAAAAATATGGAATATCTCTTGTTTCAGAGGGATGGAAAACTGTAAACGGAAAGAAAAAATATATGAAATCAAACGGTAAGTATGCCATGAATGAATGGTTAACTATATCAGGTAAAAAATATCATTTCAATGCAAATGGCGAAACTGATAAAGGACTTACTGTTATAAGTGATAAAAAATACTTCTTCAATGAAGATGGTGTTATGTACACTGGATGGAAGACTATAGATGAGTTCAAGTATTACTTTACAGGAAATGGATCAGCACGGAAAGGATGGCTTGATCTTGGAGGAAATACATATTACTTCGACGAAACTTGTGCAATGGTTACAGGAACTCAGGAAATAGATGGAAAAGAATATACATTTGACGAAAATGGAGTAGTTCAGCCTGACTGGAAAGTTGTCAAAGGCGCAAACAGATATGGAACAGCAGCAGAAATAAGTAAAATGAATACTTATCAGGGAAGTACAATAGTTCTTGTTAACGGAAACTCTGTAGCTGATGGAATAACAGCTACACCGCTTGCTGCAAATATGGATGCTTCAATACTTCTTACAGATAAAAATTCACTTCCATCAGAAACTGTAAAAAGAATAAATCAGATAGCTCCTTCAAAAATAGTTATCATAGGTGGAGAAAATGCTATAAGTAAATCTCTTGAAAGCAAAATAGCTTCTGATTATGGTGCAGAGGTTGTAAGAATTGCAGGAAAAGACAGATATGAAACTTCTTTTGAAATAGCAAAAGCACTTGAAGAGAACGGTGTATATATAAACAAAGCATATGTAGTATCAGGAAAAGGAGAGCCGGATGCACTTTCAGTTGCATCTAAGGCTGGTGAAGAAAATCAGCCTATAATACTTACAAATAAAGATAAGATAAATGATGACATATATAAATGGATGTCAGAAAAGAATCTTCAGAGTGCATATTTTATCGGTGGAGAAACTCTTATATCAGAAGATGTAATAAATTCAGTGAATGAAATAACTTCAGAAGATGTATCTGGAAACAGAATAGCAGGAAAGAACAGAGAGGAAACAAATGCCAAGGTAATAGAAACTCTTTATGATGATGGATACAGCACAATGTTTGCTGCAAAATCAAATGTTCTTGCTGATGCCCTTACAGCAGGTCCTGCAGCGGCTAAGATGGGATGTCCTGTACTTTTAATGAATCCATCAGGACTTTCACAGGCTCAGAAAAATGCACTTTCTGGAAAATATGTGTATGATTTATATCAGATAGGTGGAGGCGTTTCATTCAAAGGAATGTCAGAATTAAAATCATTAATAAATAACTAAAAATAATATTTTTAAAGCCCGCATATATGTGCGGGCTTTTTAATAAAAATATATATTTCACAGATAGATATTTATTATAAAATAAACATAACAAACCAGTAAAAATTTACACTTTACTTAAATAATAAAAATGGATAAAAAATTAATATAATAATGCAATATTACAAAAAACAGATAAAGTCTTTTAATTATTTTAAAAATCTGATACAATGATTGTAACAAAAAAACTGAAAAGTTGTAATTATCAATAAATATACTGGGGGAGGATTAATATGAGTAAAGAACTGAGAGATATTTTTATAGTCGGTTTTGCTCTGTTTTCAATGTTTTTCGGAGCCGGAAACCTGCTGTTTCCACCATATTTGGGGTTAGTATCTGGAAAGGACTGGTTTATATCTTTTATCGGATTTATAATTGCAGATGCGGGGCTTTCTCTGCTTGTAATAGTTGTTGCAGCAAAATGTAAAGGGATACTGGATGAAATACTTATAAGAGGTGGAAAAAAACTTGCGAGAATTATAGGTTGTGCAGCTATATTATGTATAGGACCTTTTCTTGCAATTCCAAGAACAGCGGCTACAACATTTGAAATGAGTATACAGCCGTTTTTCAATAATGGGCTTGGAATAGAAGCTTCGGTAATATTTTCTATAATATTCTTTGCGGTTACATTGGCGCTTACAATAAGACCGACAAAAGTTGTGGATATAATAGGAAAAATTCTTACACCTGTGCTTATACTTTCATTACTTTTACTTATCATAAAAGGAATAGTAACTCCTATAGGAGCTATAAGTCCTGAACATATGATAGATAGAAATCTATTTGGAGAAGGAATATCGCAGGGATATCTTACTATGGATGCACTTGGTGCCGCAGCACTTGCCACAGTAATGATAGCAAATCTTGCATCAAAAGGATATTCTGATCCGAAAGTACAGATATCTATGACTGTAAAGGCAGGTATAGTAGCTGGAATAGCACTTTCTGTTGTATACGGAGGTCTTACTTATTTAGGATCTACACTTTCATCAACAGGATTGTACGATATAAACACATCTCAGGCACTTCTTGTAGTGGCAATTACAGAAGGTCTTCTTGGAGGTGCAGGAAAGGCGCTTTTAGCGGTAATGGTTCTATTTGCATGTCTTACAACATCTATAGGACTTACATCTGCAGCCGGTGAATATTTTGCGAAGATTTCAGATGGAAAGCTTTCTTATCAGAAAGTTGTTACAGCTGTATGTGTATTCAGTGCAATAGTTGCAAACTTTGGAGTAAGTACAATAATAAAATTCTCTATACCTATACTTCAGATAGTTTATCCTGCAATGATAATACTTGTTGTTATGACTTTATTCACTGAAAAAATAAAAAATGACAATTCATTTAAAGGTGCAGCTTATATGACTCTTATAGCAAGTATACTTTCAGTGATTAACTCTCTTACAGGAGCATTTGGTTTTATAAATATGTTACCATTTGAACGGCTTGGATTTGGATGGATTTTACCTGGAATTGTAGGAGCTGTAATAGGTGGATTTATAAAAGGAGAAAATACGAAATTAGTATAATAATTATATGCCGGCGTGATATACGCCGGCTTTTTTATGTATAAATATTGAAAACTGTTTTTTTTGTCTGTGATATGATAAAATTAATAGGTACCTAAACTGATAGAATAATTTGGAGGTTTTTATGATAAAAAAAATTACCACGATGCTTCTTATCATAACTATGACATTTGGAATGTATGGTTGTAAAAAGGAAGACAAAAATGCGAAAAATGATTCGCTTACAGATAAATATTCACAGACAATGCTTGTTGTTCCTGAAAGTATAAAACTTGAAGAGGGATTTCTCGATGAATATGAATCTTTGACAAAGGTAACTCTTCCCGATGGATATGAAAATGATATTGAAAATATAACAAATCAGATAGCTTCATTTGCAGAAAATAAAAAGGCGAAATGTATAATAATAGCAAGTGACGAGGAGGGAATGCTTCCTGTATTTGAAAAAATAAGAGAAAAAAATAGTACTGTAATTACAGTTGCAGCTGGTATAGAAGAGATGCAGATAGAGGAGAAAATGAATGATGTATCGGTTGATAAGAGTATAAGTATGGGATTTAATCCAACTGATCAGGATAACCCTAAAAATGCCGTTCAGATGGCATCTGCAATGGGAGCTGAAACTTTTGTAAACTACATAAATCCTGATATGAAGGATAATCTTTCCATAATTGAAAAAAATAAAGAACTAAAATTTGAATGCAAAAAAGCTGGTATTAAATACGAAGAAGTCAATATCGATGAAAAATATAAAAACTCAATTGAAAAATTTGTTGAGCAGGATTTAAAACAAAAGATAAATTCTTCTTCAAATAATATAAATGTATATGCATCTGATGCAGAAATAGAAAAAGATGTAGTTGAAGCAGCTATAAACACCGGAGCTATGGTTTCAAATGTTCATACATTGGATTCAACGGCGTTATATTGCGATATTTTTGATATAAAAGTACCAGACACTGAATATATTGACTATAGTGAATTAAATAGAAAAATATCTGAAAATCTTAAGCAAAGAAATGTCGAAGGTAGGTTTGCAGGAACGGAAATTCCTGAGAAGGTATTTTGTATAGAAGCGGCTATTGAAACAACTAATAAGATATTTGAAAAAAGCGGTGATGAATACGGTGTATTCAAGGAAATGAAATCTAATGTTAAAAAGAAAACAGGGATACTTGCAGAGTATACCAAGGTAAGATATGACAATAATTTCTTTAGAGCTGTTGAGATGTATCCAATACTTTATTAGGAGGTAGTATTATAGATGAAAAACAAAATAATAATGTCCCTTCTAGGCATTTCAATTATATTTATGTCTACGGGATTTAATATAAAAGCTGAAGATAAAGAAGATCTGGAAGTAAAGGTAGCAATTGTTACAGAACCTTCAAAAGAGGATCCAATGGGATTTTCTGCAGCTGACTATATATCAAATGCGTATAAACAGAGAAAGATAAATAATGTGTCTAATGATACAGTTGAGCATATAATTCTTCCATATGATTTTGATAAAAACTCAGCCAAGACCGAAAAAACTATGGAGAAAATATACAGTGATTCTGAAATAGATGCGGTTGTATTTACTACTAAAAAAAGTGGTATAACATCATATGTAAAGGAGCTTGAGGAAAAAAGAAAGGATATTATTACGCTTTCAGCAGATGTGGGAGAGGATTATCAGACTCTTGTGGATGCATTTGATTTGAACTATATTTCCGACAACAGACTTGATGGAAGAAAGACTGTACAACTCGCAAAAGAAATGGGAGCAGAGGCATTTATACTTTATTACACTGCTGACGAATTAAAAAATGAAGATGTATCTGTAAAAATTTCACAGATTGAATCAGAATGTGAAAAACAAAAGATTGAGCTTGTAAAAACAGAAATACCATCAGGTGATATATATCGGATGAAAAAGTATGTAAGTGAAGATATAAACAAAAAAATAGATGAGTACGGTGAAGATATAAATATATATACAACGAATAAGGAAGTAGATGACGTAATTCTGAAAAGAGGTATAAAAAGTGGCCTTATAATATCAGAGGTAAGTGATGGATGTCTACTTGATGAACTGAATGAAATGTACAGAATATACAGAAGAACATGGGATAAAGGTGATTATAAAGGAAATACAAAATATATAACAGATTCCAGCCTTAAGTATGAAATGAGTGGAAGACTGGGTGGAATACTTATGCAGAATGATACATTGGCTGTATATGCGGCTACAGATATAGCAATAGCACTTAAAGAGGAAGGTGCGGATATAAGTAGGGCATATAATTCATATTTCCTTGAAACAAGTCTAAATGTCAAAGAAGGTATGACAGCAGAATTCAGCAATGTGATAGCAGGCAATCCTTCTTTGAAAATGATTTCTGTAGATCAGGTAATTTATTAAGAAATAAGTTTATATTAGAGAAAAATCTGAAAATTCAATACTGGAAATCTATTTCAAATTTAATTAATAAGCAGGAAAATGAATAATTAATAAAATGATACTTCAAAAAAACATACCCCTCTTTTGACAAAACTCAAAAGAGGGGTTATTATATAGAAATTAAAAGAGAAAGGAGTGAAGGTTATGGCACTAATCATACCATCAGATTATACTGATTTTCTTGATGTACTAGAAACTCAGATAGCAATAAAAAAGCTTAAAGATCACTTTCAGACGGCGCTTAGTAAAGAACTAAATCTTATAAGGGTATCCTCGCCGTTGTTTGTATTACCGGAAACGGGGATGAATGACAATCTTAATGGAGTAGAAAAGGCAGTAAACTTTAATGTACCATTCTTAGGCAAAGATGCAGAAATAGTTCAGTCTCTTGCAAAATGGAAAAGAATGGCTCTAAAAAAATATGGAATAGAGGCAGGAAGAGGTCTTTATACTGATATGAACGCCATAAGAAAGGATGAGGAGCTTGACAACCTTCATTCGCTTTATGTTGACCAGTGGGACTGGGAACTTGTTATAAACAAAGAAGAAAGAAATACAGAGACACTTGATAAAGTGGTAAAGAAAATATACAGTGTATTCAAGGATACCGAAAAATTTGCAGTATCCATGTATCCACAGATAAAAGCGATTCTTCCAGAAGAAATATATTTTGTAACTTCACAGGAACTTCTGGATATGTATCCTGACCTTACACCAAAAGAAAGAGAATACAAGCTTGTAAAAGAAAAAGGAGCAATATTCCTTTCAAAGATAGGAAAGGTTCTTTCAAATGGGGAAAAGCATGACGGAAGAAGCCCGGATTATGATGACTGGGAACTTAACGGAGATATAATATTCTATAATCCTGTACTTGATGATGCAATAGAACTTTCATCAATGGGTATAAGAGTTGATGAAGAAAGTCTTGATAAACAGCTTACAATAGCAGGATGTGATGACAGAAGAGAAATGGATTACCATAAAATGCTTTTAAACGGAGAACTTCCATATACCATAGGTGGAGGTATAGGGCAGTCCAGAATATGTATGTACTATTTAAGAAAAGCACATATAGGAGAAGTTCAGGTTGGTATATGGCCTGAGGATATGGTCGAAAAATGCAATGCTGCAGGAATAAAACTGTTATAAGCTTTGTATTTTGAGCATAATTTATATATATTTTGATGATAATAAGTCGCTACAGAGAATGTTTATTAATGTGGCGACTTTTTTGCAATTCTGAATATTTAAAATCGGGTTGACGTTTTCCTGATGGTTATCTATGATATTTATATAGATAAAAAATACTTAATAGGGGGCAATTATTATGGAACAGAAAAAAAAGAAAAAAATAGGACTTGTTCCTAAACTAATCATCGGTATTATAGTAGGTATATTAATCGGTTCTACTTGTCCAGAACCAGTTATACAGGTTCTTGTAACTTTAAGTGGACTATTCTCAGCATTCTTATCATTCGTAATACCATTTATAATCATAGGGTTTGTTACAGCAGGTATAGCAGACCTTGCAACAGGAGCAGGTAAACTTCTTGGAATAACAACTGCAATAGCTTATGGTTCAACTCTTATAGCAGGATCAATAGCATTTGTTGTAGCATCAGTATTATTCCCTAAATTTATAACTTCAGAAGTTGCAGCACAGATAGGTGATCCTAGTGCAGGACAGGCATCTGCAATATTTTCAATACCACTTGAGCCAATGATAGATGTAACAGCAGCTATAGTATTTGCATTTATGATGGGTCTTGGAATATCAGCACTTAGAAACAAAGGTAAAGGGGAAGTTCTTTATAAATTCTTCAATGAATTCCAGGATATCGTTACAGCAACATTATCAACAGTAATAATACCACTTTTACCACTATACATAGCTGGTACATTTGCAAACATAACATTTGCAGGTCAGGTATGGAGTATACTTGGAGTATTCTGGAAAGTATTCGTAACAGTAATACCACTACACCTTATATATCTTGTATGTCAGTTCTCTTTTGCAGGTGCAATAGGAGGAAAAAATCCTTTCACTATGCTTAGAAACCAGATACCAGGATATCTTACAGCAATAGGTACTCAGTCATCAGCAGCTACAATACCAGTAAACGTTGGATGTGCAGAAAAAAATGGTGTAACAAAACAGATAAGAGAATTCGTTGTACCTCTATGTGCAACAATACATCTTTCTGGATCAATGATATCAATAACATGCTTTACAACAGCAGTTCTTATGATGAATAATATGCCTCATGGTATAAACGTATTATTACCATACATAGCAATGCTTGGTGTAGCAATGGTAGCTGCACCAGGTGCACCAGGTGGAGCAATAATGTCAGCTCTTCCATTCCTTCCAATGGTAGGTATACCTTCAGAAGGTGGACTTGCATCACTTATGATAGCTTTATACTTAACTCAGGACAGTTTCGGTACAGCATGTAACGTATCTGGAGACAACGCAATAGCAGTTATAGTAGATAAGATAAACAGCAAAATGTTATCTAAAGGTGATAAAACAGCAGCATAAATCTGAGAATGGAGTGAACAATGATGTTTCGTCCAGCTACCAGGGAAGATATATCTTCAATTGATAAGATATACTTAAAAATTCACAACAAAGAACAAAATAATGAATTGAAAGTAGGTTGGATTAAGGGAGTATATCCTGTAAGAAAAACCGCGGTCGATGCATTAGAAAGAAATGATTTGTTTGTATATGAAAAAAATGGAGAAATTCTGGCATCTGCGATAATAAATCAGATACAGGTCGATGTATACCAAAATGGAAAATGGATATATGATGGAAATGACAGTGAAGTGATGGTTCTCCATACACTGGTCGTAGATCCTGATAAAGGTGGATGTGGAATAGGAACCAAGTTTGTGGATTTCTATGAAAATTATGCACTTGAAAGTGGATGTCATATACTTAGAATGGATACAAATGAAAAAAATACAGCTGCAAGAAATCTATATAAAAAATTGGGATATAGAGAAGCTGATATTGTTCCATGTGAATTTAATGGAATCCCGGATGTAAATCTTGTCTTATTAGAAAAGAAAATATAGAATTTAAATATGAGGGTAATTGTCATGAGATAATTACCCTCTATTATTTTATGAAAATGAATTATACAATATTGATAAATAAAAATTTTTAAGAAAAATAGATATTTACTGGAGGTTAATTATTCTGAAGAATAGTTAACCTCTTTTCAATTGCCATAAAATTGAGCAGAGAATATAATTTAATCATAGAAAGAAGGTGATTATATGAAAATAAATGAAATAATAAGAAAAAAGAGGATTGAGCATAACCTGACTCAGGAACAGATGGCAAATATTCTTGGAGTAACAGCTCCTGCTGTAAATAAATGGGAAAAGGGGGCGAGCTATCCTGATATAACATTGCTTCCATCTATTGCAAGGCTTCTTGAAACGGATTTGAATACACTTCTTTCATTTAAAGATGAACCTGATCAAAGTGAATGTATAGAATTTATAAACAGATTATCGGAAATATATAATAAACAGGGTTTTGATAAAGTATACGCTGCAGGAATGGACAAGATAAGAGAATACCCGAATTGTGATTTTCTTATAATAAATATAGCTATGTTTCTTGAAGGATGTATAGTATATGATAATAGTATAAAAAACAAGGAAAAGCATAAAGAAGAAATAGAAAGGCTATATAAAAGAATGATAGAATCGTCGGACAATAAAATATCAGAAACTGCAAAAACAATGATGATACCACGATATATAGATAAGGGTGATTTTAAAAAGGCGGACAAACTGATAGAGTCTTTGCCGGATAGAGCAGGCGTAGACAAAAGTATATATAAAATAAATATATTGATGAAAGAGGAAAAGTATGAAGATGCAGCGAAATTATCAGAGGAGAGATTGCTTATATTAGTTCAAGAGATTAACGATATATTTCTAAGAATGATAGATATAGCTGTATATGATAATAGAGGCGATGATGCCGAGTATATAGTGAAGATTGCAGAAAAATTTGCCGATATTATGGATTTATGGGAGTATAATAGATATCTTCCAAGGATGTCTATGTATATGAATCAGGGGAAGAAACTGGAACTTATAAAAATGTCTCCTAAAATATTGAAATCCGTAAAAACTAAATGGGATATAAAAAAATCGCCTCTGTACAGACATATTAAAACAAAGGAAATTGACTCAGAATTTCAAAATAAGATTTATGATACAATAGAAAAAGCTATCAAAGAACAGATTAAATGATTGAATGTGTATGTTAAATCTTGATTTAAATAATGATAGAGTATATCGAAGATATTGGGATGCATCTGAAAATAAATTTGTGGAAAATATTGTTTACAATATATAAAAATTATGTTAGAAAAAAGATACAATAAAAATATAAAATTTTAACATTCTTATTTTCTTGAATAAAAAGGAGTGAATAATATGTACATAAGTGAGATAATGACTACATCACCTGAAGAAGACAGAAATTCAACTGAAACAAAGCTATACAGTATTCTTGATGAACTATCTATACCATTTGAGCGTATAGACAATGATGTAGTTGAAACAATGGAGGAATGTAAAGAGATAGACGAAAAACTTGGGACAGAGATAAGAAAGACGTTATTTCTGTGCAATAGAAAGAAAACAAATCTTTATCTTATAGTTCTTCCTGCAGACAAACAGCTTGATATAAAAGCTATGAGTGCAAAACTTGAACTTCCAAAACTTTCATTTGCATCTGCAGAGCTTATGGAAAAATATCTATGTGCAAAACCAGGTTCTGCTTCTGTAATGGGACTTATAAACGATACTGAAAACAGCGTTGAACTTTTATAATAGATAAAGAGGTTGCTGATGCTGAGTGGTTTGGATGTAATTCCGGAACAAATATAAGTCATTTAAAAATAAAAACATCTGATCTTATAGAAAAAATACTTCCTCATATAAATCATAATCCTAGAATAGAGGAGATTTAATAAATTACTTTATAATAAAAAATATCAGGCAATAGGTGTATATATAATCACCTATTGCCTTTTTATATTAATCAAACATATTTATTTTTTTAGAGAAAGGCCATCTTTAAACGCATCTCCAACTCTTTTGCCTATTTCATAATATCCGTGTGTATAAGGATCGAATGCAATTGCTTTTATAGAAGAAATATCAACTTTACCATCGACAACAAACTCTTCGTCTACGGTTACATTTACAACTTTTCCTATAACACCGCATCCGTACTTATCATCCTGATACTCTATGAATTCACATTCAAGACAGATAGGAAACTCGTTTATTATAGGGGCATCTACAATATCAGATTTAGATGCTGTTAGACCGCTTTTTTCAAGCTTATTATTAGTATTATTACCAGATTCAACACCAAAATAATCAGCTTCTACAACATGTCTTGAATCAGCAATGCTTACTGTAAAAGCACCTCTAGTTTTGATGTTTTTTACTGTCTTATGGCCTTCACTAAGATTAAGGGCTACAACGTCTCTTGCCTGCATAGTTCCCCATGCGGCGTTCATTACATTTACGCTGCCGTCCTCATTATAACTTGATACCATAAGTACCGGCATAGGAAAGATTCCTTCTGTTAAATTTATTTTTTTTCTCATAAAAACGACCTCTTTTCATAATAAATTGACAGAAAAATTTTTCTTATATATAATGTTAGCATGTAATATAAAAAATACAAGTACTATCTTAAAGGGAAGTGTAAAATGATAAAAAAGTATATTGAAAAATCAAATTTTGAAGAAACTGGATTCAGTTATACATTATCGCTTATTTCTGGAAAACATAAGATGGTAATTTTATACTGTCTAATGGAATTTCAAATTGTAAGATTTAATGAACTAAAAAGATATATAAAAAAAGTATCTGATAAAACATTGAGCAACAATCTGAAAGAACTCGAAAAAGATGGTCTCATAATAAGAACAGAATACAATCAGATACCACCTAAAGTGGAGTACAGTCTGAGTGAAAAAGGAAAATCTCTTATGGAGATATTGGATTTATTGTGTATTTGGGGTGAAAATAACAGGAATTAAAAAAGACGGAGAGCATTCTCCGTCTTTTTGTATAAATAAATTGAATTTATGACAGTCTTATACGTTGAATTTGAATAGTATAACGTCTCCATCCTGAACAACATATTCTTTACCTTCAAGTCTAACAGCACCTTTTTCTTTGGCAGCTGCCATTGTACCATACTGTACAAGGTCTTCATAAGAAATAGTTTCAGCTTTTATGAAACCTCTCTCTATATCAGAGTGTATCTTTCCACCAGCCTGAGGCGCTTTAGTACCTCTTTTTATAGTCCATGCTCTGACTTCCATTTCACCTGCAGTAAGGAAAGATATAAGTCCAAGAAGGTGATAAGAAGCTTTTATAAGTTTATCAAGTCCTGACTGCTCAAGTCCTAAAGTTTCAAGGAATTCTTTCTTTTCTTCTTCAGTTTCAAGCTCTGATATTTCAGCCTCTATCTGAGCAGATACAACTACTGTATCTGAAGACTCAGTGTCAGCAAATTCTCTAACTCTCTGAACCATTGCATTTGAAGCACCGTCGTCTGCAAGATCTTCTTCGCATACGTTAGCGACATATATAACAGGTTTTGAAGTAAGAAGGTTAAGTGTTTTAACAAAAGCTTCAGTTTCTTCGTCGAATTCCATAGTTCTTATATTTTTATTATCTTCAAGAGTAGCCATAAGACTATTTAAAAGATCAAGTTCTCCCTGAAGTTTTTTATCAGCCTTAAGAGCTTTTGTAGTCTTAGCTATTCTTCTTTCAAGTATTTCTATATCAGAGAATATAAGCTCAAGGTTTATAGTTTCTATATCTCTTAGAGGATCAACAGAACCGTCTACATGCACAACGTTTGGATCCTCAAAGCATCTTACAACGTGAACTATGGCATCAACCTCTCTTATGTTTGAAAGGAATTTATTTCCAAGTCCTTCTCCCTTTGATGCTCCTTTTACAAGACCAGCTATATCACAGAATTCTATAGCTGTCTGAACTATTTTTTTTGAGTTATAAAGCTCTTTTAATTTTGTAAGTCTTTCATCAGGAACTGAAACGACACCTATATTAGGGTCTATAGTACAGAATGGGTAGTTTGCAGATTCTGCACCGGCCTGAGTTATAGCGTTGAAAAGTGTACTTTTACCTACGTTTGGTAAACCTACTATACCTAATTTCATAAAACAATCGTCCTCTCTAAAAAATTTATTCGATAACAGATAATAAATCTGCACGTTTATCATAATTTGACATACAGACTTATTATACAACAGAATATACTTATGTGTAAAATAAAATCAGTATATACTGAGATATTTTAGTATGTTCACATATGGGTATAAAGGTTATAATATTGTATATGATATTTTGAAGTGGAGGTAGAATATGGAAAATGTAATCAGAGTATCTGTCTCAGAAGGGATAGATCTTACACTTATAAAAACAGATAAATTCAAGTCTAATCTTATGAGTATATATATACAGAGAAAACTTGACGAAAAAGAGGCTTCAATGAATGCGATACTTCCTGAAGTACTTGCTGATGGATGTAGAAAATATCCGTCTATGAAAGATATTGCTGACAGACTGGATGAATTATATGGTGCTGCAATGGCTGCCAATACAACAAAAAATGGGGAAAGACAGATAATATCGTTCAAACTTATAAATATAAGCGAAAGATATGCGGATGAGGATATAACATCTGAGTCTATAGATTTTCTTAAAAATCTTATACTTGATCCTCTTGTTGAAGATGGTGGATTTAAAAAAGAGTATGTAAACCTTGAAAAAGAAAATCTGAAAAATAGAATAAAGGCTGAAATAAATGACAAGAGAGCATATGCACACAAAAGATGCATAAAAATAATGTGTGAGGATGAAAGATATAGTATACCATCAACTGGAACGATAGAAGATGTAGAAGCTATAACACCTGAGAATCTTTATAATCACTACAAAAAGGTTATAAATGAATCAAAAGTTGATATTGTTATAGAGGGCGATTTTGATGTGGACAAAATGCAGGAAAAAGTGAAAAGTGCATTTTCTATGGAAAGAAATTATAATCAATCTCTTGAAAGAGAAGATTTCATAAAACATCCGGAAAAAGTAAAAAGAGTAGTAGAAAAAATGGATATAACTCAGGGAAAACTTGTCATGGGGTATAGAACTAATATAGATTATATGGACAAGAAGTATTACGCTTTTGCAGCGGGATGTAATGTACTTGGTGGCGGTCCGCATTCAAAACTATTTACAAATGTAAGAGAAAAAGAAAGTCTATGCTATTATGTATTTCCAACAGTTGAAAAATATAAGGGAATTATGCTTATATCAGCTGGTATAGAATTTGAAAACTTTGAAAAAACAGAGAGACTTATAAAGGAAAATCTTGAGAGTGTAAAAAATGGCGATATAAGCGAAAAAGAGCTTACAAATACAAAAAAAGCTCTTATAAATGGACTTAGAGCGGGATGTGATGGAATAGGAGGTCTGTCTGAATTTGTATATTCACAGATTTTCGGAAATACATCAAATACTCTTGATGGAATAATAGAAGCTATAGAAAATGTAACAGTTGAAGATATAGTTGACGCTATGAAAGGAATAGAAGAAGATACAGTCTACTTCCTTAGAAATAATGAAGGGGAGGAAAACTAATGGAGAAGATAGTAAATAATACAATAAAAGAAGAACTTTATCATGAAAAACTTGATAATGGTTTAGATGTATATTTTATGCCTAAGAGAGGATTCATGAAAAAATATGCTGTACTGGCTACAGACTTTGGTTCAAATGACCTTGAATTTATTCCTGAGGGTGAAGATAAACCGATAAGAGTAAATGAGGGAATAGCACATTTTCTTGAGCACAAAATGTTTGAGCAGCCGGATGAAAGCAATGCATTTGATCTTTTCTCGGAATACGGAGCAAGTGCAAATGCGTTTACGAACTTTAATATGACAGCATATCTTTTCTCTGCTACAGAAAACTTCTATGAGTGTCTGAATCATCTTATAGACTATGTGCAGACTCCATATTATACTGAGGAAAATGTAGAAAAAGAAAAGGGAATTATTGCACAGGAAATAAAAATGTACGATGATGACCCGGGATGGCAGGTATATTTTAATTGTCTGAAGGCTATGTATAAAAAACACAACGTAAGAATAGACATAGCCGGTGATGTGGATAGTATATATAAAATAACACCAGAGGAACTTTATAAATGCTATAATACATTCTACAACCCTTCAAATATGGTATTGTTCGTAGAAGGAGACCTTGAATGGGATGAACTTATAGAGGCTGTTAAAAAAGCAAACCACAGCGATATAAAAGCTCTTTCTAAAGAGATTGTAAGAATAAAAGAAAATGAACCGGAGGATATTGCTGAGGAAAGAATAACAGAAAAATATCGGATATCTATGCCTAAATTTAATATAGGATACAAAGATGTAGATGTGAATCTGAGAGGAGAAGCTCTTCTAAAAAAAGAGGTAGAAAGTGATATAATATGTGATATTATATTTGGTTCAGCCGGAGAACTTTACAATGAACTTTATATGAGTGGGCTTATAAACGATAACTTCTATGGAGGTTTTTATTCTGAAGTTGAGTATGCATTTACTCTTATTTCCGGAGAGAGTGAAAATCCTGAAGAGGTATTTAAAAAGATAGAGCAGTATATAGAAAAATTCCAAAAAGAAGGAATATCAGAGGACAGATTTGAAAGAGCGAAGAAAAAGAAAATAGGTGAATTCCTGAAATATATGGATTCAATGGAATTTATTGCCAATAATTTTGTGTCTTACGCATTTAAGGGAGTAAATATTCTGGACTATCTTGATGTACTAAAAAAAGTCGAACTTGAAGATGTTCAAAAAAGATTAAAGGAACAGTTTGTAAAAGAGAGAAGAGCTATATCTCTTATAGAACCACAGTAGACAGGAGAAAAATATGGACAGAGTAGCATTCAGTATTTTTGGAATAGATGTAATGTGGTATGGAGTACTTATAGGAATCGGAATGATTCTTGGAATTTTCATAGCACTTAGAGAAGCAAAAAGAAATAATATATCAGAGGACGATATATTAAATATAGCGATAATGGCAATACCTATAGGTGTACTATGTGCAAGACTTTATTATGTAATATTCAGTTGGGATTATTATTCTGCAAATCCGGCTGAGATACTCGATATAAGAGGAGGCGGCCTTGCAATACACGGTGGTATAATCGGTGGTGTAGCAACTGCATATATATATACAAGAATAAAGAAACTTGACTTTTTTAAAATTGCAGATACAGCGATACCAGGTCTTCCTCTTGCACAGGCGATAGGAAGATGGGGAAATTTTATAAACGGAGAGGCGCATGGAGGTCCTACTGATCTTCCATGGGCTATAACTGTAGATGGAATGAAGGTTCATCCAACTTTTTTATATGAATCTATATGGAATGTATGTTTATTTGCATTTATAATGATTTATATGAGAAAACACAAAAAATACGATGGACAGATTCTAACAACATATCTGATTGTATATTCAATCGGAAGGTTTATGATTGAGGGACTGAGAACTGACAGCCTTATGATAGGCCCTCTTAGAACTGCTCAGCTTGTGAGTCTGGCTGGAATTGTAATCGGTGTTGTCCTTCATATATATCTTATGAAGAGGAAAAATACAAAAGTAGAGTAGAATAAATTTTATATACAAAAACAGGAGGAAGTTATGGAGTTTAACCATGTATCGGTACTATTAAATGAGTGTATTGATAATCTTAATATAAAGCCCGATGGTGTATATGTGGACTGTACTATGGGGGGAGCAGGTCATTCAAAGGAAATAGTAAAAAGACTTTCTGAAAAAGGCCTTTTTATAGGATTTGATCAGGATAAAAATGCTATACGGACTGCAAAAGAGAGACTTGCAGAGTATTCAGACAGAGTCAGATTTGTTCACAGCAACTTTGAAAATATAAAAGAGGAACTCGAAAAAATAGGAGTATACAAAATAGACGGTGTACTTGCTGATTTAGGAGTATCTTCTCATCAGCTTGATGAAGCGGACAGAGGTTTTTCATATATGCAGGATGCACCTCTTGATATGAGAATGGATATAAGAAGAAATTTCTCTGCATATGATGTTGTAAATACATATTCAGAGGAAAAACTTGCAGAGATAATAAAAAATTATGGTGAGGACAACTGGGCAAAGAGAATAGCTCAGTTCATAGTAAATGAAAGAGCGGAAAAACCTATCGAAACTACAGGAGAACTTGTAGATATTATAAAAAAGGCTATTCCAAAGAAAGCGAGAATTGATGGTCCTCACCCTGCAAAAAGAACTTTCCAGGCTATAAGAATAGAAGTAAATAATGAGCTTGGAGTAATAACAAAGATGATAGATGACGCATGTTCTATGATGAATCCGGGTGGGAGAATATGTATAATAACATTCCATTCGCTTGAAGATAGAATAGTAAAAAATGAATTCAGATACCTTTCGCTTGATTGCGTATGCCCACCGGAACTTCCATTCTGTCAGTGTGATAAAGTATCTGAAGTAAAAGTCATAACGAGAAAGCCGATTCTGCCGTCAAAAGAAGAAATTGAAATGAATCCGAGATCTAGAAGTGCAAAGCTTAGAGTAGCTGAAAAAAAATAGATTTTTAAAGGGTTACAAAGCTGTAGCCAAAAACGGGTTCAAAAAATATATAATTTGGTATATAATTATAAATGCTGAATTTTATTATGGGCAATGTGTTTTCTGATACATTGCCTTTATTGATAGAATTTTTATATTAAAATATATATTCTCAGTTAGGAGGAATACATAATGGAAAAACTGACAGTATACGAACTGGCAGAGTCATCATGCGGTAAAATAACTAAAGGATGTCCGGATGATGAAATAAACGGTATAGTTATAGACAGTAGACAGGCAAAAGAAGGGCTTATGTTTACAGCGATAGATGGAGAAAACAATGATGGTCATAAATATATAGAATCGGCAGCTGACTCAGGATGCAGATGTTTTATGGTAGACAAAGGAAGAACTCCGGATATAGAAGGAATAAATGTAATAGAGGTTGAAGAAACGTCAAAGGCGCTTGGTAAAATCGCAGCTTCTTATAGAAAAAAATTTGATATACCTTTTGTGGGAATAACAGGAAGTGTAGGAAAGACGACTACAAGAGATATGGTATATGCTGTTTTATCGGCTAAAATGAAAACTCTTAAAAACGAGAAGAACTTTAACAACCATTTCGGTGTGCCGCTGACTCTTTTCAATCTTGAAAAAAGTCACGAATGTGCAGTAATAGAGATGGGAATGTCTGGGTTTGGAGAAATCGAATATCTTGCCAACATTGTAAGACCTGATATAGCTATAATTTCTAATATAGGACTTTCTCATGTTGAAAATCTTGGATCACAGGAAGGTATTTTCAAAGCAAAAATGGAGATAACAACAGGATTTGGAGAAGGTAATACTCTTATAGTAAATGGAGATGATAAATTCCTTGGAAAACTCAAAGACGAGGAACATGAGTATGGTCTTGTTACATTTGGATTTGGAAATGATAATGATATATACTGTGTTGATTATATAATAAATGATGATAGTATAGAGTTTGTGTGCAATGTTTATGGAAATGATGAAAAAATATACATACCTACAGTAGGGAAACATAACATACTAAATGCAATGGCTGCTATAGCTGCAGGTTATAAACTTGGACTTGATATGGATACTATAAGAAAAGGTCTTGAAAATTTCAGTGCAACTGCCATGAGACTTGATATAGAAAAGTATGGAGAATTTACAGTCATAAATGATGCATACAATGCAAGTCCGGATTCTATGAAAGCTGCACTTGATATACTTGGAAGATACAGAAAAAGAAGAATTGCTGTACTTGGTGATATGCTTGAAATGGGTGAACATGCCGAATATGGGCATAGAACAGTAGGAGCTTCATGTCCAGGTAATGCAGATATACTTATAACAGCAGGAAAAGATTCCAAATTCATAAATGAGGAAGCAGAAAAAAATGGATTCAGTAAATCAAATTCACATCATTTCGAATCCAAAAAAGATGCTGAAGAATTTCTTGATGGTATACTTGAAGACGGAGATGTAGTTTTATGTAAGGCTTCAAGAGGAATGAAATTTGAGGATTTTGTAACTGTAGCAAAAGAAAAATCTGAAAAAAATCGCTAATAATACAATAACGTGATATAATAAAAAGTCGTGAGAAGATAACGGAAGGAGTTTTTATATGTTGGATATAAAAAATATAACTATTACTATGATGATTTCATTTATAATCGTTGTAGCGATAGGACCAGTGTTTTTACCGATGCTAAGAAGGTTTAAATTCGGTCAGACAGTAAGAGATGATGGGCCACAGTCGCATCTTGCCAAAAATGGAACACCTACTATGGGTGGAATAATGTTTATAGTGGCGATATTTATAACAGCTTTATTCAGAGGAAGATTTGACTCTGATATGATGGTTGGACTTATATGTATGCTGGGATTCGGACTTGTCGGATTCCTGGATGACTTTATAAAGATCAAAATGAAAAGATCTCTTGGTCTTAGAGCATGGCAGAAGATAGCATTCCAGATAGCAATTTCATTTTATGTAGCTTTTTATCAGTATACATCTGCAGCAGATGCATCTCAGATAATGATACCTTTTACTGAAATGACGATTGATATAGGAATACTATATATACCTATAATGATGTTTATAATAATCGGTACAGTAAACGCCGTAAACCTTACAGATGGACTTGATGGTCTTGCATCTGGAGTTACAGTAATTGTATCTCTATTCTTTATGTTATTTGCATATATGGTGGCAGGAAACAGCGATGTAGGTCTTCTTTCTGCTGCAACTGCAGGTGCATGTATAGGATTTCTATGTTTCAACTCATATCCGGCAAAAGTGTTTATGGGTGACACAGGTTCTATGGCACTTGGGGGAGCTGTAGTTTCATTTGCAGTTCTTACAAATTCGGTGCTTCTTATACCGATTGTTGGTATAATATATTTTGCAGAAGCTCTTTCTGTAATAATACAGGTTACATACTTTAGAAAAACAGGAAAGAGAATATTTAAAATGGCACCGCTGCATCATCATTTCGAGCAGTGCGGATGGCCGGAGACAAGAGTTGTATTTGTATTCTGGGCTGTTACAGTTGTTATGTGCTGGATAGGTGTATTTGCAGCATTCTAAGGGGGAATAAAAAATGGAACTTTCAGGAAAGAAAGTACTTCTTGTGGGGCTTGCTAAAACAGGAGTAGCTACAATAAAAAGCCTTGCTAAACATGGAGCAGAAATAACAGTAAATGATATAAAGAGTGAAGATAAACTTGCTGATATTCTGGACGAAATAAAAAATATAGAGGGAATAAAGTATATCTTTGGAAAGCATCCCGAGGATATATCTGATATAGATATGGTGGTTGTATCGCCGGGTGTACCACTTGATATGCCTTTTACAGAAAAGATAAAATCTGAAGGTATATATATGATAGGCGAAGTTGAACTTGCATATCAGCTTGCTGATGAGCCATACTTTGTTGGAATAACAGGTACAAATGGAAAAACAACTACAACAAGCCTTACTGGCGAGATTTTTGAAAAAGCGGGAAAAGAAACTTATATTGTCGGTAATATAGGAAATCCTGTTATAGAGGCAGTAGATAATTCAAATAAAAATGCCTGTTTTGTAACAGAGTTAAGCAGTTTTCAGCTTGAAAGTATAGATAAATTCTGTCCAAAGGTAAGTGCTGTTCTAAATATAACTGAAGATCATATGAACAGACATCATACTATGGAAAACTATATAGATGCAAAAGCCAGAGTTTTTATGAATCAGACAGAAGATGATTTCTGTATTCTTAATTATGATGATGAGATAGCGAGAAATCTTTCAAGTAAATGCAAAGCAAAAGTTGTATTTTTCTCAAGAAAAGAAAAAATATCTGGCGGTGTATATACAGAAGATGGAAATATAGTTATTGATATAGATAAGAAAATAACTCTTATGCCGGTAGAAGAGCTGTCTCTTCCAGGGGGGCATAATCTTGAAAACTGTATGGCAGCTGCAGCTATGGCCTATGTATCAGGTATAGATACAGAAGTCATAAAGGAAGTTCTAAGAACTTTCAAAGCCGTGGAGCATAGACTTGAATATGTGGATACTGTAGATGGGGTAATGTATGTAAATGATTCAAAGGGAACAAATCCGGATTCTACAATAAAGGCTGTACAGGCTTATGAAAAGCCGATAGTTCTTATAGCTGGTGGATATGACAAAGGAAGCTGTTTTGATGAACTTTTTGAAATAGCAAAGAAAAATGTCAAGACACTTGTTATTATGGGACAGACAGCTGAATTAATAAAGGAAACAGCTTTAAGACATGGTATAGACGATATATATATGGTGAATAATATGAAAGAAGCAGTAGAAAAATCTGCTGAGATTTCAGTAGAAGGAGATGTGGTTCTTCTTTCACCTGCCTGTGCAAGCTGGGATATGTACAAATGTTTTGAAGATAGAGGAAAAGACTTCAAGAATAACGTAAGAGGACTTTAATACAGACGGTGGCTGTTTCCATATTTGGGGCGGTCACTGTCTAATGTTTTATACAGGAAAATAAAAATACAGGAGATCAGATATGAAAGTAATATTATCAGGTGGCGGTACAGGTGGTCATGTTTATCCTGCAATCGCAATAGCAAACAAGATAAAAGAACATAATCCGGATGCGGAAATACTTTTTGTTGGGACAGAAAACGGAATTGAATCTGAAATAGTTCCTAAAAATGGATATAGACTTGAAACTGTAACAGTTCAGGGATTCCATAGAAAAATAGATTTTGAAAATGTAAAAAGAATATTTAAGCTTATAAAAGGTCTTTCTCAGACAAGAAAAATAGTAAAGGAATTTAGACCGGATGTAGTAATAGGAACAGGTGGGTATGTAAGTGGACCTGTCCTATATAATGCTGCAAAAATGGGAATACCTTCTGTTGTACATGAACAGAACTCTTTCCCGGGTGTAACAAATAAGATACTTTCTAAAAGTGTAAGTAGAGTTCTTACAAGTTTTGAAGATTCACATGAAAGATTTCCGGAAAAAGGAAGAAGTAAGCTTGTATTTACAGGAAACCCTGTAAGAAAAGAAATTCTAGACGCAGATAAGGAAACAGCAAGAAAAGCTCTTAGTATAGATATGGATAAAAAACTTGTACTATGCTATGGAGGAAGTGGCGGTTCAAGAACTATAAATGCCGCAATGGTAAAGGTAATTAAACATATGGTAGATGAAGATGTTGCATTTATATTTGCAACAGGAAAAAGATTCTATGACGAATTTATGGAAAGTATAAAAAATATAGAGTTAAAATCATATCATAGAGTAGTTCCATATCTTGATGATATGGCAAATGGATTAGCTGCAAGTGATATAGTAATAGGAAGTGCAGGAGCTATTTCTCTTGCAGAAATAACAGCTCTTGGAAAGCCTTCTATAATAATACCTAAAGCATATACAGCAGAAAATCATCAGGAATACAACGCAAAAAGTATAGAGGCTAAAGGAGCTGGAGTGGCAATACTTGAAAAAGATCTGAATGCTGATGTTCTGGATAAGGTGGTATTCAGATTACTTAATGATGAAAAATTACTTTCAGATATGTCAAAAGCGAGCTTTAAGGCTGGAAAACCAGAGGCAATAGATATAATATACAATGAGATAATAAGTGTAATGTAATGTATAAAATAGTAAAACAAAAACGTTTTTATGTAAAAAAATATTTAGATAAACCTCTACCTATAAAATAAGTAAAAAATATCTTGAAACTGTTCGCTTTTAGAAATATAATGATAGTATGGTGTCTAGTATATTAGAATGAAAATAATCGGTAAAGCATGTAATATATATTTTGATATGTGACTTGAAAAACAATATTAACGATTAAAATTATATGCAAAAGGAGGTTTACAGATGATAAGTTTTGACGTTGAATTAGAAGAATGGGTCAAAATAAAAGTTATCGGTGTCGGTGGCGGCGGAAGTAATGCTGTTGATGGAATGGTCGATGCAAAAATCAATGGAGTTGATTTTATATCTGTCAACACTGATAAACAGGCTCTTGCAAGATCAAAAGCAGAAACAAAAGTACAGATAGGTGAAAAACTTACAAGAGGTCTTGGTGCAGGTGCTGATCCAGATGTAGGAAGAAAAGCTGCTGAAGAAAGTAAAAATGAAATAATAAAACTTATAGAAGATTCGGAAATGGTATTTATAACAGCCGGAATGGGCGGTGGAACAGGAACTGGTGCAGCTCCTGTAATAGCTCAGACGGCAAAAGAAATGGGAAAACTTACAGTAGGGGTTGTAACTAAGCCATTTACCTTTGAAGGTAAGAAGAGAATGAAACAGGCTGAAGATGGTATAGAAGAGTTAAAACACAAAGTTGACACTCTTATAACTATACCAAATGATAGACTGCTTCAGATTGTTCAGAAAAATACGTCCATGTTAAAAGCATTCTCTATAGCTGATGATGTTTTAAGACAGGCTATACAGTCTGTATCAGAACTTATAAAAGTACCAGGAATAATAAACCTGGATTTTGCAGATGTTAAGAGAATAATGGGAGATAAGGGTATAGCTCATATAGGTATAGGTAGTGCAAAAGGTGATAATAAGGCTATAGAGGCTGTAAAACAGGCTATAGAATCACCACTTCTGGAAACTTCTATAGTAGGAGCCAGAGGTGTAATACTTAATATATCTGGTGGACTTGATTTAAGTCTTATGGAAATAAATGAAGCTGCAAGTATAATATATGAATCATGTCATGAGGAAGTTGATCTTATATTTGGAGCAAACGTTAAGGAAGAACTTGGGGATGAGGTTACAGTAACAGTAATCGCCACTGGATTTGATGAGAATATGCAGAAAAAAGCGAAGGAAACAGAAAGAATACTTAAACAAGAGTTAGAATCTGATTCTAAGCCAGTTTCTGAAGAAACAGTAGCTGAACCGGTTTTACCTATATCTGATGATGTAGATGATTCTGCAAATGTTCAGAAAGATATTGATATGGAAATACCAGAATTTATATTAAAAAGAAGAAAAAGATAATTTAAACTTACCGGCATTTTACAGTGCCGGTTTTTTTATGCATATAGCTTGACAAATAAAGATTTGGTGATAATATATAAATACCTATAAAAAGAAAAGGTGGTGATTTTATGCAGTGTCCATTCTGCGGGCATAGAGAATCAAAAGTTATAGATTCAAGACATTCAGACTCAAGTTCAATAAGAAGGAGAAGAGAATGCGAACAGTGTAAAAGAAGATTTACAACATATGAAAAAATAGAAATGGCTCCATTAATGGTTATAAAAAAAGACAGCAATAGAGAGATTTTTGATAGAGGAAAGATAAAATACGGCATAATAAAAGCCTGTGAAAAAAGACCTGTTTCAAATGAAGATATAGAAAAACTTGTCCATGATATAGAAATAAATATAAAAAGTAAATATTCAGGTGAAGTAGAATCAAAAGTAATCGGAGAAATGGTAATGGATGGACTTAAAGAGCTTGATGAAGTAGCTTATATAAGATTTGCTTCTGTTTATAGACAGTTTAAAGACCGGAGTACTTTTGTAAGTGAACTTCAGAATATAATTACAGAAAAGGATGATTAATATGTGTGTAGAATGTATTGAAAAAAAGATAAATTTTTCAGATGGAAGATACGCTCATATTGTTATTACAACAAGAAAATATGATGCAAAAAATATTAATGATATCAAAGATGTATCGAATAAATACAATATAAATATTGCTAACCTAAAAGACTGTAAACAGATACATTCTTCAATTGTGCATAATATTAGTAGTGTAGACGATATCCCAGGCAGGGAAGGCGATGGAATGGTAACTTCTCTTAAGGGGATTCCTCTTATGATATATACTGCTGATTGTGTACCAGTCGTAATTATAGATACTGTAAAAGGAGTTGTTGCCAATATACATGCAGGATGGAGAGGCACATATGAAAAGATAACTGCCAATGCTGTAAACATAATGCAAAATGAATACGGATGCAGTACAAAAGATATGAAATGTATAATCGGTCCCTCAATAGGACCATGTTGCTATGAGGTATCAAAGGAACTTATAGATAAATTTAACACAATTATTACAAAAGAAGACTTGAAATTTTATATAATTAAAAAAGACAGGTATTATCTTGATTTATGGAAGATTAATCAGTTTATACTTGAGGAGTGCGGAATACCATCTTCAAATATAGAATGTATGGAATTATGCACATCATGCAAAAATGATATCTTCTTTTCATATAGAAAAGATAATGCCACATCAAAGAGGATAGGTACAATAATAGAGATAAAAGAGTAATGAGGTGTTAAATATGAAAGAAAAAGTTCTTATAATAGATGATGAGGTGCATATAGTTGAGCTTCTAAAGTTCAATCTTGAAACTGCTGGATATGAAGCATTGTGCTCATATGATGGATTTGATGGTTTTATAAAGGCAAAGGAAGAAAAACCGGATCTTATACTTCTGGACTGGATGCTTCCTAATATAAGTGGAATAGAAGTACTGAAAAAATTAAGACAGGATTCAGATATGAGAAATATACCTGTTATAATGCTTACTGCTAAAAACATGGAAAGTGATAAAGTTGAAGGTCTTGAAGTCGGTGCAGATGACTATATAACAAAACCATTCAGCATAAAGGAGCTTCTTGCAAGGATAACATCTGTAATGAGAAGATATAGTATTCTTTCAAAAGGTGAAGGAGAGATACTTTCTGCAGGAAAGTTAAAGCTTAACCTTTCTAAACATGAAGTTACACTTGATGACTCAAAAGTGGATCTTACACTAAAAGAATTTGAACTTTTAAGATTGCTTCTTCAGAATAAAGGAAAGGTTCTTTCAAGAAATTTCCTTCTTGATGAAATATGGGGATATGAATATTACGGAGAAACCAGAACTGTGGATGTTCATATAAGATATTTGAGAAAGAAACTAGAAGAAGCCGGAGCGCATGATAAATATATTGAAACTATAAGAGGTGTAGGATACAAAATAGACTTATAAAATCAGGGGGAATATACTTGGAAAAAGTTTTTGATTTAGAGATGATAATAACTCTGATTGCTGTAATAGTGGCTATTATATCTGCGAGATATGCAATTAATCTTAGAAAATATTTTAAAGAATTTGTAGATGTGTCAAAAAGAGCCAGCAACAATGAAATGCATGCCAGAGTACACATGCATGCAAATGGAGACATGGGTGAATTTGCCAGAAACTACAATAAAATGCTTAAGGACAAATATAAAACATTTGAAGAAGTCGAATACAAAAATATGCAGCTAAGATCGATACTGAAAAGTATATCACATGGTATAATAGCTATAGATGTTGAAGGGAATATACTTCTTATCAATAATGAGGCAAAGAGAATAATAGAATGCCCGGATGATGTAAAGGTAGAGGGCAGAAATATAAATTTTGCTGTAAAGAATGAAAAAATTCTGAAACAGATAATAAAATTTATGGGTTCAAAAGAACACAAGAAAAAAGAAATAAAGCTGGAAGGATATAGATTCTGCAGCATAAAACTGGATCCTGTTTATCTTCAGAACAATAAAAGTATAATAATAGGATCTATAGTTAATATAGAAGATATAACAGAGAGAGTAAGGCTTGAAAATATGAGAAGTGATTTTGTGGCCAATGTAAGTCATGAACTTAAAACACCACTGACATCTATAAGTGGATTTGCGGAAACTCTTAAAATGAATGAAGATATGGAGCCTGAAACAAGAAAAAGATTTCTTGATATAATTGATGGAGAAGCCAATAGACTTAGAAGACTTATAAATGATATACTTACACTTTCATTTATTGAGAATGAAGAGCAGAGCTCAAATGAAGAAGTCGTAAATATATATGATGTATACAAAAGAGTTGAGGCTATGGTCAAAAATAATGCTGATACAAAAAATATATCTATATTCTGTGAATGCAGTAGTGATGATATTTCAATATCTGCAAATAGAGATTATATAAAACAAATAATGCTTAACCTTGTCGATAATGCAGTAAAATATACTCCATCGGATGGAAAAGTTAATGTATCTATATTCAAGGATGGTGGAAATATTGTCATAAAGGTCAAAGATAATGGAATGGGAATACCAGAAGAAGATATAGATAGAATTTTTGAACGTTTCTACAGGGTAGATAAGGCAAGAAGTCGAGAAATAGGAGGAACAGGGCTTGGACTTGCTATAGTTAAACATATAGTAATTCATCTTCAGGGAACTATAAATGTTGAAAGTAAGGTTAATGAAGGTTCAACATTTACAGTTAAACTTCCTATAGAAAGAAAATTATAATTTGATAAAAAAAGAGAAGATAATCTATCTTCTCTTTTTTTATTCTAAAGTTTTATAGTATTTCAGAAAGCTGTTTTATAAGAAGCCTGTTTTCCTCTGGTTTGAGTATACATACTCTGAAATAATATTCGTCAAGACCGTCAAATGAATTACAGTCTCTGATTATAATTTTGTGAGGAATAAGTTTTTCTCTAAGTTCTGCAGCAGTCATTGATTTATCTTTTATCCTGCAAAGTATGAAATTTCCATAAGAAGGATAAATTTTTACAGATTCTATAGATGAAAGTGCAGAAAATAAATAGTCTCTTTCAGAAGACATATGTTTTACAGTTGAATCAATAAATTCATCATCTACAAACATAATTTCTCCCATTTTTGAAGCAATTATATTTATATTCCAAAGATCTATATGTTTAAGTATCGAATATTTTATACCGGAATCTGATGAAAGTCCATATCCAAGTCTGATGCCTGGCGTAGAGAAAAATTTGGATGTTCCTCGTATAACAAAAAGTCTATTGCATGAATCAGTAACTGACGCGGAAGAAAAGATTGATTTATCCGCAAATTCTACATATGTTTCATCTACCATTATCCATGCATTTGTAGATTCTGAAATATGTTTTATTTCTGAAGATGTAAATGCAAATCCTGTAGGATTACATGGATTACATATTACTATCAGTGAATGATTCATTGAATTAACTCTATTTATTAAATCGTCTGCATCTACTTTAAAATTATTCTCTTCTTTGGCATAATATCTGTCTATAGAACAATTAATTTTCTTAAGTTCTTTTTCATACTCTGAGTATGCAGGAGATAAAAGAAGAGCAGATTCTGGATTTACTGTTTCAATAAAAGATGATATAAGTTCAGTTGCTCCACTTCCAAGGATAATATTATCCTCGTTGCATCCACAATACTTTGAAATTGACTGTTTTAATTCTATGTATTCAGGATCTGGATACATTGAAACCATATCCATATGCTCAGATATATAATTTCTTGCCTTTTCAGAAGAACCAAAAGGATTTATATTTGAACTGAAGTCCATAAACTCATCTTTAGAAAATCCGTACTTCTGTGAAAGCTGATACAGATTTGCCCCATGATTAACGCTCATTGTTTGCCTCCTTGTATTACTCATCAAAATTTATTATGAATTCATCTTCTCCACTATTTATTTTAAGAATAGAAAGATTAAAATCATCGTCAAAAATTGATACATTATATGTAAAAGTATCACCATTTTCCTTCTTTGAAAGAAGAAGATATGTTCCATTTTCCTTGTCTTCTATTTCATCACATATATCATTATATACTTCTTCGCCTGTAAAAGTACCGCTATATCCAGAAGCTTTTATTTTTTCCTCGATAGCTCTATATATTTCATTCATAATATACACCTCTCTATATTTTTTAGATATCAATATTATAACACAAAGAAAATATAAATTAAGTGCGATGAATATTAAAAATAAATCAGAAAATTATAAAAACATTGATTAATCAAAAAATATATAGTAATATAAGAACATAAGGTCAACCAAAAAGAATAAATATATGAAAAGAGGGGATGCAGATGAGACCTTCATATGAACAGGCATTTGAAATACTTAAAAAGTACAATAAAGAAGACTTCCATATAAGACATGCGGAAGTTGTATCAGGAGTAATGAGATATTTTGCAAAAGAATATGATCCGGAAAATGAGGAGTTCTGGGCGGTTGTCGGACTTCTTCATGATATAGACTTTGAGCTGTATCCTGAGGAACACTGTGTAAAAGCAGTTGATATACTGAAGGAAAATGATATAGATGAAGATATAATACATGGTGTAATAAGTCATGCATATGGTATATGTGAAGGAGCAAATACAGCACCAGAACATATAATGGAAAAAATCCTTTTTGCTACAGACGAATTAACAGGTCTTATAGGAGCTGTTGCGATAATGAGACCATCAAAGAGTGTATCAGATCTTGAACTTAAATCAGTGAAGAAAAAATTCAAAACTCCTAAATTTGCAGCAGGATGTTCAAGAGATACTATAAGACAGGGTGCTGAAAATCTTGGATGGGAACTTGATGAACTTATGCAGAGAACTATAGATGCAATGAAATCTCTTACAGATAAAATGGATATATAAAAAAGAGCGCTTTTGCGCTCTTTTTTATATATTATAGGATTATATATGTCTAAAGAGTTGAAAATAAATGTGATTTTAGAGTATAATCATTAAATAGATATAAAATATATTAAATAATCAAGTGGATAAGGAGAGTTTTTATGTATAAAATAACAGGCAAAATGTTTTCTGCAGAAGAAATCAGAAACAGAGTAAAAGAGCTTGGAAAACAGATTGAAAACGACTACAAAGGAGAAGAAATTCTAGTTGTAGGTATTTTAAAAGGTGCAAATATGTTTACATGTGACCTTATAAGAGAAATAGACCTTGATGTAAGAATTGATTTTATGAGTGTATCAAGTTATGGAAGTGGAACAGAATCTTCTGGTACAGTAAAAATACTGAAAGATCTTGATACTGATATACATGGAAAAAATGTTCTTATAGTAGAAGATATAATAGATTCAGGAAGAACATTATCAAATCTTGTAAAGGAACTGAAAATAAGAGAGCCTAAGAGCCTAAAACTTTGTACTCTTCTTGATAAGCCAAGTAGAAGAGTTACAGAGGTTGATGTGGATTATATAGGATTTGAAATAGAAGATAAATTTATAGTTGGATATGGAATAGATTATGCTGAAAAATACAGAAATCTTCCATATATAGGTATAGTTGAAGACGTATAAATTATAAATAAAAAATGTAATAGCCTGCTTTAAAAGCAGGCTATATTTGAGTTTTGGATGGAGGATAAATATGAATATTTTTTCAGCTATAGAACTTCAGCAGGCACAGATATTACTGTTTTTTCAGTCTATAAGAACGCCTTTTTTAAATGGTGTTTTTATTCCGATAACAATAACTGCTGAAGGAATATTAGCAGTTTTGATATCGACAGTTCTTTACTGGTGTATAAGTAAAAGGTATGGTATAAGATTAATATATTCATTACTTTTAAACATGGCAATGAACGTTTTTGTAAAGGATTTTTTTAGAATAGAGAGACCTATTGGAAAGTATGGAATAGAATCGATTAGAGAGAGGACAGCTACAGGGTATTCTTTTCCAAGCGGGCATACGCAGAATGCATCGTCTTTATGGTCATCTCTTGCAATCTGCATAAGAAAAAAATGGATCTATGCTGTAGCCTTTGTTATGACGATAGCAGTGGCTTTATCAAGGTTATATCTCGGTGTACATTGGCCAACAGATGTAATAGCGGGTGCAATTTTTGGATTGATAGGTTCAGCAATATCTATAAGTATAATAGATTCTTCTGAGAAAAAACATAATTTCAATATTTTATATATTGTTATAATTGTTATGGTAATTGGACTTGCTTTAAATAAAGGGACAGAATATACGAGAATATTCGGAGCCTCTTTTGGCGCAACCATGGGCTATATTGTTGAAACAAAGTTTATTGGATTTAAAACTATTGAAGAAAAAAGAAAAACAAAAGGATACAATCCAAAATCAGATATTGGAAACTATATAAAAAGATACATAATAGGTATTGTAAGCCTTGGAGCAGTATATATAGGATTGAAATATATTTCGGCACCGGTTGTTCATAGTGAATCAGAATTTATAAAAAATATGGTATATTTTATAAGATACATGATAACTGTTTTCTGGGGAACCGCTGTAGTTCCTGCGATATTCGTGAAAATGGGAATATAGGTGGAGGAAAAAATGAAAAATATTGTTGTAATAGGTGCCGGTCCTGCTGGTATGATGGCAGCGTATTCGGCCGCTGAAAATGGAAATTTTGTAACAATAATAGAAAAAAACAATAGAGTTGGAAGAAAACTTCTTATAACAGGTAAAGGAAGATGCAATTTAACAAATGCATGTGAAATTGAAGAACTTATAGAAAATGTTACTACAAATAACAGATTTTTATACAGCTCATTTTATACATTTACCAATACAGATGTTATGGATATATTTGAAAGATATGGTGTAAAATTAAAGGTAGAGAGAGGAAACAGAGTTTTTCCTGAGAGTGACAGAGCCATGGATGTTGTTGATGCCATGTACAGGATGATAAATCACAAAAATATTAAATTAATGACAGATACATCTGTAAAGGAAATAAAAACAAAAGATAACCATGTAAAATCGGTTGTACTTAAAAATGGAAAAGAAATACATGCTGATTCAGTAATACTGGCTACAGGTGGTGCAAGCTACAAAAGAACTGGATCGACAGGAGACGGATATAAAATAGCCAAGAAACTGGGACATACTATTGTTGATATAAAACCATCTCTTGTAGGAATGGAAATTATTGAGAATTACTCGGAAAGACTTTCTGGACTTAATCTGAGAAATATATCAATATCGGTATATGATAAAAGAAACAAGAAAATTTATGAGGATTTTGGTGAAATGGAATTTCATGATTATGGTATAGATGGACCGGTAATAAAATCGGCAAGTTGTATAATGAAAGATATTTCAAAAGAGAGTTACAAGATAAATCTCGATTTAAAGCCTGCATTAAATGATGAAAAGCTTGATAAAAGAATTCAAAGAGATTTTCAAAAGTATATAAACAAAAGATTTTCCGAGTCGCTAAAGGATTTACTTCCTTCAAAGCTTATACCTATTATTGTTGAATTGAGTGGTATAAATCCAAAAACCATGGTAAATTCAATAACAAGAGAAGAAAGAAAAAATCTTGTAAAAGCAATAAAAAATATGACTCTTACAGTTAAAAGATACAGACCAATAGAAGAGGCAATTGTAACTTCAGGAGGAATAAAAACATCAGAGATAAATTCAAGTACAATGGAATCAAAAATTGTACAGGGTCTTTTCTTTGCGGGAGAGATAATAGATGTGGATGCATATACAGGAGGATTTAATCTTCAGATTGCATTTTCGACAGGATATCTTGCGGGTATGAATGCATAATAAAAATAGAATATAAAAATAAAAAAGCTGTATTGTACATTTAAGTATGATACAGCTTTTTTATTTTTTAGTGTTTTTTGTGAACATAGTTGTAAATATTCTCGTTTCCAAGATCAATATCTCCTGTTGTTATAAATTTTGAGATGTTATCAATATCTCTTGCCGATAGATACTGGCTTGGTATAGATAAGGCATACCCGGTATCATCAAGCAGATGTCTAAGTTTTATAACTTTCGATACATCGACTTTTTCCTTTGCTCCAGAATAATTTTTCTTTCTTCCGTTTAACAAAGATTCATTCTGTATAGATATAAGTTTGTCCACATATCGATGGTAAGATTCTATAAAATCGATTTCCTCGATTATATCTGAAGATAGAACTTCGTGAATCTGAACATCACATAAGATATTGTTAACAAATTTTTCAGATGTCAGCTTTCCAGAGATGATTCCCTTCTGATATTTTCTCAAAACCTTCTTTGTAAGAGTATAGATCTTGCTTCTAGTCTCAAGAGAAAGTTCTTCTATCAGCACTGTTTATCACATCCTTTTAATATATTGTAAAATAATTCTGACAAAAAATCAAGCTGTATACACTCGGTTGAACAGCAGGTTTAATTGATATATAATTGCAGTATAGAAATTAAGTATTGAAGGAGAAACATATGACTGATATAAAAATAAAGAGAATGAAGAATCTTGTCGAGATATCTTCAATAGTAACGAAATCAAATAATTTTTTTAATATAAAAGATACAGTAATAGACAAAATGCTTGAGGTTGTTCATCCTGCCAAAGCATGTGTAAATATATTTTATAACAACGATTATACCCATGCATATCTTGTATGTTCAAATACACTTAAATATATTCCTACAGTCTTTCCGGAGTCAAAAGGTCCAGAAGGAACGAAAATAGATTTTTCAATGTATCCTGATTATATACATGATGCAGTCAGAGAGAAAAAAGTTGTGTATGTAAAAAATGTATTTGATGAAAAATCAGCGGAAAAAGAAAAAGAAGTAGCGGAAAAAGAAGGATATATAAAAAGAGCAGTCTTTCCTTTTGTTATTAAAGATAAGGTTGTAGGATTTATGACAGTTTTCATGACAGAAGAAGAGGAGATAGAAGAAGATGATATAGATTTTATATCTTCTGTAGCTTCTCTCATGGCACTTTCAATAGAAATAACAAGAAAAAATAAATCTGTTCAGAAACTGGTAAATAAGTTGAGACAGGGTGTTGTATCTATAAACACTGCAACAAAAAGACTTTATGTAGATAAAAATGAGGATAATTACCTGGGTTCACTTACAAAACTTGCAGCGGAACTTACAGAAAGTAGTGAATCTATAATAATTCTGGATAGTTCTACAAAGAGTGGTAGAATTATAGACTGCTATAACACAAGTAATAAGAAGAAGAGTAATCTTTACTTTTTAAGAAAGAAAATACTTGAGTCCGGTAAATATTCAGGATATGTAAATAATGCAGGGATAGTTCTGGATAATGGATCAAAAATAGATAGTTACATATACTGCAGGATTGCAGACGGCGAATCAAATGAGGGATTTGTTATATGTGCAAATGCCTCAAAATATACAAATGATGATTTAAATATACTTTCTATAGTTTCAAATCAGATAATAGTTGGGACTCAAATATATGAGTATAACCAGAATGAAATAAAAAATGAAGTTCTGCAGAATGAGCTTGCAGTTCTGAATAAGCAGCAGAAACTTATAATGGACGATGCAAATATGATCTGCAACAGCAAAAAAGAGCTTTACTGTTATCATAGACCGGCAAAAGTTGTCGGGGGGGATTTCTACGATGCTGTAAAAGTTGATGATAGATATATTACATATATAGTAGCAGATGTCATGGGACATGGTATAGTATCAAACTACATGGTGGCGCTTCTGAAGGGAGCATTTAAAATATTGTGCAGACAGTATAGAAGTCCTCAGAAGATTATGGAATGTTTAAACCAGATGCTTTTTGATGAATTTGATAAGATGGAAGTTTTTGCAACAGGTATAATATCAGTTTTTGATACAGTAGAAAACACGCTGACTGTTTCAAATGCAGGACATTACTGCCCTATTGCGATAGGACACGATTCAGAAATAGAGACTGATATAGGATGTAGAAAAGGTATACCTATAGGTGTTATAGAAGATGCCGAATATACAGAATATACAATCGATGCAGATAAATATTCAATGATATGTATTTTTACAGACGGTATAATAGAGGTCAAGAATAAAAACAGAGAAGAATTCGGACTTGAAAGAGTTGAAAAAATACTATCTGAAAACCATAATTACAGCCAGCATTTTATAATTGAAAAACTTATGCAGGAACTTAAGGTTTATTCGGGTAAAGAAGAGTATTCAGATGACATAATGCTTGTCATGATGAAAAAAAATCTCAGAAACAGATAAATATACAGTTTAAATATTTATTTAAAAAGGAGAAATATTATGAATCCGGAAATAATTATTATTAATGCAAGTCCTAGAAAATCGGGAAATTGCAGAAATATATCAGAGGATATAGAAAAAATACTTAAAAAAAGAGGAATATTGGCAACCAGATTTGATATATATGATATGAATATTGAATACTGCGATGCCTGTGGATACTGTGAGAAAACAGGTAAATGCAGAATAAAAGATGATATGACACCTATGTACGAAATGTTTGATAAATCATATGGAACAGTAGTCGTATGTCCGGTCTATTTTGATTCTGTATCAGCAAAAATGAAAACTCTAATAGATAGAATACAGGCTGTTTACTGCAGTAAATTTATACTGAAAAATTCTATAATAGCCAGAAATAAGAAGAGAATTGGAATGAATATAGCAGTAGGTGGAGCAGATAGTTATGATACGCAGTTTGGTGGGTATGATATAACTATGGATTTTTTCTTTAGAAGTATAAATTCAAGATCGTCTTCAAATATAAAAATGACATCCAGTGACAGGATAGGATATTTAGAAAATGAAGATTTCAGGAAGAAGCTTTTGTCTGAGGCAGAAAACTATGCCGAACAAATAGAAAAACTTAAGAGGGGAGATGAATAATATGGTGGATGCAGGAAATGAAATTTGCAGAGTGTTTATAGACAGAAACTATGATATGTTTGCAGTTCTTCTTAATGAGTTAAAAAAAGAAGAAAGATATGATAAATTTATGATTGTTACTGATTCAAATATCTACCCCAAGTGTTTTGATTTTCTGAAAAAATCAATGGATAAATATAACTTAAATTATGAGGTTACACTGATAAAACCAGGAGAAGAAAATAAGAATATAATACAGTATGAAAAGCTGATAAATTCATTTTCAGAGGCAAATATGACCAGAAAATCACTTGTTATAGCATTTGGAGGAGGAGTCTGCACTGATATATCAGGATTTGCAGCAGCTACATATATGAGAGGTATTGATTATATAAATTTACCGACAACTCTTCTTGCACAGGTGGATGCTTCGATAGGTGGAAAAACGGGAATAGATACATCAACTCACAAGAATACAATAGGAGCATTTAAACAGCCATTGTTTACATATATAAACACAGAGGTTCTAAAAACTCTTCCGAAAAGAGAAATGATAAGCGGAATAGGTGAAGTAATAAAATATTCTGCAATAATGGATGATGACGGGAAACTTATGGATTATATAATGGAAAACTCTGACAGGATAATTAATTCAGATGAGGAAGTGCTGTTTCAGATTATATGGAACTGTTCTGAGTTTAAAGCAGGAATAGTGAAATCTGACGAATGTGAATGTGGACTTAGAAAAATACTTAATTTTGGTCATACATTTGGACATGCGATAGAGTTGCTGGCTGGAATAAGTCATGGTGAAGCTGTCATATATGGAATGAAAATGGCGTTTGAGTATTCATTGCTGAAAGGATACATAAAAAAAGAATATGCGGATAAATTCTATGCTACAATAAGAAAATTTGATATAGAAGATATAAATATAGATTCTTCCTATGATGAGATTGAAAAACTTATAAAAAGAGATAAAAAAAGCAGCTTTGGAAAGAATATGTTTATTCTGCCATGTGGAGAATACAGTGTAGGACAGTTTGAAATAGATCTTAATTGCAATTCTGATATAAAACAAACTATAGAAAAAAATATATATAAATAAATTTTAATATAAAAATGGCTTTAAATACTGAAGAAAAAATCTGAGAAAAAAACATAAATCCGAAATAGATGATTTGATTTTAAAAGAGATATTTTGTATAATGTATTATGAAGTATATACAGTGGGAGGTTTAAAATGAAATTACCAATAGCATTATCAAACAAACATATACATTTATCACAGGAGCATATAGATGCCCTATTTGGAAAAGGTCATGAACTTGTAAAATTCAAAGATCTTTCTCAGCCAGGACAGTATGCATGTGAGGAAAAAGTAGATATAGTAGGACCTAAAGGAAAAATGACAGTTAGAGTACTTGGACCAGCTAGACCAGAAACTCAGGTTGAAGTATCTTTAGCAGACTGTTTCCCTCTAGGAATAAAAGCTCCAATCAGAGAGTCAGGAGATATAGAAGGAACTCCAGGACTTAAACTTGTAGGACCTGCAGGTGAAGTTGAACTTGAAAAAGGTGTAATAGTTGCTTCAAGACATATACACATGAGCAATGAAGACGCTGCTAAGTTCGGAGTAAAAGATAAAGACATAGTAAAAGTAAGAACAGAAGGACCAAGAGGTCTTATATTTGAAAATGTTCTAGTAAGAGCAAAAGACAGCTTCAAATTAGAAATGCATGTTGACATGGAAGAAGGAAATGCAGCAGGCGTTAAAAATGGAGATTTAGTTGAACTTATAGCTGAATAATTTAAATAATTAAATTAATAACGAACATTGTATACGATATTAAATATTCTGAAAAAATGGTTGGATTTTAGAATGTTTTGTAGTATTATAGTAAGGAAGTAAAAATTTATATACTGTAAAATATGCAGTGGAATAAAAAGAACTGCATATGATATATAAGTCAGAGATAGACTTGCCTTTAGAAGACAAGCCTTATTGAAACTATCAAGGAGGATATTTTAATCATGGCAAAATTTATGAAAACTGTTGATGGGAATACTGCCGCAGCTCATGTTGCCTATGCATTTACAGATGTTGCAGCTATATACCCAATAACACCATCATCAACAATGGCTGAATTAGTTGATGAGTGGGCTTCTCAGGGAAGAAAAAATGTATTCGGTCAGAAAGTTAATGTAGTTGAAATGCAGTCAGAAGCTGGTGCAGCTGGTGCATTCCACGGTTCATTACAGGCAGGTGCTTTAACATCTACATTTACAGCATCTCAGGGATTATTATTAATGATACCTAATATGTATAAAGTTGCAGGGGAATTACTTCCAGGAGTATTCCACGTATCTGCTCGTGCTTTAGCATCTCAGGCATTATCAATATTCGGTGACCATCAGGACGTTATGGCAGCTAGACAGACTGGATGCTGTTTACTTGCTTCAGGTTCTGTACAGGAAGTTGCAGATATAGCTCCAGTAGCTCATCTTGCAGCAATAGAAGGAAGTCTTCCATTCGTTCATTTCTTCGATGGATTCAGAACTTCTCACGAAATACAGAAAGTTGAATTACTTGAAAATGAAGACTACGCTTCATTATTAAATATGGAAGCAGTTCAGGCATTCAGAGATAAAGCTTTATCTCCAAACCATCCTGTAACTAGAGGTACTGCTCAGAACCCTGATATATACTTCCAGACAAGAGAAGTATCAAACAAATACTACAACAACATGGTTGGTATAGTAGAAAAATATATGGAAAAGGTAAGTGCTATAACAGGAAGAAAACACAGCCTATTTGATTACTATGGAGCAGAAGATGCTAAATATGTAGTAGTTGCTATGGGTTCAGTTACTGAAGCACTAGAAGAAACTATAGATAAATTAAACGCTGAAGGTGGAAAATACGGATGTGTTAAAGTTCATCTATACAGACCTTTCTCTACAGAGCATTTCTTAAAAGCAATGCCTTCTACAGTAGAAAGAATATGTGTATTAGACAGAACTAAAGAGCCAGGTGCAACTGGAGATCCTCTATACTTAGACGTAAGAGATATATACTACGGAAAAGAAAATGCTCCTATGATAATAGGTGGAAGATATGGATTAGGATCAAAAGACACTACTCCAGCTCAGTTAAAAGCTGTTTACGACAATCTTACTTCAGAATGTCCAAAGAACCAGTTTACAGTAGGTATAGTAGACGATGTAACTAATACATCTCTAGAAGTTGCTGACGATTTCAGAATAACTTCAAAAGGTACTGTAAGATGTAAATTCTGGGGTCTTGGATCAGATGGTACTGTTGGTGCAAACAAACAGGCTATAAAAATAATAGGAGATAACACTGACAAATACGCTCAGGCTTACTTCGATTATGACTCTAAAAAATCTGGTGGTATAACTATGTCTCACTTAAGATTTGGTGATACTCCAATCAGATCAACTTACTTAATAGACGAAGCTGACTATATAGCATGTCACAACCAGTCATATGTACATCAGTATGACCTATTAAAAGGACTTAAAAAAGGTGGTACATTCGTACTTAACACTATATGGGATCAGGAAGGATTAGAAGAAAATCTTCCAGCTTCAATGAAACAGTATATAGCTAATAATGATATAAACTTCTATACAGTTAACGCTGTACAGTTAGGAAAAGAAATAGGTCTTGGAAACAGAATAAACATGATAATGCAGGCTGCTTTCTTCAAACTAGCTGAAATAATACCTCTAGATGAAGCTGTTGAACACTTAAAAGAATCAATAGTTAAATCTTACGGTAAAAAAGGACAGAAAGTTCTTGACATGAACTTCCAGGCTGTTGATGCAGGTATAAATGCATTAGTTAAAGTTGAAGTTCCAGAATCTTGGAAAACTGCTGTTGACGCAGAAAAAGAAGAAGTATGCGAACCAGCATTCATCAAAAACATATTAAGACCAATGACTGCACAGAAAGGTAATGACCTACCTGTAAGTACATTTGAAGAATATCCAGACGGAACATTCCCATGTGGTACTGCAGCTTACGAAAAACGTGGTATAGCAGTAGACGTTCCTGAATGGAAAGTTGACAACTGTATACAGTGTAACCAGTGTGCATTTGTATGTCCACACGCTTGTATAAGACCAGTTCTTGTAACTGAAGAAGAATTACAGAATGCTCCAGAAGGATTTGCAGCTAAGAAAGCTATAGGTAAAGGATTCGAAGGATTACAGTACAGAATGCAGGTATCTCCACTTGACTGTACAGGATGTGGAAACTGTGCTGACATATGTCCAGCTCCTAACAAAGCTTTAGAAATGCTTCCTCTTGGAACTCAGGATGCTGAAATAGCTAACTGGGAATATGCAGTTGATACTACTAAAGTAGCTCCAAAAGGTGATATAATGAACGTTAACACTGTAAAAGGTTCTCAGTTCAGACAGCCACTTATAGAGTTCTCAGGTGCATGTGCAGGATGTGGAGAAACTCCATACATAAAAGTTATAACTCAGTTATTTGGTGACAGAATGATGATAGCAAATGCTACAGGATGTTCTTCTATATGGGGAGGATCTGCACCATCAACTCCTTACACTTGCAACCACGAAGGTAAAGGTCCATCTTGGGCAAACTCATTATTCGAGGACAACGCAGAGTACGGATTTGGTATGCATATAGCTGTTAACCAGATGAGAGCTAAATTAGCAGAAGACATAAAAGTTCTTGCTGAAAAAGCTCATGATGAAGAATCAAAAGCGGTATTAAACGCTTGGTTAGAAACTAAAGAAGACGGTGTTGCAAACAAAGAAGCTTCAGCTAAGGTTGCTGCATTAGTAAACGGAATGTGCGAATCTTGCATGGCTGATGAAGAAGTTGCAGCTGCTGTTAAGAATATAAAAGATAGAGAAGACTTCTTAGCTAAGAGATCTCAGTGGATACTTGGTGGAGACGGTTGGGCTTATGACATCGGTTACGGTGGATTAGACCACGTTCTTGCTCAGGGTGAAGATGTAAACGTACTTGTATTCGATACAGAAGTTTACTCTAACACTGGTGGACAGGCTTCTAAAGCTACTCCAGTTGCTGCTATGGCTAAATTCGCTGCTGCTGGTAAGAGATCTAGAAAGAAAGACCTTGGTATGATGGCTATGTCTTACGGAAACGTATATGTAGCTCAGGTTGCTATAGGTGCTGATAAGAACCAGTTCATGAAAGCTATAACAGAAGCTGAAGCTCATCACGGACCATCTCTAATCATATGCTATGCTCCATGTATAAACCATGGTTTAAGAGAAGGTATGGGAAGAACTATAGCTAACGAAAAACAGGCTGTTGATTGTGGATACTGGCATTTATACAGATTCAATCCAGAGCTTAAAGAAGAAGGTAAGAACCCATTCTCACTTGATTCAAAAGAGCCAACTGAATCTTTCAGAGATTTCATAATGAAACAGACTAGATACTCAGCAATAGCTAAACAGTTCCCAGAAGAAGCTGAAGAGTTATTCGCTCAGGCAGAACAGAACGCTAAAGAAAGATACGAGTCTTACAAAAGATTAGTATAATAGCTGAATATATAAGCATAAAAGAGTCACAGATTTACTGTGGCTCTTTTTTTATGGAAAATACAATATATCATAAACAGAGATTTTATATTAAAGTGAAAGAATCAGAAATTTCTAAAATATATAAAAATAATTTAAAAAACGATAACCTGTGTTATAAATAGTTGACAGTATTGAATATTTTTATTAAAAATGTTATCATAAAATGATATCTTGTGTCTTTGAATAATAATATATTTTAAATATACAAACTAAAATGGAAGGATGGTGAAACAAATGGAAGTAAATGTAAAAAATTCGAATAATATTATAAGCAGAGTATATCCGGGCAGTATAGCAGAGGAACTTGATATAGAAATAGGAGATATACTTATATCTGTAAACGGGGAAAAAGTAAAAGATATTATACAGTACAGATTTCTTACAGATGATGACTACATAGAGCTTGAAATAGAGACAAAGAACGGTGAGAGAGTAGTATATGAGATTGAAAAGGAATTTGACGAAGAACTTGGAATAGAATTTACAAATCCTATAATAGATAAAGCAAAAAGCTGTAGAAATAAGTGTATGTTCTGTTTTATAGATCAGCTTCCAAAGGGTATGAGAGAAACTCTTTATTTCAAGGATGACGATTCAAGACTTTCTTTTCTGCAGGGAAACTTTATAACGCTTACAAATATGAGTGAGCAGGATATAAATGATATAATAAGATATAGAATAAGTCCTATAAATATATCAGTACATACGACTAATCCTGAACTTAGACAGAAAATGATAACAAACAGATTTGCCGGAAAAGTCTATGGCATCATGGAAAGACTTGCAGATGCCGGTATAACGATGAACTGTCAGATAGTTCTATGCCCTGGAGTAAACGACGGAAAAGAGCTTGAAAGAACTATAAATGATCTTTCGGCATTGTATCCGAATGTAAATAGTGTAGCAATAGTTCCTGTAGGAATAACAAAACACAGAGAACATTTGCCACACCTTGAAATATTCAACAAGGATACAGCAAATGAAGCGATAGATCTTGTTGAGGGGCTTCAGAAGAAATGTTTTGATAAATTCGGTTCTAGATTTGCTTTTATGTCGGATGAACTTTATATAATTGCAGAAAGAGAACTTCCGGATTACGATTCATATGAGGGATTTCTTCAGTTTGAAGACGGCGTAGGTATGATAAGAAAACTGGGAGAAGAAATAAAATATGAATTAAAAAATATTCCTGAAGAATTTGATGTCAGAGAAAAAACTGTTTCAATAGCGACAGGTTCTTCGGCATATGAATTTATATGTGAAATGGCGGAACTTGTGATGAGTAGATTTCCTCAGATAAAAATAAATGTGTATAAGATAAGAAATGAATTCTGGGGAGAGACTATAACTGTATCAGGTCTTATAACAGCTCAGGATTTAATAAAACAGCTTTCAGATGTGGAAAAAGGTGAAACTCTTTATATAACGAGAAGTATGATGAAAGCTGATGAGGAAATATTCCTTGACGATGTTACACTTGAAGAACTTGAGAAAATACTTGGAGTAGAGGTTGTAGCATCAGAAAACAACGGAAAAGATTTTGTCGAAAAGATACTTAAATAGAAAATATAAAATAAAAAGGAGATGATAATATGTCAGATATGAACAGACCGATAGTTGCGGTTGTAGGAAGACCAAACGTAGGAAAATCGACAATATTCAATAAATTTGCTGGAAAAAGAATATCTATAGTAGAAGATACACCGGGTGTTACAAGAGATAGAATATTTACAGAAGTTGAATGGCTTAATAAATATTTCACTCTTATAGATACTGGTGGTATAGAGCCGAAAAGCGACGATATAATAGTATCTCAGATGAGAAATCAGGCAAATCTTGCAATGGATATGGCTCATGTAATACTTATGGTGGTAGATGGAAAACAGGGAGTAACAGCAGCTGACAGAGAGATAGCTGAAACTCTTAGAAGAACAAATAAACCTGTAATACTTGTAGTAAACAAGATAGACAGTATGAGTCAGTACGACAATATATATGATTTTTATGAACTTGGATTAGGTGAACCACATGCGATATCAGGAGCAAACAGTATGGGACTTGGAGATCTTCTTGATGAGATAGTTGCAAACTTCCCTGAAGGACTTAATACTGAGGTTGACGAGGATACAATAAGAGTTGCAATAACTGGTAAGCCAAATGCAGGTAAAAGTTCAATACTTAATAACATACTTGGTGAAGACAGGGTTATAGTCAGTCCGATAGCAGGTACTACAAGAGATGCTGTAGATACATATTTTGAGAAGAATGGGCAGAATTATCTTCTTATAGATACTGCAGGACTTAGAAGAAAAAGCAAGATATATGAAAATATAGAAAAATACAGTGTTATAAGAGCCATGAGTGCAGTTGATAGAGCAGATGTCGTACTTATAGTAATAGATGCCAATGAAGGTGTTACAGAGCAGGATACGAAGGTTGCCGGTATAGCTCATGATGAAGGAAAGGCATGTATATTTGTAATAAATAAATGGGATCTTGTAGAAAAAGATAATCATACAGTAAAAAAATATACAGATGATATAAGATCAAAATTCCCATTCATGTCATATGCACCGATACTGTTTGTATCAGCTCTTACAAATAAGAGAATGAATAAAATACTTGAAACAGTTGATTTTGTGGCATCAGAGTATGCAAAGAGAATATCTACTTCAGCGCTTAATGAAGTTATAGGAGAAGCTGTAATGCTTAATCAGCCACCATCTGATAAAGGTAAGAGACTGAAAATATACTATGGAGCACAGACAGATATAAAACCTCCAAAGATAACTCTGTTTATAAATGACAAGGAACTTACACATTTCTCATATCAGAGATACCTTGAAAACAGAATAAGAGAAAACTTTGGATTTGAGGGTACTTCAATAAGATTTGAATACAGACAGAAAAAAAGATAATATCGGGGGTTTAAAGTAAAAATGTTTAGTTATATTCTTATAGCGATTATAGGATATTTACTTGGAAATATATCGACTTCATATATAATAGCAAAAAGAATGACTGGTGTTGATATAAGAACTCAGGGATCTGGAAATGCAGGTTCTACTAATGTAATGAGAACACTTGGGAAAAAAGCAGGGGCCATGACTTTTATAGGTGATGTACTAAAAGGAACATTATCTGTACTTATAGCAGGTCTGATTGCGGATGCGATGAAAGTAGATGTTATGACAGCAAAATATATAGCTGTAGTTGCGGTTGTATCCGGTCATAACTGGCCTGCAATTCTTGGATTTAGAGGAGGAAAAGGTGTTGCTACATCTCTTGGAGCTATGCTTGCAGTAAATCCTGTAGCAGCATTAACCTGCCTTGGAATATTTATAGTGATAGTAGAGGTTACAAAATATGTATCTCTTGGTTCTGTAGTGGGAATATCATGTTCACCTTTTATAATGCTTTATAAGCACAATGTATCAGGCCTTTTAGTTACATTATTTTTATCTGCATCAGTAATATATACTCATAGAGCTAACATAAAAAGGCTGATAAACGGAACTGAAAGTAAAATAGGAGATAAGAAAAAGAATAAATAAAATTAGGTGGTGTTTGTTATGGAAAAACTATGTGTACTTGGAACTGGAAGTTGGGGAACAGCACTTGCTCTTAGCCTTGCTAAAAAAGGATACGAGGTAGTGATGTGGTCAAGAAGAAGCGAACAGGCTGAAAAAATAAACAGGACAAAAGAAAATACAGAATATCTTCCGGGAGTACTTTTTCCAAGCAATCTTACTGTAACAGACGATATAAAAGAAGCTGTAGAAGAATGTAAAATGGTAGTTATGGCTGTTCCTTCTCAGGCTGTAAGAAGTCTTTGCAGACAGATAAAAGGAATAGTTAAAGATGATCAGATACTTGTAAACGTAGCAAAAGGTCTTGAAAAAGGAAGTGGAAAGAGACTTTCAGAGGTTTGTAAAGAGGAACTTCCGCAAAATGTTTATGTTATGCTTTCAGGACCTTCTCATGCTGAAGAAGTGGCAAGAGATCTTCCTACAACTGTAGTTGTAGCATCTGAAGATATAGAAAAAGCTGAAATAGTACAGGATTATTTTATGTCTCCAAAACTTAGAGTGTACACAAATCCTGATCTTATAGGTGTTGAACTTGGTGGAGCACTGAAAAATATAATTGCATTTGGAGCAGGTATATGTGATGGGCTTGGATTTGGAGACAATACAAAGGCAGCACTTATGACAAGAGGTATTGCTGAAATAAGCAGACTTGGTACAGCTATGGGTGCAGAGGTTGTTACATTTACAGGACTTTCGGGTATAGGAGACCTTATAGTTACATGCACAAGTATGCACAGTAGAAACAGAAGAGCTGGTATCCTTATAGGAGAGGGATACAGTGTGGAGGAAACTCTTGAAAAGGTAAAAATGGTAGTGGAAGGAATAACTGCAACAGAAGTTGCTCACGATGTGGCTGAAAAGATTGGTGTAGATATGCCGATAACAAATGCCATATATGCAGTACTTCATGAGAATGTAGATCCTAAGGACGCCATTGTTGGACTTATGATGAGAGAAAAGAAACATGAGGTTGAGCAGGTTGGCCTAAGTTATAAAAAAAGTTCAAAATAGGTAACTTATTAGAAAAGTATTGATTAAATTAGTACAATAGTCTGTAAATTTGGTATAATAGTTACTAGATGTATATAAAATTTATGGATAGCAGGTGATATCTTGGGTACAATAAAGGAAAATCTTTATGAGATAAATAAAAGAATCAAAGCTTCAGCTGAAAAAGCGGGAAGAAATTATAATGATATAAAGCTGATAGCAGTTACAAAAACAGTTGATACAGATAGAGTTGAGGAAGCTATAGAAGCGGGAATAGAATCTGCAGGTGAAAATAAGCCTCAGGAACTTTCCAGAAAATACGAAATTCTTGGAGATGCAGTAAAATGGCATCAGATAGGTACTCTGCAGAAAAATAAGGTAAAATATATAATAGACAAGGCATGTATGATACATTCCATTGAAAGTATATCTCTTGCCGAAGAAATAAACAAGAGAGCTCAGTCAAAAGATATAAAGATGGATTGTCTTGTTCAGGTAAATATATCTGGTGAAGAAAGTAAACATGGTGTATCTCCTGAGGAAGCTATGTCTATAATAAAATATATCTCAGAAAACTGTCAGTATGTAAAAATAAAAGGACTTATGACTATGGCACCGTTTGATGCATCAGAAGATGAAATCAGACGGGTATTCAGAGGTTTAAAAGAGCTATCAGAAAAAATTGATAATGAAAATATTGAAAATGTTGAAATGAAAGAGCTGTCTATGGGAATGACAAATGATTTTGAAATTGCCATTGAAGAAGGAGCCACAATGGTAAGAATAGGAACAGCTATATTTGGAAAAAGAGATTATGATAAAAAACAATAACCGGGAGGAAATATAATGGCTAATAAAGTTATTGATAAAATGAAAAAAATGTTCACAGATGAATATGAAGATGATTATGAATATGAGGATGAATACGAAGAAACTGAAGAAATAGAGGATGAAGATGATTCATATGAAGCTATTCAGCCTGCTCCAGTAAATAATGTTGTAAACATGCATCATACAATGAAAGTTGTAATATATGCTCCAAAAATATATGAAGACGTTGCACAGATAGCGGATAGTCTTAAACAGAAAAAGACAGTAGTTGTAAATCTTGATGATGTAGTGTCTTCATCTGTGAAAAAATCAATATTTGATTTTATAAACGGTGCAGTATATGTACTTGAAGGAAGCATACAGAAAGTTACAGGAACAATATTCATAATAGCTCCAAACAATGTGGATATTGATGCGAATGTTAAGAAGGAACTTGAAAGCAGAGCCTTATTCCCATGGCAGAAATAAAACAGGGGAGTGAAGTGATATGACAATACTAAGAATATCCATAGCATATCTTGTTGATATAATATCGTGGATAATCGTAATAAAGAGCTTTATGTCATGGGTTCCGTCTACCAGACAGAGCAGAATATATAAAATAATGGATGATATCACAGAACCTATAGAGGGTCCTATCAGGAGAGTTATGTATAAATACTATGACGGTCCAGTAGATTTTTCTCCTGTAGTAGCAATAATAATACTTATGTTTGTCAAAGGGCGGTTAATCTAATGGATAAAAATAGACTTACGGGACATATAAAGGACATAGACCTTAAAAATAAAATGTTCAGAGTTATAGATAAAGCAAATGGAACTCTTAAAAACTATGATATAAGATTTACTGAATTCATGAACCCGTATGAGACAAGAAATGCGGAAGCGATACTTAATTCAGAATCTGATATAAAATATACAACTGATGGTGGATATGAGGGTGCTGAAAGAAAAATAGTGTTTATATACCCGTTTTATATGGAGTACGAGGATATAGATGAAGGTCTAAGATATCTTCAAATAGAAGGGGATTTCAGATTCAGAGCTGTATCACATAAAGATTATCTGGGATCAGTTTTGGGTCTTGGAATAAAAAGAGAAAAAATTGGTGATATTCTGATTCATGAAAAATTCTGTCAGATAATAGTAAGCCCTGACATAGCGGATTTTATAATAATGAATCTTGAAAAAGTAGGAAGAAATAATGTATCAGTGAAAGAAATTTCACGAGAACAAATAATTCCATCTGAAAAAAAATACAAGGAAACAGGATGTACAATATCTTCAGATAGGATAGATTGTGTTATAAGTGGAATTTATAATATATCAAGACAGGAAAGTCTTAAATATATAAAAGCTGAAAGAGTTCATCTAAATTATGAACCGATAGTATCTGCTTCAAAGCAGGTTGTTTCCGGGGATCTTTTATCTGTAAGAGGAAAAGGAAGAGCGGAAATATCTGAAATTGGAGAGATAACAAAAAAAGGACGAATAAAGCTTAAATCTAAAATAATATTATAATCAGGGAGGTTTATAATGATTACTCCACAGGAAATAGAAGAAAAAGTGTTTAAAAAATCGGTAAGAGGATTTAACTGCGATGAGGTGTATGATTTCCTTGACCGGATAAAAGTAGATTATGAGAGTCTTATGAGAGAAAATGAGGCGCTTAGAGAAAGAGTTAAAATGTATAATGAGCAGCTTGATAAGTATACTAATATAGAGGATACTTTAAAAGAAACTCTTATAACAGCTCAGACTGCGGCTGAGGATACTACATCTGCTGCAAATAAAAAGGCTAGAATAATAGTTGAAGAAGCTGAATTCAGAGGAAAACAGAGAATAGATGAGGCAAATGGGCGTGTTATAGAGATAAGAAAAGAATACGACAATCTTCTTTCTGAATTTAAGATATTTAAAAATAAGTTTACAGCACTTCTTGAAGGTGAACTTAGAAATATAGATGAAATGTGTTCAAATATAGACACTACACTTATAAGCAAATATGAGTGGAGAAGTGCTATGGAATCATATGATGAGGAAGAATCTATGCATGATGACGGATTTGAGGTTGAGGATGATGTACATCCAACATCTGCAATGGAAATAGAAATAAAAGAAGAGGAAAAAGATTCTCCGGAAAGTATATTTAATATATAGTTAAATAAATATCATTGGTATAATATAAAAATAGTGTAAAATAAAGAAAAATTTTAAAAATGATATTGACTATTCTGACAATTTGTTATACAATTTCAAAGTATAGAAAGCAAATAAATCTTAAAGGCTTTGACGAAGACAGTAGGTTACAGGATTATTTTTACAGAGAACCGGGATTGCTGAGAACCGGAAAATATATGTATCTGAATATCACTTCTGAGCTGAAGGCTGAAAGGATTATCCGATTAAGTCTCTCCGGTAATGTACCGTTATACATATGAGTGCTGTACAGTTCAGTTTTATGCGGCTGTATGGAATTAGGGTGGTAACGCGATAAATTCGTCCCTTTGTAGAAATACAAAGGGGCTTTTTTAATGTTATGAAAAATTACTGGATTAAGAATAGAATTTTTAAGAAAGGGTGATGAGAATGGAAAAATTTAAACCATTAGTAGACACGTCTGTAAAAGACGCTGAAGCAAAAGTATTTGATTACTGGCAGGACATCAATATACTTGAAAAAACACTTGAAAAAGGTAAAAACGATCCAAGTTTCGTATTTTTTGAGGGACCTCCTACAGCAAACGGAAACCCTGGAATACACCACGTTGTTGCAAGAACACTTAAAGACTGGGTATGTAGATATAAAACAATGTGTGGATACCAGGTAAAAAGAAAAGCTGGTTGGGATACTCACGGTCTTCCAGTTGAGATACAGGTTGAAAAAGAACTTGGACTTGCAGATAAACAGGCAATAGAAGATTACGGAATAGCTGAATTCTGTGATAAATGTAGAGAATCTGTTTTCACATTTGAAAAACAGTGGAGAAATATGACAGAAAGAATGGCTTATGAAGTTGACCTTGATAATCCATATATAACACTAGACAATGATTATATAGAATCAGTTTGGTGGATACTTAATAAATTCAACAAAGAAGGATATATGTACGAAGGACATAAAATACTTCCTTACTGTCCAAGATGTGGAACAGGACTTGCTTCACATGAGGTTGCACAGGGGTATAAAGAAGTTAAGAGCAATACATTAGTTGCTAAATTCAAGAGAAAAGGAACTGAAAATGAGTACTTCCTTGCATGGACAACTACTCCATGGACTCTTCCTTCAAACGTATCATTAACAGTAAATCCAGAGGTTACTTATCTTAAAGTTAAACCTGCAGATGTGGATGAATACTATTATTTTGCAGAACCTTTAGCCGAAAAGGTAATGAAGGATACTGAATATGAAGTTGTAGAAAAAATGCTTGGTAAAGATCTTGAGTATGTTGAATATGAACAGCTTATGGATTTTGTTCAGCCAGACAAAAAAGCATTCTTCGTTACATGTGCAGATTATGTAACAACTGAAGATGGTACTGGTATAGTTCATACAGCACCAGCATTCGGGGAAGACGACTACAACTGTGGTAAAAAATACGGACTTCCAGTTCTTCAGCCGGTTGATGAAAACGGTGAATTTACTGCCACTCCATGGAAAGGTAAATTCGTAATGGAAGAAGGACTAGATGTTGAAATAATAAAATGGTTAGCAAAAGAAAATAAATTATTCAGCAAAGAGAAAGTTGCACACAACTATCCTCACTGCTGGAGATGTCAGACTCCACTTGTATACTACGCTAAACCAAGCTGGTATATAGAGATGACTAAACTTAAAGATAAATTAATAGAAAACAATAATACAGTAAACTGGTATCCTGAATTCGTAGGTCAGGGAAGATTTGGAAACTGGCTAGAAGAATTAAAGGACTGGGCTATATCAAGAAGTAGATACTGGGGAACTCCTCTTCCAATGTGGAGATGTGAATGTGGAAACACTGAATCAGTAGGTTCTAGACAGGAACTTGCAGATATGGCAATAGAAGATATAGATCCAAAAACTGTAGAACTTCATAGACCATATGTAGATGAAATACATCTTAAGTGTCCAAAATGTGGTAAGCCTATGACAAGAGTTAAAGACGTTATAGACTGCTGGTTCGATTCAGGATCAATGCCATTTGCACAGCATCACTATCCATTTGAAAACAAGGAAAACTTTGATGAGTTATTCCCTGCAGATTATATCTGTGAAGGTATAGACCAGACAAGAGGATGGTTCTACTCATTACTTGCGGTATCTACATTTGTAACTGGAAAAGCTCCTTACAAAAATGTACTTGTAAACGACCTTGTACTTGATAAAGACGGTAAGAAAATGTCAAAATCAAGAGGAAATACAGTTAACCCATTCGAATTGTTCGATGAGTATGGTGCAGACGCCTTAAGATGGTATCTTCTATACGTTTCTCCACCATGGACTCCAATAAGATTCGACCTTGATGGATTAAAAGAAGTTCAGTCTAAGTTTATAGGAACAATGAAGAACGTATATAACTTCTTCACTCTATATGCGAATACAGATGGAATAAATCCTGCTGACTTCTTCGTTGAATACAAAGACAGATCAGAACTAGACAGATGGATACTATCTAAGTTCAACAACCTTAAGGCTGAAATAGAAGAAAACCTTGAAATATTTGAGGTAAACAAAACTATAAGAAGAATACAGGAATTCATAAATGATGACCTTTCTAACTGGTATATAAGAAGATCTAGAAGAAGATTCTGGGAAACAGAGCTTACTGAAGACAAGAAATCAGTATACAACACTACATATGAAGTTCTTACTGAGTTATGTAGAGTAATAGCTCCATTTGCTCCTTATCTATCAGAAGAAATGTACAGAAATCTTACAGGAGAGGAATCAGTACATCTTGCATCATATCCAAGATGTAATAAAGAGCTTATAGATGAAAAACTTGAGGAAAAAATGGACCTTGCTAAAAACCTTGTAACATTAGGTAGAGCTTCAAGAGAAAACTCAAGAATAAAAGTTCGTCAGCCTCTAAAAGAAGTATTAATAGACGGTAAATACGAAGAAGTTCTTTCAGATCTTATAGATATAATAAAAGAAGAGCTTAACGTTAAAGAAGTTGTATTTGCAAAAGACCTTAGCGAATACATGAACTACAGCTTAAAACCAAACTTCAGAGAAGTTGGATCAGTGCTTGGTAAGAAAGTAAACGAGTTTGGAAAAGCTCTTACTGAACTTAATGCACATGATACAGTTGCAAAACTTGAAGCAGGTGAAAAGCTTACAGTTAACCTTTCAGGAGAAGACTTCGAATTTGGTAAGGATTATGTTCTTGTAAACATAACAGCAAAAGAAGGATTCAACGTATCAATGCAGAATAACCTATTCGTAATACTTGATACTGAGCTTAACGAAGAACTTATAAATGAAGGTTATGCAAGAGAATTTGTATCTAAAGTTCAGCAGCTTAGAAAAGCAGCAAACTTTGAGGTTCTTGACAATATAGTAATAGACTACTGTTCAGATGATGAAATAGCAAAAGCTGTAGCAGCATTTGAAGACTATATCAAGTCAGAAACTCTTGCAGTTGAGCTTAACAGAGTAGAAGATTCAACTCTTGAACAGCACAACTTAAACGACCATATGACTGGTATAAAAGTAACTAAAAAATAATACTATCAGGTATTGGAAAAATCTATAAAATATACTATAATGTGAGTATAAAATATAAAGAAGTGTTTCGTTTATTCGGGGCACTTCTTTAATGTGCAGAAAAAAAGGGGGTATATTCTTTGGAAGACAGAAGAAAAGGTATTATGCTTGTACTTATAGCAACTACTTTCTGGGGGCTTATGGGTATAAACAGTAGAATTCTTTCTAATTCAGGTCTTTCTGCTATGGATATAGCATTTATAAGATGTTCTGTAGCTGGAGTTCTTTTCTTTATATATATGCTTATAAGAAAGCCTGAAGATTTAAAAAGTGGAATAGGAGCAGTTGTAGCTGGAGCGGTATATGGAATAATATGTTTTGTGCTTGGATTCATGACATATAATGTATCGGTTGCAAGAGTACCTATATCAGTGGCAACAGTTCTTATGTTTACAAATCCTATCTGGGTAAGTATATTTGGTGCAGTAATATTTAAGGACAAGATGACAAAGAAAAAAGTTGCAGTAATAATAATGTGCATACTTGGATGTGTATGTATATCAGATGTAATATCTACAGGTGGAAATAACCTTGATGTTATAGGAGTTGCAGCAGGACTTATAAATGGTATAACATTTGCAATGCAGATAGTTATTCCAAGATTCTTTGAAGGTAAATATTCAAAGGATTCTATACTTGTATATGGATTTATATCAAGTACAATAGTACTTTCATTCTTTGCAGATTTTTCAAATATTGCCTCTGCATTTACAGGAGTCTATTCAGTAAGAGTAATCATAAACGCATTCGCAATAGCGGTATTATCTACATTCATAGCAAGTACATTCTATGTTAAATCTACAGAGTATATAGAAACTCAGGTTACAAGTATACTTGTATCACTTGAACCAATACTTGGAAGTGTATTCGCATTTATAATATTTGGAGAAACAATGTCTGAGATACAGTTACTGGGAGCTTTTATAGTTATATCAGCGGCTTGTATCCTTGAAACAGATCTTGATAAAGTAAGAGAAAAAATTGGAATCCTGAGGTACAAAAGAAACAGATATTAATTTTTGAAATAATTATATAAAATATAATACAGTTTGTATATATAAATAGAAAAACACGTGATTAATCACGTGTTTTTTTTGTAACTATTGTATCTACAAGACATTTTGCAATATCCGAATATGGAATATTTTCAGCTTTGAGAAGGCTCTGCATAACAAGTCCATCGACTACTGATATAAGAAGAAAAGATAAGGCCTCTATTTCTCTCTCATCTTTAATACCACCGAAAGCCTTTATAAGTTCCTCTCTTAAAGTGAATCTCCATTCTCTGTATTTTTCAGCAAACTGAAGTCTTAGAGCTTCATTTTCAGTAATTGCTTCACATATAAGGTACATATGTATTCTGCCGGTAGATGATATAGTGGATATTCTATCAACTATTACCTGAACAAGACTGAATGTATCTTCATCGCCGGTAACATTTTTTACACAGTCGAGTACAGCCTTTGTAATTATTTCAAGATGAGTATCTGCTATATCAGCTATAATATCGTATTTTGAAGAATAGTAGTAATAAAGTGTACCTTTGCTTATATTAGAATATTTCGCTATATCTGCAAGGCTTGTACTTTTAACGCCCTGTTTTGCTATAAGTTTAGATGCAGACTCAAGAATAATCTGCTTTGTATTGTTGTTTGATTTCATAAAAAAACCCTTCTTTTAAAAATTTATAACTTAATTATAGTATCTAACCATAAAGCTGTCAAATATACTTATCCGCAGTATATAAATATAAGTTGACAATATAGGAATAGGATATTAAAATAAAAGTAAATCGGTCGGCCGACCGAAAAAACGTATGAAAGAGGAATAAAGATGAGTAAAGTAAGAATAATAACAGATAGTGCAAGTGACCTGCCTATAGAAATAGTTGAAAAATATGGTATAAAAGTTATAGGTCTTGATGTAATATTCGGTGAAGATAGATTTGAAGAGGGAGTAGGAATGGATAATGATACTTTCTATAAGAGAATGAAACAGGAATCTCAGCTTCCAAAAACAGCATGTCCATCTCCAGACAGATTTCTTGATTTATATAAAGAGGAGAATACAGATGTAGTTGTTATAAGTATAAGCTCAAAACTTTCAGGAACATACAATAGTGCTGTACTTGCAAAAAGCATGTATGATGAAGATGGTGGAGTAGATATAAGAGTAATAGATACATTAAGTGGTTCTATAGGAGAAGGTTTACTTGTGTATTATGCTGCTAAACTTTCTGAAGATGGAAAAAGTGCGGATGAAATAGAAAAAGCCATAATGAAACTTATAGATAAAGAGGCATTTTTTGGAGTACTTCAGACTCTTGAAAATGCAATAAAGGGCGGAAGAATAAGTAAATTGGCTGGAAGTATAATAAATACATTTAATTTTAAAGCACTTATAAAAGTTGAGGGTGGACTTGTTCATCCATTTGATAAAGCAAGAGGAGAAGGGAATAGTGTAAGAAAACTTATATCTCTGTTTCTTGATAAGCAGGAAAATACAGAGAATAAGACTCTGTTTATAGGACATTCAAATCTTCCTGAAAAAGCTGAAAAAGTAAAAATTGAAATAGAAAAGCTTAAAGCATTTAAGGAAGTTGTTATATGTGAAATAGGTCCTATAATGGGAACTTATGCAGCTGAAGGATGTATACTTCTTAATGCAGCAGAAATATAGTTATTTCATATATAAAATTCTTGAAAAAACTTTATTGATATAATATAATATAGATTAAATAAACATAAAGGAAAGAGGATTTTATGGACTCAGATGACGAGGAAGAATCGAAAAGGTATTCAATAATATCAAAAAAATTGTATAGGCTCTACTGTATCTATTCAAAAAGAGTGCTTTAGTATACATATTAGGTTATGAGTATTAAAACGTATAATATATTGAATAGAATGGAGAGATTATAATAATGTATGGACAATTAATTTTACAGGTGGTACTTATACTACTGAATGCGTTTTTTGCAATGACAGAGATAGCGCTTATCTCTGTAAATACTGCCAGGCTTAAGGCTATGTATGAAGAAGGGGATAAAACTGCTGGAAAGCTTCTTAAAATATCAGAAGATCCGTCAGGATTTTTATCCACTATACAGATAGGTATAACACTGGCAGGATTCCTGGGAAGTGCATTTGCTGCTGACAATTTTTCAGGATATCTAGTGAATTGGGTTTATAACGATCTTGGATTAAGAAATATACCGGAAACGACACTGGATACCATAGCTGTGGTCGTTATAACACTTATACTTTCTTATTTTACGCTTATATTTGGTGAACTTGTTCCCAAAAGAATAGCTATGCAAAAGCCGATGGAGATAGCTAAAATATCCTGTGTTCCGGTATCGTTTATATCTTCTGCAGTAAGACCAGTGGTGTGGTTTTTATCGGTATCTACAAACACCATACTTAGGCTGATTGGAATGAAAACAGAAGCAGAAGAGGAAAAGATAACAGAGGAAGAGATAAGGCTCATGGTAGGTATGGGACAGGAAAGTGGAGAAATAGAAGAAGATGAAAGAGAATGGATAGAGAATGTATTTGATTTCGGTGATGAAGTTGTAAAATCTGTTATGGCCAGAAAATCGGATGTTATTTCTATATCTGTAGATATGAAACCGGATGAAATTGAAAAGATAATAGAAGAATATGGATATTCCAGATACCCTGTCTATGGCGATGATGAAAATGAAATATTGGGTATAATGAATGCCCGAGAATTTTTCATAGGGCTTAGAAATTCATGTGACATAGATAAATTTGATATAAGAAATATTTTAAGACCGGCATATCTTGTTTCAGACAACATGAAAGCTGCAGTTCTTTTTAAGGATATGCAGAAAAATAAAACTCATATAGCAATAGTAATAGATGAATACGGAGATAATTCTGGTATTGTTACTATGGAGGATCTTATAGAGGAAATAGTTGGTAATATATATGACGAATTTGATGATGAAGAAGATAAGGATATTCTGAAAATATCTGAAACAGAGTGGTCTGTAAGAGGAAATACCATTATTTCGGATTTATCGGATGAAATAGATGTAGAATTTCCGGAGAATCTTCCATATGATACTGTTGCGGGAATGGTTTATAGCTGTCTACGAACAATACCTTCAGATGCAACTGGAATTGAGGTTGCAGTGCATGGCATCAGGATAAAGGTTGAAAAGATAGAAAACAGAAAAATCGAAAAGGCTATTGTAACAGTAAACAAAAGAACAGATAAACATATCGAGAAATAAAATTTATAATATGCAGGAGAGGTGAAGTTTTCATCTCTCTTTTAATTTGTACATAAAATAAAAAAGGATGCTGAATTTCAGCATCCTTTAAATTCAATATTAACCAACAACAACTAATTCTTTGTTGAAGCTGTTTAGATTTTCATAACCATCTTCAGTTACTAGTATAAGGTCTTCTATTCTTACACCGAATTCTCCTGGTAGATATATACCTGGCTCAACTGAGAATATCATACCTGGTTTTAATTCGTCAGTGTTAACTGCAGAAACGTCACCAAGATCGTGGCACTCTAATCCTATAGAATGTCCAGTTCTGTGAGTGAAGTATTCTCCATAACCTTTTTCAGTTATGTAGTCTCTTGCAGCTGCATCTATATCACAGAATCTTACACCTGGTTTAACTTTTTCTATAGCTCTCTTATTAGCTTCAAGAACTATTTCAAATATTTCTTTACCTTTTTCAGGAACTGATTTGTAGAATACAGTTCTTGTCATATCTGAACAGTAGTGATCTTTAACGCATCCAAGGTCAAGTATTATAGCGTCTCCTTCTTTAACGTATCTGTCACCAGGCTCACCGTGTGGGTTAGCTCCGTTTGCAGCAAATCCTATTATTGGATCGAAAGAAAGTCCGTCTGCTCCTAATTCTTCATATATACCTTTTAATACACTTACTAACTGTTTTTCTGTTAAATCACCAGTTATAGCTGCTTCAAGTTTTTCAACAGCTTTATCATTTAACGCAGAAGCTTTTCTCATTAATTCTTTTTCTTCTTCGTCTTTGCACATTCTTAATCTGTCTATTATATAAGAACCGTTTACGAATTTGCTTCCAGCTCCAAGTTCCATTAATCCAAGAAGGAATCTAGCTGGCCAGTTTTTGTCTATTCCCATAACAGCGTTGTGATCAACTCTATCAGCAACAACTTTTACAGAATCATCAGTGTCTTTGAATATAACTTTTTCAACACCAAGATCTTCTTCTATTGGGAATAATTCGTTAACGAATAATTTGTGGTTTCCGTCTACATTTAGGTATAAAGCAAATAATCTTTCTCCTGTGTGTAGCATTAATCCAGTTAAGTAGAATATTGAGTATGGATCACTCACTATCATCTGCTGGATACCGTCTTTTTTCATCTGCTCTAAAACAGCATTTAATCTCTGAGTTTTCATTGTAAACTACCTCCTGCTAAAATTGTATTACATAAATGTATTACCATATTTAATTTTAGCACAATAAATTTAAAATGGAATACCTTTTTGTAAAAAAAGTCAGAAATATTTAAAATCGGGGCAAACGTATTTACATAATTAAAGAAAATATGAAAATATAATCAAAATAAATTCACTCACATTAAAAAAGAGAGATGAAAAATTATCATCTCTCTTTTGAATTATTCCTTTATTTTTAGTGATGCAACGACTTCCTCTGAAGGATCTACATATGCTGTATTATTTGTTTCGTATATAACCATACCAGGTTTTGCACCTGAAGGTTTTTTGACATTTTTTCTTTTTGTATAATCAACTGGAACCTTTGCAGACATTCTGGCTTTACTGTAGTATGCAGCAAGAGTAGCAGCCTCAGTAAGTGTTTTATCACTTACTTCAGTTCCGGCACATTTTACTATGACGTGAGAACCAGGGATGTCCTTTGTGTGCATCCATATATCATCGTTGTCTGCAAGTCTAAGTGTAAGATAGTCATTCTGTCTGTTATTTTTTCCGACAAGTATTTTTACGCCGTCAGAAGATATGAACTCAAGTGGTGCAGTTGAAGGCTGGTTGTCTTTTTTGCCAATCTTTTTCTGTGATTTCACATAACCGGTTTTTATAAGCTCTTCCCTTATATCTCTAAGTTCTTTTGTATTTTCACAGTTTTCTATAGAAAATATAATATTTTCGAGATAGTCTACTTCCTCTTTTGTCATACTCATCTGATGTGTAATTTCAACTTTTGCATTTTTAAGCTTGTTGTATTTTTTAAAGTATTTCTGAGCATTTTCTGAAGGAGTAAGATTTTTATTTAAAGTTATTGTTATATTTGAGTATTCAGGATCATAGAAATTCTGAACCTCAACACTTTCCATACCTTTTTCTATCATGTATATATATGACGTTATAAGTTCTCCCTTTATTTTGAACTCCTCAGCGTTTTCGGATTCTATAAGTTCCTTTTTCTGTTTTTCAAGCTTGTGGATAAGTCGTTCAAGTTTTATGGAAATATTTTTCTTCATTACAGCTGATTTCTGATGGATTCTATCTTTTATATCCTTTGTTCTGTAGTATTCTTCTATGACTGCGGAAATACTATCTCTTTTTATAGATGTTATTTCGTGGTACATAAGAAGGTCAATACAACTGAAATCAACTATTCTATCGACTTTTTCATTGATTATTATACAAGGTGAAAATTCATTCTTTCTAACTGATGAAAATATACTTTCAAATGAATTGTATATTTTCTCTATTTCAGAATCAGAAAGAGAAGGAGCAAGTTCACTTTTATCAACTCCAGCCCTGAAGCATATCTCTCTGGCAACAGTTGGACTTACACCTAATATAGAAGAATATATAGCCTTAAAAACAGGCATATCATGTAATCTAATAGAAGATGAGAATTCATCCAATTCTATTTTTTCAAGTGGACTTAGCTTGTCCTGAGAAGGAGGAAGCACATAATCCTGTCCTGGAAGAATCTGTCTTACTCTGCTGACACTTACAGGAACTCTTTTTACAGCATCTATAATTCTATTGTCTTTTTCTGATACAAGAATTATGTTGCTGTGTCTTCCCATTATTTCTATGTAGATATTTTTTATACTTTTTTCCTTCAGTTCGTCAAAAGATTCGACGCTTATTTTAAGTATTCTTTCAAATCCTACCTGTTCTACAGCAGTTATAACTCCACCCTGAATGTATTTTCTGAGAAGCATGCAAAACATAGGTGCTTTCTTTGGATTGCTTTTTTTGTAGTCATCCGCAAGATATACTCTTGGATTTGATGCACTTGCACTAAGTACAAGTCTGTAGTTTATTTTGTGGTTTCTTATCTGAAGAAGTATCTCGTCTTCCTCAGGCTGATAAACCTTATCTATTTTAGCGCCGCACAGACATCTGCCTAATTCATCGGCAAGTGAATGTACAACTAAACCATCTAATGCCATTTGAAATCTCCTTTCTATATAAGCTCTATAACTTCAAGATCTTCAGGAACAAATATATTTCCATTGAAGAATTCTTCGCCCTCTTTCAGATAAAGCTCTTTTCTGTTTTCTATATTTTTGTCTTCTGTATGATAAAGTATAAGATTATCAACATTAAGTTCTGAGGCAAGTTCACATGCGTCTTTTACAGTTGAATGATTTTTTTCATATGGTTTGAAAACATCAGCCTGAGAATAAAGACAGAATGCCTCATGAAGAAGATACGCACTGTTTTGTGCGTATGGTTTCTCGCATTTATTGTATGGTTCATCGCCACAGCATGTAAGTTTTCTATCCTTGTCTATCATCATTGAAAAACCAAACTGTTTGGCTTTTGTAGACTGTATATCAAAAAAAGTAACGTCTTTATTCATGATAGATACAGTTTCTCCATCGGTTATTTTTATAAGATGAAGATTTTTGCCGATTACAGCAAAGTCTTTTTTCCGAAGAAGTTTTTCAGACATATCCATAAGAATGTCTATTACCTCATCGTGTGCATAAAGTCTGGCTTCACCTGTATAATTTCCTCTGTTTACATTCTGACAAATAAGTCTTATCATCCACATTATTCCAAGTAGATGATCTATATGTTTATGTGTAACAAATATATCTCTTATGTCTTTCCAGTCGATTCCGGCAGATTTTAGTTGAACAAGAAGTCCGTTTCCTCCTCCGCCATCGACAAGGAAATGACTATTATCGTCGCTTATTGTAAAGCATGTATTGTAGCACTCTGTAACCATTGCATTTCCAGTGCCTAGCATAGTAAGTTTCATTATATCATTCCTTTCAAAAAATATACTCTTATTATAACACAATATATATATAATAGCGTCAACAGTAGGTGTATAAGGATAAAAAACTAAAAAATAACAGTAAAAAATAGCTCATTTAAAAATACTCTAATTGTGTAAAAAATCGATATCTTCTGATATAATATATCTGTAAGGTTTTAGCCTAAAACTAATTTTATTTTAAGGAGATACAGAAAATGAGATTTATCGATTTAAGAAGTGATACAGTAACAATGCCTACTGACAAAATGAGAAAAGCAATGGCTGAAGCAGAAGTAGGAGATTCTATATATAGAGACGACCCTACACTTAACGAACTTGAAAAAAGAGCGGCTGAAAAAGTGGGAAAAGAAGCTGCAATATTTGTTCCAAGTGGAACTTTCGGAAACCAGCTTTGCCTATTTACTCACTGCACAAGAGGTCAGGAGATAATAATAGGTAAGGATTATCATATAGTTGTTCATGAGGTAGGTGCACCTGCAGTTATAGCCGGAGTACAGCTTAGAACTCTTGAAACAGGAATAAAAGGAGAACTTGATCCTAAGGAAGTTGAAAAAGCGATAAGAAGAGATGATATACATGAGCCGTCAACAGGACTTATATGTGTAGAAAATGCATGTCTTGGAGGAACTGTTGTAAGTGTGGAAAATCTTAAAGAAATAAAAGAAGTAGCTGAAAGACACAATCTTCCGGTTCATCTTGACGGAGCAAGAATATTCAACGCAGCTGAAGCACTTGGTGTGGATGTAAAAGAAATAACTGCACAGTGTGATTCTGTAATGTTCTGTCTTTCAAAAGGACTTGGAGCACCGGTTGGATCTATCGTTGCAGGAAGCAGAGAGTTTATAGAGAAAGCAAGAAGAAAACAGAAACTTATGGGTGGTGGTATGAGACAGGTAGGTATACTTGCTGCTGCCGGACTTATAGCTATAGACGAAATGACAGAAAGACTATCTATAGACCACGAAAACAGCCACTATCTTGCTGAAAAACTTGACGAGATAGACGGAATAACAGTAAATAAAAATACAAATGATATAAGTATGGTTTACTTTGTACTTCCAGAAACTGTTATAGAAGAAAAAGAATTTGTTCAGAAAATGTACGACAAAGGAATCAAAATAAGCGGTATGGAAAATGGAGAGTACAGATTTGTTACTCATGTAAACGTAAGCAGAGAAGATGTAGACTATGTAATAGATACTGTAAAAGAGCTTATCGGATAATAATTGTATATGAAATACGCATCCTGTTTCTGGATGCGTATTTTTTTTGCTTTGTATTTATAAAAGACAGAATAAACATGTCTGTATAGCACAAATGACAGTGTATTGATATCATGTTATAATATTTTAAAAGAAATTTATTTATTATTTAATAAAGAATAATATAACAGGAGGATATAATGTCTAAATATAAATATCTGCTGTGGGATATTGATGGAACTATTCTGGATTTTGAATCAGCAGAAAAAGCAGCGATAAAAACACTGTTTGAGAGATTTAATCTTGGAGAATGTTCTGATGAAATGATTGAAAGATATTCAAAAATAAATAGAAAATACTGGCAGATGCTTGAGCGTGGAGAAATGTCAAAAGAAAAAATACTTGTCGAAAGGTTTGTTGAATTTTTTTCAAAAGAAGGAATGGATGCTGGTATTTCTGATTCTTTTAACAGGGAATATCAACTGGCACTTGGGGACACGATTGTGTTCTGTGATGATGCAATGGATATTATAAAGGAACAAAAGAAAGAATTTGAAATAGTTCTTGTAACAAATGGAACGGCTGTAGCTCAAAAGAAAAAACTCGAAAAATCAGGACTTCAGGATATAGTGAGTCATATATTTATATCAGAAATAGTAGGATATGAAAAACCGGATATAAATTTTTTCAAAAAAGTTATATCAGAGGTTGGAATAAATGATCTGAGTGAGGTACTTATAATAGGTGATTCTTTGACAAGTGATATACAGGGTGGATATAATGCAGGAATTGATACCTGCTGGTATAACCCAAAAGGTATAAAAAATGAAAGCAGTCTATCTCCTACATATATAATACAGAATTTACACGATTTGGATTCGATAGTTAATTGAAAACATCTCAAAACTAGGATATAATTATATAGTTAAGATAGAGTATTTTGTCGGATATACAGTGCTGACAGAGGAGGTTATGAAGATGAAATTCTGGAAACTTCACGGAATCGGAAATGATTTCATTGCAATAGATGGCAGATTTGATGGTATAGAGCCTGAAAATTACTCATCTTTTGCAGCAAAAGTATGCAACAGAAGAATGTCAGTGGGTGCTGATGGACTTCTTGTAGTAAAAAATTCAGACAAGGCAGACGTTGAAATGGTATACTATAATTCTGACGGTTCGAGAGCTGCCATGTGTGGAAATGGTATAAGATGCTTCTGTAGATTTGTATACGATACACATATAGTCAAAAAAGAAGAATTTACTGTGGATACACTTGATGGGGTAAAACATATAACTCTTAAAACATCTGATGGAAGAGTAAACAGCATAAAAGTGGATATGGGACATGGAAGCTTTCTTGCCAAAGATGTTCCTGTAAATACAGATGAAGAAATGTTTATAAATCAGAAAGTGAAAATACTTGATAGAGAGTTTGAGCTATCTTCAATGCTTATGGGAGTTCCTCATACAATAGTATTTATAGATGAGTTTGATATTGACTTTATAGAAAAATACGGACCAGCAATAGAACACTGCGAAATATTCCCGGAAAAAACAAATGTAAACTTTGTAAAAGTCAGAGATCAGTACAATATAAATGTTTATACATGGGAAAGAGGATGTGGATACACTCTTGGATGTGGAACAGGTATGACAGCATCAGCAGTTATATGTAATTACCTTGAAAAAACAGAAAAAAGTGTAAATGTAACTTCAAAAGGCGGTACAGTAAAAATAGATATAGACGATTGTATCTATATGACAGGTCCAGCTGTTAAAATATGTGAAGGATATCTGGAGGTATAGGATATGGCTATCAGTATGACAGGATTCGGTAGAGGCGAATTCAAGAATGAAAACTATGAGTTTGTGGTTGAATGTAGAACTATAAACCATAAATACTCTGACATAAATATAAGAATGCCCAGAAGAATATCTTTTCTTGAAGAAAAGGTCAGAAATCTTATAAAGGAATATGTCAAAAGAGGTAGAGCGGATGTATTTGTAAGAATGGAGGTATCTGGAAGTGAGGATGTAGAGCTTAAACTTGATGAAAATCTTGCTTCTCAGTATGTTGAAATTCTTAAAAGAATAAGAGACAAGTTTGATCTTAAAGATGATATAAGCGCCATAAACATAGCGAAGTTTCCTGATGTTGTAAGAACAGAGGAAAAAGAAGAAGATGAAGAGTTTATATGGTCAATGCTTAAAGAAGCTGTAGAGGAATCTATGAAAAAGCTTACTGAAATGAGAAGAGAAGAGGGTATGAAGCTTGAAAGCGACGTTAAGATGAGAAGCAACCTTCTTGAGGAATATATAATAAAAATAGAAGGATATGCTGATAGAGTTGTGCTTGAAAATAAAAACAAGCTTACAGCAAGAATAAAGGAATTCATAGATAATCCCGAAGCAATAGACGAAAATAGAATAGCTATGGAAGCTGCAATATATGCTGATAAAAGCAATATAACAGAGGAAATAGTGAGATTCAAAAGCCATATAGGACAGCTTAGAAAAACTATAGAATCAAACGAATCAATAGGAAGAAAAGTCGATTTCCTTATACAGGAAATGAACAGGGAGACAAATACAATCGGTTCAAAATCTTCAGACCTTGATATAACAGACACTGTAGTAGAGATAAAGAGCGAACTTGAAAAAATAAGAGAACAGATACAGAATATAGAATAGAGGAAATGAGGTCGGTTTGATGAAAAAAAGAGGAATCCTTATGGTTGTTTCTGGTCCATCTGGAGCTGGAAAAGGAACAATATGTAAAGAACTTCTTGAAAACAACAAAAATATAAAACTTTCGGTATCAGCTACAACCAGAGCTCCGAGAGAAGGGGAAGTAGAAGGAGTAAACTATTACTACAAAACTCATGACGAGTTTAAAAAAATGATAGATGACGGCGATATGTTTGAATATGCTGAAAGATACGGAAACTTCTACGGAACACCAAAAGCAGCTATAATGAAGGATCTTGAAGAAGGTATAGATGTGCTTCTTGAGATAGAAATGATAGGTGCACTTAATGTAAAAAGAATGTGCCCTGATTCAGTTTTAATATTTGTTCTTCCACCATCTCTTGAAGAACTTAAGAAAAGACTTACTGGAAGAGGAACAGAAACTGAAGAGCAGATTGAAAAGAGATTTTCAATGGCATATGAAGAAATACAGACAATGAAAGAATATGATTATTTTATAATCAATGAAGAAGTTGAAAAAGCGGCTTCTGAAATAGAAGAGATACTATCTGCTGAAAAGAACAGAGTTTCAAGATACAGCAGTGATATAATAAATAAATTCAGGGAGGAATATGAAACATGTTAAAACCATCAATAAATGACGTACTTGAAAAAATAGATAACAGATACTATCTTGTATGGACTGTTGCAAAGAGAGCAAGACAGCTTGTAGATGGAGCAGAACCACTTGTAACAGTAGAAAAGAAAGAAAAACCTGTTATAACTGCTACAAAAGAAGTTACTGAAGGAAAAATAACTTACAGACTTCTTACTGAAGAGGAAATAGCAGAAGCAGAAAAACTTCACGAAGAAGAACAGAACAGACAGCTTGCTCAGCAGCAGGACTAATTAAGTGGAAAATAAAAAAACAGTTGTCATAGGAGTATGCGGAGGCATTGCTGCGTATAAGGCATGCGAGGTTGTGAGCAGGCTTAAGAAAATGAATATAGAAGTGCATGTCATAATGACAAAATCGGCATGTGAATTTGTAACACCTATGACTTTTCAGACGCTAAGCCAGAATTTTGTAGTTTCTGATATGTTTGAGGAACCTAAAACATGGGATGTTGAGCATATATCTCTTGCAAAGAAAGCGGATACTTTTCTTATAGTTCCTGCTACAGCAAATGTTATAGGAAAAATTGCTTCAGGAATAGCCGATGATATGCTTACAACTACAGTTATGGCGACAAAAGCTGATGTAATAATAGCTCCGGCTATGAATACTGGTATGTATGAGAATCCTATAGTTCAGGACAATATAGAAAAACTGAAAAAATACGGATATTCATTTGTGGAACCTGCATCTGGAAGACTTGCATGTGGAGATACAGGAAAGGGAAAACTTGCCGATGTGGACGATATAGTTCATGCTGTATATGCATCTCTTTATGGAAGTGATGACCTGAAAGGTATGAAAATAACAGTAACAGCAGGTCCTACAGTAGAAGATATAGATCCCGTAAGATATATAACAAACAGATCTTCTGGAAAAATGGGATATTCAATAGCAAAAAGAGCTGTGATGAGAGGAGCAGACGTTACTCTTATATCAGGGCCTACAAGCATAGAGGTTCCAAGAGGAATTAAAAAACTTGTAAAAACAATGTCTGCAGAAAGTCTTTTTGAGGCGGTAAACGAAAACTTTGAGGAATGTGATGCACTTATACAGAGTGCTGCAGTTGCTGACTATAAACCTAAAAACTATTCAAAGAAAAAGGTTAAGAAAAAGGACGGAGATCTTTCTATAGAACTTGCAAGAACAAAGGATGTAGCAAAAGAAATGGGAAAAATAAAATCAGACAAAGTTCTTGTGGGGTTTGCAGCCGAAACAAATGACCTACTTGAAAATGCACAGAGAAAGATAGAGTCAAAAAATCTCGATTTTATAGTTGCAAATGACCTGACTAAAAAGGGAGCAGGATTCAATACTGATACAAATATTGTTAAAATAATAGATGCAGAAGGAAATATGGAAGATTACCCTCTAATGAGCAAAGAGGATGTAGCTGACATAATACTAGATAAGGTAAAAGAGCTTTTGGAAAAGCAGAACCGGTAGAATCTGCAGATAAAATAGGGGATTCTTTCCCCTATTTTTTTATAAATTTAAGGAAATAATTATTATATATCTGAAAATACCTATGCAAGGGAGGAATCAGGATGAATAGATATGCAGAGATTATAGTCAAAAACAACAGCATACATACAGATACAGTATATTCATATAAAATACCGGATCATCTTGAAGATATACTGAAACCTGGACATAGAGTGCTGGTTCCCTTTGGCAGAGGAAACAAACCTGTGGAAGGATATATATTCAGAATTGGAAGAATAACAAATGAATGTCCAGATAATATGAAGGATATAGTTGATGTGCTGGATGAGAATCCAATATTTTCGGAAAATCAGCTGGAACTTATAAAATGGATGAGAAACAGATATTTATGCACATATATGGATTGTATAAATGTTATGCATCCTAAAGGAATCAATATAAAAAATTATAGAGTGGTATATCCTGGTGAAAAAATTTCCAGAATTTCAGATGCAGAAATATATGAAATTATTAAAAATTTATCTGAAAATGAGAAAAAAGTAATTGAAAGTCTTCTGAATGGAAAAGAGAGAATAGAAGAAAATAAAATCAGAGGTATAGAAAATCTGACAGAACTTCTATACAGGATGAAAAACAAAGGACTTATACAGCTGAAATGGGAGTATAAAAGCAGAAAAAACGAAAAAAAATTATGTATAGTGAGTATATCAGATGAAATAGAGAATATAGACATATACATAGAAAAAAATAAAATCAGGCTTGGAAAAAGACAGAAGGATATAATAGAGTTTCTGAAACTGAATGATTCATCAGAAATAAATGATATAATGGAAATTCTGAAAGTATCATCCCGGAGTATAAAATCTCTGAGTGAAAAAGGTCTTGTAAAGTTCAGATATGAAGATTACTATAGAAGACCTGATTCAGTATACCAATCAGATAGAAAAAAAATAGTTCTAAATGAAGAACAGAAATACGTATCAGAAACAATAAAAAATGAAATGTTTGACGAAGGTAAAAAACCGTATATGATACATGGTGTAACAGGAAGTGGAAAAACCGAGGTATACATGGATATTATAGAGTACGCTTTGTCACAGGGACTTGACAGTATTCTTCTTGTTCCTGAAATTTCTCTTACACCACAGACTGTGGCGAGAATAAAAAACAGATTTGGAGACATAGTTGGTGTATTTCACAGTCAGCTTTCAGAAGGTGAAAAACACGATGTATTTAAATCAGTAGAGAATGGAGATACCAGGATACTTATAGGTGCCAGATCCGCAATATTTGCACCGTTTAAAAGTCTGGGGCTTGTTATAATAGATGAGTTTCACGAATCATCATATAAATCCGAGAAAAATCCAAAATTCAGTACGATTGAGGTTGCAAGATTTATGGCATACAAGTGGAAAATAACACTTATAATGGGATCTGCAACACCATCTGTTGAAGAATATTACAGGACGGAAAATGGAGAGTACAAACTTCTTGAAATAAAGAAAAGAGCAAATGAAAAACCTCTTCCGAAGATAGAAACTGTCGATATGAGAGAAGAACTTGAATATGGAAATAAGAGTATATTCAGCAGAAAAATGATAAAGGAAATAAGAAATGCATACGAAAAAGGAGAGCAGTCCATCGTATTTCTGAACAGAAGAGGATATGCAAATTTTGTATCATGCAGAAGTTGCGGATACGTAGCAAAATGCCCAAACTGTGATATATCTCTTACATATCATAAGGGAATAAACAGTATAAGGTGTCATTATTGCGGCTATGAAATAAAAATGCCTGCAGAATGCCCGGAATGTAAAAGTCCGTATATAAAACCATTTGGTACGGGTACGCAGAGGATAGAAGAAGAACTTCAGAATCTGATACCGGGAATAAAGGTTCTGAGAATGGATAAGGATACAACATCTAAAAAAGGTGCATTTGACGACATACTCAAAAGATTTTCCAAAAAGGAAGCGGATGTACTCGTTGGAACACAGATGATTACAAAGGGACTTGATTTTGACAATGTTACAGTTGTGGGAATTGTATCTGCAGATATGATGCTTAATTTTCCGGATTTCAGAAGCTTTGAAACAACTTTTCAGATTATAACACAGGTAGCCGGAAGAGCAGGTCGTGCTCAAAAAGATGGAAAGGTCATACTTCAGACATATAATACGGAACATTATGCGATAAAAAATGCTATGGACTATGATTTTGAATCCTTTTATAGAAATGAAATAAAAATCAGAAAAGCATTTGAATATGCTCCGTTTAACAATATGATAAGTGTTGTTATAAGTGGAGAAAATGAGGGTATAGTAAAAAGAAATATACACAGTATGTATAACAGCATAGTCTATCTTCTGAAGGAGAGGGGATATACGGATTTTGAATTTATGCTTGGTCCAAATCCATGCCCTATATCAAAAATAAACAGAAACTACAGATGGCAGATTTTATTTAGAGATGAGGGTGTTGAAATAAACTTATTAAAGGGTATAATAAGATATGTATGTATAACTAAAAGGGATTCTGTATTTGATAAAAATATAAATATATCTATTGATATAAATCCAAACAGTATCCTGTAGGAAATTATAAAAATAACTTATAAATGGAGGATATAAAAATGGCTTTAAGAAGAGTTACAAAAATGGGAGAACCAGTTTTAAGAAAGGTATGTAAACCTGTTAAAAACTTTGATGAAAAACTTGCCGTTCTTCTTGATGATATGGCTGATACAATGTATCATGCAGATGGTGTAGGACTTGCGGCACCACAGGTAGGAATACTAAAAAGAGCGGTAGTAATAGATGTTGGAGACGGAATAATAGAGCTTATAAATCCTGAAATAATCTCTACAGGTGGAGAGCAGACAGATATGGAAGGATGTCTGAGTGTAGACGATATAAATGAAGAAGTAACAAGACCTAACTATGTAAAAGTAAAGGCTTTTGATAGAAACGGAAATGAATTTACAATGGAAGGTGAAGGTCTTCTTGCAAGAGCATTCTGTCATGAGATAGATCACCTTGATGGAATACTTTTTGTAGACAGAGTAAATAAATAAGGGGGAGTCTGAATGAAAGTTGTATTTATGGGAACACCGGATATAGCTGTCCCATGCCTTCAGAAACTTATAGATGAAGGACACGAGGTTGCAGCAGTTGTAACACAGCCGGACAAACCAAAAGGAAGAGGAAAAAAACTTGCAATGCCTCCTGTAAAGGAACTTGCAGTAAAATACGATATACCGGTTCTTCAGCCCGTAAGAGCCAGAGATGAAGAGTTTGTAAAAAGTATAAAAGAAATAAATCCTGATTTAATTGTAGTTATAGCATTTGGTCAGATACTAGGAAAAGAACTTCTTGAAATACCTAAATACGGATGTATAAATGTACATGTTTCTCTGCTTCCTAAATACAGAGGAGCTGCACCTATAAACTGGGTAATAATAAACGGAGAGAAAAAAACAGGTATTACGACTATGTACATGGATGAGGGACTTGACACAGGTGATATAATACTTTCTAAGGAGTTTGATTTAGACAGATATATAACTGCAGGTGAACTTCACGACAGAATGATGGTAGAGGGAGCTGAAATTCTGAAGGACACTATAGACCTTATAGAAAAGGGCGAGGCAAAGAGAACTCCACAGAATCACGATGAATTTTCTTATGCGCCTATAATGGACAGAAACCTTGGAAATATAGATTTTACAAAATCAGCTGAGGAAATACATAACCTTGCAAGAGGTGTAAATCCATGGCCGGGAGCATATACATTCTATAACGATGTAAAAATGAAAATATGGAAAACAGATGTACTGAATGAAAAATCATCAAAAGAACCGGGTACTGTTTTAAGTGTCGACAAAAATGGTATAAAGATAAGTACAGGAGATGGTATACTTCTTGTTGAAGAAATACAGATGCCGAACAAAAAAAGAATGCCTGTATCTGAATATATAAAAGGAAACAGTATAGATACAGGAGCAATACTTGGTCAGGAAAAATAGTATGAGCGATTTCAGAAAATATATATCGTCGATAGGTATAATATCGGCAATAATAATTGTAATAACTGCAATTATGGCAGTTGCTGTAATGAAAAAACCGGCTGTTATAATAATATCCGTAATAGCTGTTATGATTATACTGATAGCTCTTCTATCAGCATCTACAGTTATAACGTATCTGACTGTAGCAGACAGAAAAGTACCTGAGTTTCTTATGAAAATAAATCTTGGACTTGTCAAAGCTGTATTTCCACTTATTACAGTAATGGCCGATATATCGGGAATAGACAAGGCGGGAATAAGAAGAATTTTTATAAAACTGAACAACAGATACATAAAAAGTCTGAAATTCAGTTTTGACGGAGAGGATATACTTGTACTTATGCCTCACTGTATACAGCTTCACAGCTGTAGATTCAAGGTAACATCTACAATAGAAAACTGTGCAAGATGTGGACTATGCAACATATCAGAACTTGCTCAGCTTGGAGATGAGGAAGGCGTAAAGATATTTGTTGCAACGGGTGGAACTCTTGCCAGAAAAATAATAGTGGACACAAGACCAAAGGCGGTAATAGCTGTTGCATGTGAGAGAGATCTCACATCTGGAGTGAGGGAGGTCAGAAAAATACCTGTATATGGTGTATTTAATGAAAGACCAAACGGACCGTGCTTTGATACAAGGGTAAATATAGATGATGTGAGAAATGCTGTAAGATTCTTCAAGGGAAACCTTTAGAATAATAAAAAACTAGGAGAGTGAAAAATATGCCATATTATGGATATGGATTTTGGGATCCGACAATGATAATATTATTGCCGGCGATAATATTTACAATGTATGCGCAGTTTAAGGTATCATCAACAACTGCGAAATACTTCAGAGTTAAATCTGCAAGTGGATATACAGGACGGTCTGTTGCAGAGAGAATACTTCATGCAAATGGAATATACGATGTAAGAATAGAACCTGTGAGAGGAACGCTTACAGACCATTATGACCCGACAAGAAAGGTTCTTAGACTTTCTGAGGATGTATTCTATGGAGCATCAGTAACGTCTATTGCAGTTGCCGCACATGAATGCGGACATGCACTTCAGCATGCGGACGGATATGCACCTCTTACTATAAGAGGAGCTATAGTTCCGGTTGTAAACTTTGCATCGAGTGTTTCATGGATACTTATATTTGCAGGATTATTCTTTACTGGAAACAATACAATGCTTCAGATAGGAATACTTTTATTCTCAGCGACAGTACTTTTCCAGATAATAACACTTCCTGTGGAGTTTAATGCATCCAGAAGAGCACTTTTCCAGTTGGAAGATCTGGCAATAGTCAGCCATGAAGAAAACAGATACAGTAGAAAAGTTCTTACTGCAGCAGCTATGACATATGTTGCAGCAGCACTTACAGCTTTACTTCAGCTTTTAAGACTTGTACTGATAGCATCAAACAGAGATGATTAATCAAAAAGAGGAGAATATTCTCCTCTTTTTTTATGCGGAAAAATAATACTTTTATATGTGAATAAAACATGATATTTGAATATAGTATCCCTAAGAATTTACTTTTTAGTGTAAAGTAGTGTATAATTATAATTATATCAATATGACTAAAAACAAAAACTATAGGTCAGGAGAGATAAAAAGCATGAATGCGAGAGAAGCAGCATTTAAAATTCTATGCGATGTGGAGATAAACAAAAATTATTCAAACATGGCAATAAACAGGATTTTTAGAGAAAATGATATAAAAACAAGGGAAAAAGGCCTTGCAACAGAAATCGTATACGGGGTCATTGAAAATAAAAAATACCTTGACTATATAATAAACAAATTATCAAAGATAAAAACAAAAAACATGTCCAGCTTTGTAAGAATAATCCTTAGAATGGGTACATATCAGATACTTTTTCTTGATAATATACAGGATTATGCGGCTGTAAATGAAACAGTGAAGCTTGCAGTAAAATACGACAGAAAGTCTTCAGGATTTGTAAATGCAATCCTGAAAAATGAAATAAGACAGAGAAATACAATAAAGGAAATAGATATAAAAGATCCTGCAAGAAGGCTTGCTGTAAAATATTCATATCAGCAGTGGATAATAGAAGAATGGATACAGAAATTCGGGGAGGAATTTACGGAAGAACTTCTTGAATCTGGAAATGAAAGACCGGAAATGTATCTAAGAGTGAATACACTTAAAACAGATAGAGATACACTTATAAAAGAATTCAAAAAAGATGGAATAAATGCATATCCGGTTGCTATGATGGATGAAGCTGTAAGAGTTGAAGGACTTAAAGGAATAGATAAAAACAGGCTATATCTTTCTGGAATGTTTACAGTTCAGGATGTAAGTTCAATGCTTGTTGGTAAAATAGCATCTCCAAAAGAAAATTCAAAAGTGCTTGATATGTGTAGTGCACCGGGTGGAAAAACAACTCATATGGCGACTATAATGAATAATACGGGAAAAGTAGTTGCAAGGGATGTATTTGACCACAAGATAAAACTTATAAAATCTACAGCTCACAGGTTGGGACTTAAAAATATAGATGTGGAAAAATTTGACGCGACAGAATTTGATAAAGAAAGCGTAGAAAAATTCGACTATGTTTTAACCGATGTTCCGTGTTCAGGATTTGGAATAATAAGAAGAAAACCTGAAATAAAATACAAAAGCAGAGAAGAGGTATCAGAACTTCCGGTTATACAGAAAAAGATACTTGAAAATGCTTCAAAATATGTAAAGCCAGGGGGAACTCTTATATATTCGACTTGTACTGTTCAGGACAGCGAGAATATCGAAATAGTAGAAGAATTCATAAAAGAGCATGAGGAATTCAGTATGGTTCCTATAACAGAGGTGAACGTAGACCTTGAGGAACAGGAAAAGGGATATCTGAAAATATATCCTAATATACACGGAATAGATGGATTCTTTATAGCGAAAATGAAAAAAATGAGGTAATAAAAATGGCTGATAAAATAGCTCTTAAAAATTTTACAGAGGCTGAGCTCAAGGAATTTATGAAGGAAATCGGAGAAAAACCGTTCAGAGGAACTCAGATTTACTCATGGATATACAAAGGAGCAAAGACTTTTGATGATATGAAAAATATACCTAAATCTCTAAGAGAAAAACTTGAAGAGGTTTCGTACATAGGTAATATAAAAATAGATTTAAAACTCAATTCAAAAGATGGGAAAACAAGTAAATATCTGTTTGAACTTAACGATGGAGAAATAATAGAAACTGTAATGATGGACTATGACAGTAGAGTGACTGTATGTATTTCAAATCAGGTAGGATGTAGAATGGGATGCAGATTCTGCGCATCTACAATGGATGGTCTTATAAGAAATCTTGAACCGTGGGAAATTCTGGACCAGATTATGAAAATACAGGAAGATACTGGCAAAAGAGTATCAAACCTTGTACTTATGGGAAGCGGAGAGCCTCTTGATAATTTTGAGAATACAAAACAGTTTTTAAAGATTGTAAATGATGAAAAAGGACTTAATATAGGATACAGACATATAACACTTTCTACATGTGGTATAGTGCCAAAAATGTATGAACTGGCTGATATGCAGATACCTATAAATCTTGCCCTTTCACTTCATTCTCCATACGATGAAAAAAGAAAAGAAATAATGCCAGTTGCCAATAAATACTCAATAAATGATATAATAAAGGCATGCAGATATTATATAGAAAAAACAAACAGAAGAGTGACTTTTGAATACTCTCTTATAAAGGGAGTAAATGACGGTAAAAAAGAGGCAGAAGCATTATCTGAACTTTTAAAGGGAATGTTATGCCATGTCAACCTTATACCTATAAATGAGGTTGAAGAAAGAGATTTTGAAAAGCCGGACAAAGCTTTTATATATAGATTCAGAGATTATCTCGAATCTAGAAATATACCTGCAACAGTCAGAATATCAATGGGTTCTGATATAAGCGGCGCCTGTGGACAGCTTAGAAGAAAGCGCAGGTAAAAAAGGAGGACGTCTATGGAATATTATTGTGCCTCTCATGTCGGGATGGTAAGAAAGAATAACGAAGATTACTGCATGGGAGAAATTATAGAATCAGAACATGGAGAAATAGGAATTTTTGCAATAGCTGACGGAATGGGAGGCTATAAAAAGGGAGAAGTTGCGAGCAGAATTGCTGCAGAAAATATAATAATATTTCTAAAGGAAAATCTTCTTCAAAACGGAAATATAAAAATAGAATATATAGACGATATACTAAAACAGGCGTATAATATTATAAATACGATGGTACATGAAAAAGCTGAAGGAAATGAAGAGTTTTCTGGAATGGGAACGACTCTTACAGCTGCAATTTTATATAAGGACCATGTATATATTGCAAATGTCGGTGATAGTAGAGGATACATATACAGTAGAGAAGCTGGTATTATAAGAGTTACCAGAGATCACTCATATGTAGAGGAACTTGTGGAAAGACATATAATAACAGAAAAAGAAGCTATGTCTCATCCGAAAAGAAATGAAATAACAAGAGCGATAGGACCGGATCCATTTGTAATAGTTGATATATTTAAAAGAAAAATAGAAAAAGATGAAATCATTCTTCTTGCCACAGACGGTCTTACTGGATGTGTGGAAGATTCTGAAATAGAAGAAATAATGGATAGTAGTGAAGATCTTGAATATATAAGTGATAGTTTAATAAATACAGCCAATGAAACAGGTAGGGATAATGTATCCGTGGTACTTGTAAGGGCATAGTCAGGACGGTGATAACGTGGGAGAAACAATTTTAGGTAACAGATATAAAATAGAGAAAAAAGTAGGAGAAGGTGGAATGGCCTATGTATATGAGGCAAAAGACAATCTCCTAAATAGAAGGGTAGCAGTTAAGGTGCTGAGACCGGAATTTGTGGATGATCAGGATTTCCTTAAAAAGTTCAAAAGAGAGGCAGAAGCGGTAGCAAGTCTTTCTCATCCTAATATAGTGAATGTATATGATGTAGGTGAAGACGGAAAAGTTCACTATATAGTAATGGAATATGTAGATGGAAAAAATCTAAAGGAAATAATACAGGAAGAGGGTACTCTTGATGAGTACACAGCTCTTGATATAACAAAACAGATAGCTATGGCACTTGGAAGTGCACACAAAAGAGGGATAATACACAGAGATATAAAACCTCACAATATACTTATATCAAATGAGGGAAGAAATATAGTAAAAGTTGCTGACTTCGGTATAGCAAAAGCTGTATCAAACTCAACAATGACGAATATAGGCGGTGTAATAGGATCTGTTCATTATTTTTCACCAGAACAGGCAAAAGGTAAATTTGTAACAAACAACGCTGACCTTTATTCATTAGGTATAGTTCTTTATGAAATGCTTACAGGAAAGGTTCCTTTCAGAGGAGAAACTCCAGTTGCAATAGCACTTCAGCATATAAATGATGATATAGAATTTACAGAAGAGGAAAAAATAAGAATACCTCAGAGTGTAAGAACTATAATCAAAAAACTTACTGAAAAAAATACTATGGATAGATATCAGACAGCTGAAGAGCTTATAGAGGATATAGAGTATATAGAAAAGAATATAGACCTTGATTTTATAAAAGAATATGATGATTTTGCTACAAAGCATATAGACGAAAGAAATCTGAATACAATAGCAAAACCAAGAATAATGCCTTCATCAATAGCTGACATAGACGGAGATAATGGTGCATATTATGATGGTGAAGAAGAGGAAGAAGAATATTTTGATGAGGAAGAGGAAGAAGAAATTCCAAAAAGATCAAGAAAAAGAAAGAAAAAGGTAAAAAAACCTGTAAAAGAAGAAACTCCAAAAATGAGAAAAATACTGAAAGTAGCTGCAGTTTTACTTTCACTTGTTCTTGTAGCTCAGATATTCGTATTTTTCAAACTGTTTGGAAGCAGTTTATTTGGAAGCGGAGAATCTATAATAGCTCCGAATGTTGTAGGAATGCAGCTTGATCGGGCAAGATCAACGCTTGAAGCAAAAGGGCTTAAACTTGAGGTATCAAGCGAGGAATATAGTTATTCGGTACTTGAAAACTGTATAATATCTCAGGATCCTGTTGAGGGAACAGAACTTAAAGAAGGAGATACGATTACAGTAGTAGTAAGTAAGGGAAGTAACAATAAATCAGAGCCTAACGTAGTAGGAATGTCACTTAGCCGGGCTCAGAACATGATACAATCAAGTGGATTTGCAGTTGGAGATATAACTTATGAGTTTAGTTCCGCATACAAAGAAGGAACAGTACTGTCTCAGAGTAACGAAGATGGAAAAATATCACTTGTAGTAAGTAAGGGTGAAGATACAGCAAACAAACCTACAGTACCTGAACAGCCAGATGATAATACAGATGGAAATACAGGAGGATCAACTGGTGGAAATACAGGTGGTTCAGGAAATGAAGGTGGATCATCAGGTGGAAATACAGGAGATTCAGGAAGTGATGGAGGATCATCAGGTGGAGACACAGGAGATTCAGGAAGTGACGGAGGATCATCAGGCGGAGACACAGGTGGTTCAGGAAGTGACGGAGGATCATCAGGCGGAGACACAGGTGGAGCAACTGAATAATTGATATAATAAAAAGACATCTCATAAGAGGTGTCTTTTTTGATAATATATATAGTATAAATATAAAATTAAGGAGATATAAAATGAAAACAGCTATAATAACAGGTGCATCGAGAGGAATAGGAAAATGCACAGCAGAATTATTTGCCAGAAATGGATACAATGTAATAATAAACTATAACTCATCAGAAAAAGAAGCAAAGGAATTAGAGAATAAACTATTGTCAGAAGGACTAAATGTATCAGCATACAAAGCAGATGTATCGAAAAGCTATGAAGTTGACAAAATGATAAATTATTGTATAGAAAAATACGGAAAAATAGACGTGCTTGTAAATAATGCAGGAATAAGTCAGGATAAACTGTTTACAGATATAACGGATGAAGAATGGGAAAAAATGATGTCTGTAAATGTGACAGGAGTATTTAATTGTACAAGAGCAACTCTGAAACATATGATATGGGAAAAATCAGGAAAGATAATAAACATATCATCTATGTGGGGAGTAGTAGGTGGATCATGTGAAGTTCATTACTCTACATCAAAAGCAGCCGTAATAGGAATGACAAAAGCACTTGCAAAAGAGGTAGGTCCATCAAATATAACAGTAAATGCAATTGCACCTGGTGTAATACTTACTGATATGAGTCTGTATTATGGAGATGAAGTGCTTGAGGAACTTAGACAGGAAACTCCCCTTATGAAAAATGGACAGCCGGAAGATATAGCTAACATGGCTCTCTATCTGGCCTCTGATAAGGCGGATTTTATAACAGGTCAGGTATTTAATATAAATGGTGGATTTGTAATAGCTTAAAACAATAATTTTTTTCTATAGATTCATCTTGTAAACCCCTCATAATATTGTTATAATAAAAACGAGGGCGTGATAACGCTTTATAATTAAAATATATCGGAAAATTTACCGAACAGTAAAAAGTGAGGAGTGATTTTGATGAAAATAACAGAAGGATACATGCCATATCTTGAATACAAGACATACTACCGTATAGTAGGTGAGCCAAACCCAGATAAAGCACCAATAATATTCTTACATGGTGGACCAGGTTCTTCACACAACTACTTTGAAGTACTTGATAGAATAGCTGAGTTAGACAACAGACAGCTTATAATGTACGATCAGATAGGATGCGGTGAATCATTTGTAGAAAACAGACCTGACCTATGGAACTCAAAAACTTGGGTAGAAGAGTTAATAGCTCTAAGAGAACACCTGGGACTAAAAGAAGTTCACATATTAGGACAGTCTTGGGGTGGTATGCAGCTTCTAGACTATATATGCAACTACAAACCAGAAGGTGTTAAAAGTATAATACTATCAAGTACACTTCCAGCATCTTGGATGTGGGGACTTGAGCGGAAGAGAAATATAGCACTTCTTCCAGTTGAAATGCAGGAAGCAATAGCAAAAGCTACAGAAAGCGGAGACTACAGCTCACCTGAATATCAGGCAGCAGAAGCTGAGTATATGCGTCGTCACTGTGCTGGAGCAACTGATGAAAACAGTCCAGAGTGCTTAACAAGACCAGTTAAAAAAGGTGTTGAAGCTTACGTTGTAGGATGGGGACCAAACGAATTTACTCCTCTTGGAACACTTAAAGACTACGATGTAACTGAGCAGTTAAAAGATATAAAAGAACCTGCACTAGTTGTATCTGGTGGAAACGATTTATGTACTCCATACATAGCTAAATATATGTACGATAGAATACCAGTTTCTGAGTGGGAATTATTCAGAGATTGCCGTCATATGTGCTTCGTTGAAGATAATGAAAAATATGTCAATATGTTAATAGACTGGATGAACAGACACGACAAATAATATAAATAAACTTTATTGATAATATGCGGACACACAATTTTGTGTGTCCGTTTTTGTATAAAAAAAGTATAAAATGTAACAGCGTTGTAACTGTATTTACAGTTCTGTTACATTGATTGACTATAAATGCAAAAGGAGTACAATATAAGTAACAGATAGATAAATGAAAATTCAGTCTTATATAGGAGGGATTGATATGAAAAGTGCAAAAGCTGCAGAAAATAATGACAGACGGGATAAAAACATTCATTGGAAAGGTGCATTATATACACTGTGCTTTGCTCTTGCAGTATATCTGATAAAAGGATTTGTAGTAGACAATGTTACAAGTCCACTTGTTATATATCCTGGTGTTATATTTATGGTTCTTGGTTTTGCGTTATCAATAGTTGAAAAGGCGATGAACATAGATTTTTTCAATGCGATACCAAACTGGCAGGGTGCAGGTGTAATGGTAAATGCGTGCTGTCTTGTAGGTATAGGTCTTGGACTTGTATTTCCGACATTTTCACATTTTGTAGGTGGAAGTACAATAATAGCTTTTATACTTGCAGCACAGAGAACACTTATGACAAATAAATAATATAAGATAAATAGGATTTTGAATATTGTTTTCCTGAATATAATAGTTTCTAATGTATGATAGGAGGGAGAGTTATGAGAAATGCAAAATCAGTTAGTATGGAAAGAAGACATGAAAGAAGTATTCACTGGAAAGGTGCATTATATGCATTAGTAGTTGCTGTTTTTGTATATGCTGCAAAGATGTTTATAGTTGACAATCCAGCTAATATATTTTTAGTATATACAGGAGTTTTCTTTGTGGTTTTGGGATTTGCTTTATCAATAGCTGAAAAATCTATGAATATTCCTTTCTTCAATGCGATACCAAATTGGCAGGGTGCAGGTGTAATGGTGAATGCATGTTTCCTTGTAGGAATTAGGACTAGGTTTAGCATTTGCAGATATAACTGGATTTATATTGGGAACAGCAGTTGTGGTGGCTATACTTGTAGTTCAGAGAACATTTATGACAAAAGAATAATTAATGTAGTTAATATATAAAAAAGGAGCAGTTTATCTGCTCCTTTTAAAGTTAGGGCTATCTGCCCTTTTTCTTTGCTTTTTTCTTTTGCTGTTTAAGCTGGAAAATATATTCCTCTTTTTCCTTTTTTCTGTCCTTATTCAACTTTTTCCTCTCACATTTAATCTGTTCGTGCTGAATTTTCAGTGCTTCCTGAGATTTTGTGGATACGGAAAAGTTATTTCTGGATTTTGAGATCTCTCTCTGAATTCTTTTAGGATTTTGAGATTTTTCCTTTTTAACTACAGCAACAGATGGACTGAAGTTTAATCTGTAGTAGTTTTTCTGTATAAATTCAAAAATCTCGGAATCATTTGGCTCACTTCCAAATGTGATTTTACATGCGGAAAGTTTTCCGTTTGAAATCTCCTCAATAACGCCCACCCAGAATGGTGGTTCAAAAAATACCTTGAAACTACCTGATAATCTGTCCATAGCAAGTCCTCCTTAAAATTATATGAGGACAAAGAACGGACGACCAAGGAGGAAGGCTACTGATACATATTTGTACGTCTGGACTACCAACCAGACTGTGTTTTTATCTTTGTCTTAAATTTATTATATCACACTGTCAAAATTTTACCGCGGCTGAGTGGATTTTCTTTCTCTGTATATTTTGCACACATATACAAACCGAAGTGGTAACAGAAGACAAAGTATAGGTGTAACAAAATATGTCACAACAAATTCATACCCACTGAACATACCGGCATCTATCATCTGAGTAATTGTCCATTTTACAAGAAGATGGTGTATCATTACACTCCATGTATTATCTCCTATAAATACTATGAAATCCATAACTTTTGGATATTTGCCATCTACAATACGACATATGAATTTTGAAAGATATAGTACATAAAGTATCCCTATTATAGAGGTAACAAGTCCTAGAACATTGTTTCCATAGAAACTTACAGTTCTAAGCGAGAACGTAGAGTATCCAAAAATCATATAAAACACGACTTTTGAGGCTACGATCATGACAAACTCATATATATTGTACTTCAGATATTTTTCAAGAAACTCTCTGAATAAAAGTCCTATCTGCATATACTGAAGTCCCCACAAAGTTCTAAGCACTGCATGATATGGTTTTACCACCTGATTTTCAACAGGATATTTATTTGCAAAATATGCAGCAATAACTCCTATTACGCATAGAAATACAGTGAATATAAGTTCATCTCTGAAGTCCTTTTCTTCTCCCTGTTTGAACGAAGAAAGCATATATGATGCTCCTTTTCTGAAAAGTGGATACATAATCCGCACAGTAAACAGAAAAGGTACAAACCATCCAGGGCCATTGAAATAAAACTGAAATCCACCGAGAAACGGTTCAACAAAAAAGCTGAACAGTGAAAATTCTATATTTCTTGTGAGCAGTCCTGTAGATACCAGAATAAATGATAATACAAGGTAAAACAGATTAGATCTGTAGTAGTTTCTGATATTTGCAAATCTCTTTTTTACAAGTGTTTTGTAGTCGCTTTCGTATATTCTTTTGTAAAAATATCCCGAAGCAAATACAAACAGAGGAATATGATATGAATATTCAGGGAATAGTTCTCTACTTAGAGATAGAGGAATTCCGATAATATTGAACATATTTTCCTCAAGATGACAGCTTACGACTACAATTATTCCTATTGCCTTCAGCACAGTCATATGTATATTTTTGTTCATAGTTATTCTGGTTCTAAAAATATAGACAAATATAGTCTTTTTAGATATTTCGCTCTTATTCTGACTTACATCAGTTTTAAGTCCTGGTTGTGCCAGTTGGTTATCCCACAACCGTATTTTTAAAATATTATTTTATAAAACACTACTATTTAACCCTCCAAATTGGATGAAATATATGCTTGTGAGATACATATATTTGTGATTAAATTTAATATTATTAACTATTATGATTTGATATTCTGGATTCAAGTATCATTTTAACCTTTGTATACTTTGTATATAAACTTATTTCCTTATCATCTTTTCTTGAAAGTATATTTTTTGCTGCATTTGTATCTGCGTGTGTCTCACCGCAGTTTGAACATATAAAAGAGGCACCATTTCTTTTTCCAAAACTGCTACAAATACTACATACCTTACTTGTATAAGCTGGATTTATATAAGTATATTTTATATTGTATAACTCACACTTATATTCAATCCTTTCTCTGATATAGCCTTTTGTCCATCTTGAAAGTTTTCTCTTTATATTTTTAGGAAACTTACTGTTCCAGTTTGCAAAAGTCAGATCCTCCATAACTATTTCTTTTGGTTTCTCTTTTAGTATAAATTCATTTATAGAATGATTTATATACGACTTCATCTTTTCATCATTTCTATTTTTCCGATGATTGTATTTTTTCTTTCCAAGATTGTTATTCAGTATATTTTCGGCTTTCTTTACATCATTATTTTCCAAGGCAGTTTTATACATAGCATAAAATCTGTTTCTGTTTGAATTTATATAATTCAACCTTTCAGTTTCATCTGTCAGATATTCATTTAATCTACCACCGTATAGATTTTCTGTTGATGTAGCTATAATATGGTTTATTCCTTTATCTATACCAACTACAATATCTCCATTTAGATCTTTTGGTGATATCTTTAAAGGTACATGAACTTCAATTCTATCATCAACTATCTTTATTTTTAAAGTGGTTTTGTATTTATTGCTATCCTTTAATGGAATTGATACCCTTTTACCTTTATTTAGAGTTGTTATTTTTATGTTTCCATTTTCATATCTGTATAAACCAGTATCTACAGAAAATATATTATTTTTCTTTGTGTAAGGAATTTTGTTTTTATACTTTCTTGTATATCGTCTTATTAAATTGTTCAAATACTTAAAATTTAATTTTATCTCTTTAAACTTATCTGGAATATCAAATTCTATCTGATTTAATGTTTTATAATACAGCTCATCAGAGCTTAAAATATATCTTATATAATGGATATCTTCCCGAGTCAGGTTATCATTTCTTGTAATTGCGTATTTTATCTTTTTCTTTGTAGAAGTCCAATTACCTCTGATATCTGAAAATACTTCATCTAGCGCTATCTTCCAGTATCTGGCTGGTAATTTAAACTTTTTCCGTTCTCCGGATTTTATCCATTTATCTCTCACATTCTTTCGAGGATTTTTTAAAAGATGAATACTCTTTATTCCGCTGAATCTTGAATAAAGATAATTTTTAAAGTTCCTGTATTCTGTAGCTAAATATATAAGGTCTTTGATTGCATCTTCACTCAAAGGCAGTGAATATTGTTTTATATTTTTTATCACTGTACTCATCTTTCTCACCTCGATTCATAATGTGTTTTATTATATTATATCCATTTTGAATCAGGTTTATACATTAATCTGTATATAATATTTTAAAAATACGGTT
>NZ_SGJB01000001.1 GCF_006861675.1 Peptacetobacter hominis | reverse complement strand
TTTACAACCACTATTTACTGATAACAAGAAAAAATGCTGTCGCAAAACGTTATAAAAAACGTTAATGCGACAGCACCTAATCTTATAAATCTTTTTTTAGAGTTTCTTTTACAAGTTCATAACTTATATCCATTATTTCAGCACATGAAACTTTATTGGCTTTTAAGTCTTTACACATATGAGTTCCATATCTTTCATGTAATGTTTTCATAAAGTCCTGAACATATCTCTTTGATATCATCTTATCTCCTGATGCATCATCTCTTCCTTTTACATGTCCTATTATCAGTGTAGAACCATTTATCGCACCACAAAGGCTTGCAACTCCACAGCCTCCACCAAGAGCCGTACAAAGTCTTGATGGTATATCTGATTCAAATTCTTTGTTATATGCTATTACCACTGATTCAGCACAGTTATATCCTTCTTTATATATTTCTGATGGTTTTATTGTTTCTGCCATAATATACTTCCTTTCAGTTTATATTTCAGATTTATATTATATAATTAATTTTTTTATGATTCAAGGCTTTGTTTTTTTCTTATCTCAAGAAAAGCTTTTGAAAGCATAAGTTTTATTCTGTTAAGCTGGTTTACAGAACTTGCCGATGGATCATAATCTATAGGTATTATATTCGATTCAGGGAACTGTCGTTTCATTTCCTTTATTACACCTTTTCCTATTATATGGTTAGGTAAACATCCAAATGGCTGCATACATATTATATTATTTGCTCCATCTTCTATAAGTTCTATCATTTCTGCCGGAAGAAGCCATCCTTCACCAGTCTGATTTCCTATTGATACAACTTTTTCTGTAGCTTTAGCCATTTCTTTTATAGGTTTTATAGGTGTGAACCTTTTACTTTTTCTAAGAGCATCGTTATATGTCTTCTGATAAAGTTCTATTATTTTTATAAATGCATTTGCAAGGAAGCTGTTTTTCTTTGTCCCCTCAAGATTTTCATATTTATATATAGTATTAAGCGCACATGCCATAAAGAAATTCATAAGCTCCGGTACAACAGCCTCTGCTCCTTCTTTTTCAAGAATTTCAACAAGATTATTGTTTGCCACAGGATGGAATTTGACAAGTATTTCTCCCACAAGTCCTACTCTTGGTTTTTCTATATTTTTTAATTCAAGTGTATCAAATTCTTTTACAATAGATCTTATATTATTCTTAAACTCTTTGAATTTTGGTCTTTTTAGTGACTCTATACATCTTACTTTCCATTTTTCATAAAGTTTATTGGCACTTCCATGAACTTTTTCATAAGGTCTTACTCTAAGAAGAACTTTCATTAAAAGATCTCCATATATAACACCCATAAGAAGTCTGTTAGCCATTTTAAGCGTTATATTATCCATGATTCCACTGTCTTCAAGACCCGATACACTAAGTGCTATTACAGGTATATTTCCAAAACCTGCATCATGAAGTGCTTTTCTAAGGAATCCTATATAGTTAGTCGCTCTACATCCACCACCAGTCTGTGTTATAGCTACAGAGGTATTGTTAAGGTCATATTTACCTGACTTAAGAGCTTTTATAAGCTGGCCTACAACTATTATTGCAGGGAAACAGGCATCATTATTTACATATTTAAGTCCTTCCTCTATTATTTCCGGACTTTCATCTTTTAAAAGAACCACATTTAATCCACTCTGTCTCATGGCAGCCTCTATAAAATCGAACTGCATAGGAGCCATCTGAGGGGCAAGTATTGTTCTTTCTGGTGTTATTTTATTATTTTTGGCGTATTTTATTTTTCTTGCTTTTATTCTACTTGGTTTTATACCGCTCTGATCTCTTTCCTCCATAGCCGCTTTCAGAGATCTAAGTCTTATTTTTGCTGCTCCAAGGTTATTTCCTTCGTCTATTTTCAGAAGAGTATATATTTTTTCTTTTTCTTCCAGAATTTCCTGAACCTGATCTGTAGTTACCGCATCAAGTCCACATCCAAATGAGTTAAGCTGCACAAGTTCTATATTGTCATGCTCTCTTACAAATGCAGCTGCCTTGTATAATCTTGAATGATATACCCACTGATCCACGACTCTAAGAGGTCTTTCAAGTTTTCCAAGATGACATATTGAATCCTCTGTAAGAACAGCCATTCCAAGAGAATTTATAAGCTCAGGCATACCGTGGTTTATTTCCGGATCTATATGATAAGGTCTACCTGATAATACAATACCTTTCATATTGTGTTTATCAAGATATTTAACTGCTTTTTCACCCTGTTCCATCATATCTTTTCTGAATCTGATATGTTCTTTTGTTGCTTCATCAACAGCTTTTTCAATTTCAGATTTTGATACATCATAGTATTTTGAAAGCTCTGTATATAATCTCTTTTTAAGTTTTTCTTTGTTGTTTATACTTATAAATGGATTTATATATCTTATATTTTTCTTTCTTATATTATCTACATTATTTTTTATTACTTCTGAATATGAAACTACTACCGGACAGTTATAATAGTTGTCTGCTTTTTCATCTTCTCTATCTTCATTTGTAACACAAGGATAGAATATTGTTTTTATTCCTTTTTCTATAAGATCCTCTATATGTCCATGGACAAGTTTTGCAGGATAACATGCTGTATCAGATGCAATACTTGTTATACCTTTTTCATACATCTGTTTTGAGGTTCTTCCTGAAAGCACAGTTCTAAATCCAAGATTTGTAAAGAATGTATACCAGAAAGGATAGTCTTCGTACATATTAAGTACTCTAGGTATACCTATCTCACCTCTTGGTGCTTCTTCCGGTTTAAGAGGCTTATATTTGAATAATCTATCATACTTATATTTGAACAGATTTATTTCATCATCAGATTTTTTCTTTCTTACTCCACTATATATGGCTTCTCCTCTTTCACATCTGTTTCCTGATATAAATACTTCTGTATCAGAGAATCTATTTATAGTAAGAAGACATCTGTTTGAACATCCCTTACATCTTGTAACATTTGTTTCTATACTAAGGTTATCAAGTTCATCATTTCCAAGTATTTCTGTTATATATCCCTCTCTGTATCTTTCCTTTGCGACAAGAGCAGCTCCAAAAGCTCCCATTATTCCTGCTATTCCGGGTCTTATTACTTCCTTGCCTATAAGTTTTTCAAATGCACGTAAAACAAGATCGTTATAGAAAGTTCCACCCTGTACAACTATATTGTCTCCGATTTCATTTATATCCTTCATTTTTATTACTTTGAACATTGCGTTCTTTATAACTGAATAAGAAAGTCCTGCAGATATATCAGCAATTTCTGCACCTTCTTTCTGAGCCTGTTTTACTCTTGAATTCATAAATACTGTACATCTTGAACCAAGATCTACCGGCTTTTTAGAGAATATCCCTTCCTTCGCAAATTCTTTTATATCCATAGATAATGATTTTGCAAATGTTTCAAGGAACGATCCACATCCTGAAGAACATGCCTCGTTAAGTATGATATTTTCTATAACTCCATTTTTTATCTTCAGGCACTTCATATCCTGACCGCCGATATCAAGTATAAAATCTACATCTTTATTGAAGAATTTAGCGGCTTTATAGTGTGCAATTGTCTCTATTTCACCGAAATCAAGTTTAAGAGCTCTTTTTATAAGCCCTTCTCCATATCCTGTTGCTGTAGCTGCAGCTATTCTGCATTTTTTAGGAAGTATGCTGTATATTTCCTTCATTATTTTTATAGTTGTTTTAAGAGGGCTTCCTTCGTTACTTGAATAGTAAGAGTAAAGGAACTCTCCATTGTCCCCTATAAGAGCCGCTTTTGTAGTAGTAGATCCTGCATCTATACCTAAAAAACAATTACCTTCATATTTATTTATATCATATTTTTCAATTACATCTTTATCATGTCTTTCCTTAAACTCTCTATATTCTTCCTCATCCTTAAAAAGAGGCTCAAGAAGATTTACATTAGCATCATCTATAGCCTTTATACTTTTTAAAGTATTAATTATTTCATCAAGAGATTTTTCTTCTTCCTCTTCTGATATAAGAGCTGCACCAATAGCTATATAAAGCTGGGCATTTTCAGGAAATATAATATTTTCATCTTTAAGCTCAAGTACATTTTTAAATGCTCTTCTAAGTTCTGAAAGGAAATAAAGTGGTCCCCCCAGAAAAGCTACATTTCCTTCTATTTTTCTTCCGCATGAAAGCACACTGACAGTCTGTACTACAACAGCGTTGAATATACTCATCGCTATATTAGTCTTTTTGGCACCATCGTTTATAAGTGGCTGTATATCAGTTTTGGCAAATACACCACATCTAGATGCTATCGGATATATAGTATCATAATCTTTCGCAAGTTCATTAAGTCCTGCTGCATCAGTTTTTAGAAGAGTTGCCATCTGGTCTATAAATGCACCTGTACCACCTGCACATATACCATTCATTCTCTGATCTATACCACCAGTAAGATATGTTACTTTTGCATCTTCTCCACCGAGTTCTACAACAACATCTGTTTCAGGATGATAATATTCTATTGCTCTTGTACTGGAAATTACTTCCTGAACGAATTTTACACCCAGTTTTTCTGAGACTCCCATTCCTCCAGATCCTGTTATAACTATTTTTATATTTTTTCCTTCTGTTATATCTTTAATATTTTCAAGTGCTTCAGTCAAAGATTTTTTAACATCTGAAAAATGTCTTCTATACTCTTTATAAAGTATTTCATTACTGTCATTCAATACTACTATTTTTACAGTAGTAGATCCGACATCCACTCCAACCTTATAAAATTTACTCATAATTTCCCTCCATTTTTTGCTGCTATAATGGGCAAACGGTTTTATACCTGGTGATAAAACCATATGTCCATATTATTAAATTGTAACATATTTATAAGAAATAATCACCTGCTCTTTTTATATTTTATATTAAAACATTTTGTTTTCAATATAAAAAGAACTACTGTAACCATTATGGTACAGTAGTTCTTCTATTTATCTTATCATAATTATTCTTTATTTTATTATACTATCCTACTAGCATAAAGATCAGATGCGCTGCAACACCTGCACAAAGACCACCTATTGTATGAGATACTATCGCTTTACTTGCTAAAGGTCTTGCATCTAGTGCGTCCATCATACCTATATGAGTACTTAGGTATCCTGACCAACACATACCCATAGCTGTGAATACTGCTATATCGTTAGGTGTAACAACACCATTTTTTATAAATTCTGGAACAAGTGACATTGCCGCTCCAACTGCTCCTAGAGATGTTATAGGGAATGCTATAGCTTCTGGAGATTTAAATCCAAATAGAGGTTCTATTATGAATTTTATTTTTTCACCTAATAGAGGAAGAAGCTTAACACCTTCGTATGCTGCTCCTGTATAAGTTCCATCAGCTGATGGTCCAAATGTAAGCATCATAACACCTGTACAAACTATTAATACCCCTGGTATTATAGCCATACCCATGTCAACACCAAGTTTACCACCTTCAAGCATAGCATCAAGAACTCTCTGGAAAAGATTTCCTTCTCTTACTTCTCTGAATTCACCTTCTGATACATCAGCTGCATCTCCAACAGAATCCATAGCTGCATCTCCATAGTATTTCTTAGTCTGCATTAACATAAGTCTAACAGATATTACAGATCCTATTATAGCTCCAAGGTTTCCTATAAGTGCTGGAAGCATATATTCTTTTCCCTGCGCCATCATGAAAGTTGTAACTATAAGACCCATACCAAATGCTGTACCAAGGTTACATAACGCTGGTGTCTGGTATTTTTTGAAATACTGAGTAAATGATTTGTCTTTAGCGAATGATATTATAGCTGGGTTATCTGATAAATAAGTTGCAACTGCACCAGTTATACTTGCTCCTGGAAGTCCATATACTGGTTTCATTATAGGTGCGAATATCTTATTTATTAATGCTATTACACCAAACTCAGATAATAGTGCACTAAGAGCTCCTGCTAAAACTGCTAGTGCCATGATTAGGAATACTGTCTGTAATAATAGGTCATGCGCTGTAGCCATCATTGTTTTGAACATTGGCCCAACACCCATTATTCTACCGATATAACCGAATACCAATATTAGCACTGCTAAAAATACAAAGGTTTCAGTACTGACCGCTTTGACTTTTTTCTTTTCCATAATAATCTTCCTTTCTGAAATCAATATGATTTTTTTATGGTTGTTTGTTGTTTGTTGTTTCTAATTACATTATACTTTCATTTTATATTTTTTGCAACATAATTTGTTTAACTTTTATCAGCCAAATGTTTGCACAAAGGTCAGTCTTTTCAGATAATTGAATAGCATCAGGCATTTTTGAGTTTATTATTTTCGGCATTATTTTGTGATATTTTAAGCGTATCACTTACAACTAGCGACTTTCAGCATTGTTACAAGTTGTTACTATATTCTGAAAAAATGTTGTTTATGATTATTTTTTATTCATTTTCACGCTCATTTTGATATTGTATTTTTTTTATTTTTTTCAAAAAAAATCTTTAAATTAATATCAAACTTTTCTTTTTAAGCATATTTTTTATCGTATTTTTTTATTTCTCCATATAATTTCTTTTTTACAAAAAACATTTTCCTATTCTAGTCAAACCAACAACTTGTAGTATCTTTCTATTTATTTTTCTTATACACAGTATTTTCAATATATTTTTACTTATTAGAAATTAAAATCCTTCCTGAACATAAAAAATGACCAAGGTGATACATTCACCTTGGTCGCCAAATACAACTTACATTCTTTCTGCTATATATTTTACTAAATCTACTGTTCTTGCTGAATACCCCCACTCATTATCATACCATGAAACAATTTTAAACATTTTTTCTTCTATAGTCATTGTTGATAATGCATCTATTATAGATGATCTTGAATCACCTTTATAATCAACTGATACAAGTGGTAGTTCACAATATCCAAGTATTCCTTTCATTTCTCCTTCAGCAGCTTCCTTAAGTGCTGCATTTATTTCCTCTACAGTTGCTGGCTTTTTAAGCTCGCATACCATATCTACAAGAGATACTGTTGGTGTAGGAACTCTAAGAGCAAAACCGTTAAGTTTTCCTGCAAGTTCAGGAAGTACCTTAGATACAGCCTTTGCTGCACCTGTTGTTGTAGGTATTATAGACTCTCCTGCTGCTCTTGCTCTTCTCAAATCCTTGTGAGTTTTATCTACTATCTGCTGTCCGTTTGTATATGAGTGAACAGTTGTTATAAGTCCTCTCTCTATACCAAATTTATCATTTATAACCTTAGCCATAGGTGCAAGACAGTTTGTAGTACAAGATGCATTTGATATTATATTGTGTTTTTCAGGATCATATTTTTCTTCGTTTACACCCATTACAATTGTTATATCTTCATTAGTACCAGGTGCTGTTATAACGACTTTTTTTGCACCAGCTTTTATATGTTTTGATACACTTTCCTTATCTCTGAATTTTCCAGTAGACTCTATTACTATATCAACTCCAAGCTCTCCCCATGGAATATCCTCTGGATCTGCACATCTGAATATTTTTATTTCTTTTCCGTTTATCTCCATAACGTTTTCCCCTTTGGCACATACATCCCCATTGAATATACCAAAACAAGAATCATATTTGAAAAGATGTGCAAGAGTTTCAGTATTGGCTCTGGCATTTATTGCAACAAGTTCTATATCTTCCCCCATATTGTTGCTCTGAATAATTCTAAGTACTGTTCTTCCTATTCTACCGAATCCATTCATACCTACTTTTATTGCCATTTGTTTTTCCTCCCATATAACATAACCTATAATATTAATGTGTTTCACTATTACTATTTTTTACATTATTTAGTATACATTATTTCTTTTCTTTATTCAATACTTTTTTGTGTTAATTAATTATTTATGATGTATTTTTGAATTAGTGTATATAATAATAACAAAAAAAGAAGCCAAAAGGCTTCTTTTTATCTATATCTTAGGCAATTCTCATTTTGTTTATATTTTTACCACCAAAATCGTATACAAAATCGATTACTTTTCCACTTATTGTAATTGCTATCATAGAATACATAATATCTCCTACTGAAAGATAATACAATGAAAGCAAAAGCACAACTATATCCATAATTACATATATAGTTCCTATTTTTATAGATGAAAGCTTAGATAACATAAGAGCAAGTGCATCGTCTCCTCCAGCCGCACATCCAGCTTTTATTACTATACCACTTCCTATACCAACACATAATCCACCTAAAACTGAAGATGTTAATATTCCAAATCTAGGAAGTACAGGTCCTATATAAGAGAACAGTCCGTAAAGAACTGAGAAAAATACAGATGCTATAACAGAGTATATAAAAAACTTTCTTCCGAAAAATTTATATCCCATTGCAAGTAGCATAACATCTATTATTATACTGGCAACTGACATATCTATATTGAATATATTTTTTAATATAAGTAAGAGTCCTAGGACACCTCCTTCAGTTATGTCATTAAGATAATAGAAATTATAAAATCCAAAAGCCAGTATAGCCGATCCTGAAACTATCATAAATATTGTTTTTAAAGATCGTCGGTCGTACATAATATCCCTTCCTTTTCTTTAAGTTACACTCATTATACTCAAAGAAAAGTACTCTGTAAACCTCATTTTTTAAAATTAAATATTATACTACTTTGTTATACTTTTTTCAATGCTTTTTATTAATTTTTCGATAAGTTTTTGAGTTCATTTACAGAATCTAGTGTTTTCAATATATTCACTGTTTTCCTGTTTTCCTGAAGTTTTTATTAATTTATATAAAGTTTAGTACAATAAAACAACATGTTTTTATTAATTTTTTTACTGTTTACTTATACTAATCTTTTGAACAAAAATCACTTATACTAAGATTTATCTTTAGTCTATCTTGATAATTCTTATTGAAGACTTCTGAAAACCTGTATTTTTCAGATATTCATCTATTTCATCAAGTTTCTTTTCTGTTACTTTTTCAATAAATACAGATATATCTCCATCTTTAGATAGTATTTTTCTGAAGATTAAGTTATTATCAGATAAAATATTTTCTACAACCTCATAACTTTCAACAGGATATCTTACTATAAAATCCTCTTTCTTTTCAGGATTTTTATATACATTTGTAATCTCATCAGATATTTCTGATAAATTTGACCCCGGATTTTCAATTATATCTGTAACATCAGAGTATACCGCACTTCCTGTCGCAAAACTTCCAGCACCCTTTCCTACAAGAGCAATTTTACCTACAGAGTCACCACATATTTCAACAAGATTGTTTTCATTTACTATTCCAGAAAGTGGATTGCCAGTTTCAACAGCAGCTGGTCTAACGTATCCTGATACTTTACCATTTTCAACTTCACTATGACATATAAGCTTTATTCTACATCCAAGCTCAGATGCTGAATCTATATCCAATGCTGATACTTTATCTATACCGCATATGTATAGATCTTTCCAGTTAACTCTTTTTTCAAAAGCTATATTGGAAAGTATAGCAAGTTTTCTTGCCGCATCATATCCAAATACATCTGCCGACGGATCAGCTTCTGCAAATCCTACTTCCTGAGCTTTTTTTAGAGCATCTTTATACTCCAGTTTTTCATCATGCATTTTTGAAAGTATAAAGTTAGTAGTTCCATTTAATATTGCATTTATACTTTTTATCTGGTTTCCAGACATAGCCTCACTCAATACTTTTATCACAGGAACTCCACCTGCAACAGATGCTTCAAACCTCAGGGAAACACCTTTTTCTCTGGCGATATTTATAAGTTCATCTCCATAATCTGCTATAACAGCCTTATTTGCTGTTACAACATTTATTCCATTTTCCAGAGCTCTTTTTATATACTTATATGCATTCTCCTCATCTCCTATAAGCTCTACAAGTGTGTCTATATCCTCAGAAAATATATCCTCTATATCTTCAGTTATTTTTTCATAGTGCTTTTTATCTATGTGCTTTCTTTTGTCTTTTACAAGGATTCCTTTGATTTCTATCCCTCTGTCCTTTGAATCCTTGTCTATCATATTTATAAGTCCACTTCCCACTACTCCATATCCTAATATTCCAAGTTTCATATTAATCCCTCCAATTATACTATAAATTCAATTATGTCTTTCTGATTATCCTGATGTCGTTTTATAATTTATCTTTTCGGGCTTCTCGTACGAAAACCAAATAAGGTGTAAAAAAATAACCGTCCTTTTATATAAGGACGGTTTTATCCGCGGTTCCACCTAATTTAATTATGCCTGATTGCATCAATTCACTCTTTACTTTAACGCAGTTAACGTCACTTCTTACTAATCCTGTATTTTTCAGAAACTTCAGAAAGCAGCTCCAGGGTAGTTTTCAACATTTCTTATCTAAGGAAACTTTCAGCCTGTGATTTCCAATCTCTGAAGACAGAATCATGTTTACTCGCCCTTTCTCAGCTTTTTTATGATTAAATTGTATTTATTGTATTATACAATTAATCTCATGTCAATATATTTTTACATACTTTTAATATCTTTTTTCAGAATTCTGAATTTGGGCATTGTCTATATAAGTTCCTGCATGTATATTGAATCTGTGTCCCTCTCTTCTCCTTCTTCTCTTATATATCCTTGAGTTTATTTCATATCCTATTACAATAACCCAACTACTCAGATATATCCATGTAAGAAGAACTATTACTTCCTCAAAACTTCCATATATAACTTCATAATTTGAATAGTTGTTAGTGTAAAATGAATATATAAATGACATAGTAAACCATCCCAAAGTTGCAAATACAGCTCCTGGAATAACTTCTGTAATTTTAAGCTTTATATTCGGAGTATATTTATAGAGAAGACAGAATACCAGTCCTGTTGATACAGTACCGACAACATATCTTGTTATGTCCCATACTTTTATAAAGATTCTATCTATATGCAGAAAATCGAATACAAGGTGACCAAGTTTTTCACCGTATACAAGAAGTATCATCGAAGAAAAGATTAGAATAACAAGTATCAATGTAAATACAAAAGAAATAAACATTACCTTTATAAAAGATCTTGTCTCCGGTGAAAGAAAAGCTCTATTCATACCCTTTATGAGTGCTTTTACAGCCCTTGAAAATGACCACATGGTAATAGCAAAACTCAGAAACAGATATCTTGTATCTCTGTTTGTTACAGCTGATTTTACAATTAGAACAATAAAATCTGTAGCCCGCCCTGGAATAACTCTTTCTATCATGCCTACATAAGATTCAATTTTAAGAGCCGGTATATATGCTACAGCTGAAACTGTAAACATCAGAAAAGGGAAAATAGAAAGCGTAAGGAAAAAAGCCACTTCTGCCGATTTTGAGCTAAGTTCACTATAATTCAGCTTTCCAAATATATAGTTCATCTTTTTTCTATCTATCATAAAACCAAAAACTTCCCTTCTTATAATTTTATATGATTATAAATATTATATATTTTAATCTGTACTTTGTCTATTTATATAAATTAATCCAATTATTCTTTATTAGGAAAATATTTTAGGTTATAATAGTATTTATACTTATTCCGGAGGTGATTTTATGAAAACAGGATTAGTTCTTGAGGGTGGCGGAATGAGAGGTCTTTATACTATCGGTGTCCTTGATTATTTCGCTTCATACAATATAAAATTTGATTATATAATAGGTGTTTCTGCTGGTGCATGCTCCGGTACTTCATATGTATCAGAACAACCAGGAAGAAATTATAGAGTAAATACAGAATATCTCTCAGATAAAAGATATTTAAGTGTGTCAAACTTCATTAAAACAGGTTCTCTTTTTGGTATGGACTTTATATTCGATGAAATACCAAATAAAATAGATTTGTTTGATTTTGATACATTTCTGAAGTCAGATTGTGAGTTTGTTACTGGTGTTACAGATGTAAAAACAGGCAAGCCTGTATATTTTGGAAAAGATGTATATGAAAATAATGATACCACTATTTTAAGAGCATCATCTTCCATACCGGTTTTTTCTCCACCTGTGAAATTCAGAGATGGGATTTATCTGGACGGTGGTACATCTGATCCAATTCCAATAAGAAAGGCTATTTCAGATGGATGCGACAAAATAATTGTCGTTCTTACCAGAGATAGAAATTATATCAAAAGTAAAGAAAGTTTCAGACCTATATATAAAACTATTCTTAGAAAATATCCGGAAATGATAAAAACACTTGATATAAGAGATTCCGTATATAACGAAACACGAAATTTTCTATTTGAACTTGAAAAACAGAAAAAAATTATTGTATTAGCTCCTTCTGTTCCTCCCGTTGCAGATAGATTCGAAAAAAGTGTAGATAAGTTAAAAGTAATATATGAGCTTGGAAAATCTGATGCAGCTGATAAGATTGATGAAATCATAGAGTATATAAAATAAAAACAGTACAGTCTAAATTGACTGTACTGTTTTTATTTTATATAAGATCCTTTATTCTTTCATTTATATAAGATTCTGCTGATTTTAAACTGTCTATTGCTTTTTCATCACTTTTTCCCGACATGGCTATATAGAACTTGATTTTAGGTTCTGTACCAGATGGTCTTATTGCAATCCATGAACCATCAGAAAGTATATATTTTATAACATCTGCAGTTGGATATCCTTCTACACCTAGTTTAAAGTCCTGTATTTCTGAAACAGATTTTCCAGATATTTCATCAGGATGGTTATTTCTAAACGATGTCATTATATTTTTTATCTTTTCTACACCGTCTATTCCTTTTAAAGTTACAGATACAGTTTTTTCTCTATAGTATCCGTATTTTTCATAAAGATCATTTAATGCTTCATAAAGAGTCTTTCCTTTTGAAACATGATATGCCGCCATTTCTGCTATTAAAAGAGAAGTTACAACCGCATCTTTATCTCTTGCATGAGTTCCGGCTAGATATCCATAGCTTTCCTCATATCCAAAGATAAACTCTTTATTTCCTTCTTTTTCATAGCCTCTCATCTTTTCACCTATAAATTTGAATCCTGTAAGTACATTTTCAACTTCAACATTATTTTCAGATGCTATAACTGCTCCAAATTCTGATGTAACTATTGATTTGACCATGACTGCATTTTCCGGAAGAACTCCTTTTTCTTTTCTCGAGCTTATTATATAATCTACAAGCAGACCACCTATCTGATTTCCTGTAAGAAGTACATACTCTCCATTTGAAGTCCTTACAGCAGTACCAACTCTATCGCAATCAGGATCAGTCGCTATGACAAGATCTGCCCCTTTTTCTTCGGCAAGTTTCACTGCTCTTTTAAGTGCTTTAGGATCTTCAGGATTCGGATACTCTATTCCTGAAAATTCAGAATCAGGATTCTCCTCTTCTGGCACAGTAATGACATTTTTAAAACCGACTTCTGATAAAGCTCTTCTTACAGGTATATTTCCTGTACCACATAGCGGTGTATATACTATTTTCATATTTTTTCCGTATGTTTCTATTATCTCAGGTCTTGAAATCTGTTTTTTAACAGCTTCTATAAATGCTTTGTCTTCCTTTTCACCTATATATTCTATAGATTTTCTGCTTTTTTCATCAATTACAGGTATTTTTGAATAATCATCTATATTTTCTATTTCATCCACTATTTTATTTGCTATCTCAGGCATTATCTGCGCTCCATCTGGTCCATATACTTTATATCCATTGTATTCAGGTGGATTATGGCTTGCAGTTATTACTATTCCTGCTGCACATTTCAGATATCTCACAAGGAAAGAAAGTTCCGGTGTGGTTCTAAGACTATCAAATATATATACTTTTATCCCGCTTGCTGCAAGTGTCTCTGCTGCCTCTCTGCAGAACTCATCTGATTTGTATCTGTTATCGTGGGCTATTACAACGCCTTTTTCCATATCCTCAATATTATTTTTTATTAAATATCTCGCAAGACCATATGTTGTTTTTCTCACAGTATACTTGTTTATTCTGTTTGTCCCATATTCTATGATACCTCTAAGTCCAGCTGTGCCAAATTCAAGTTCTTTGTAAAATCTATCTTCTATTTCTTTCTCATTGTTTTCAATAGATTTCAATTCTTTTTTTACAGAGTCATCAAAATAAGGATTCTCCATCCACTCTTTATATCTATCTATATAATTCATAAATTCTCCTCTCAAGCTATTCTATATCCAGGACTTCTCTAATGTCCATTATTCCTGTATTTATCTCTATTCTTTCAAATCCGGCTTCTTCAAGTTCCTTATCTGACTTCTCAGCGACCATAGTATAAAACTCTATAGCTATATACTTTAGGTTTTCAGAAGGATTGTTTTCAGCCCTATCAAAAAGATATTCTTCAGCCTCATTTATTTTATTCTCAAATACAAGTCTTTTTAAGGTTATAAGAAATATTTCTTCATCTGGTTCATACACAACATCCATATCATAATAATCGCTGTATTTTTTACCAAGAAGCATCTTCGCAATCTGTTTTTTTATAGTATTTACTACTTCATCTACTATAGGCATATTACACCTCCGCATTATATGTGATATAAAAAGTTGACTGATTTTATTTCAGTCAACTTTTTAATCTTTCCTATATATTTTAACTCTTATTCTTCTTCTAGTCTACTGATTTTAAAGATTCAACCATTTTTACATTCTTAAGTTTCCTATTCATAGCAAAATTTACGATAATTCCAAGAATTATTGTAAGTACAGCTGCTATAACATAACTTATAGGATTTATTATTCTTCCAAACATCATATTTTCAACTTCTACTGTAACCATTATAAATTGATGAAGAATTGTTCCTATAAATAACCCCAATATAGTTCCTATAATTGTAAGTATCACATTCTCACGATATATGTACTGCGATACTTCTCTATCGTAGAACCCAAGAACCTTTATTGTTGCTATTTCTCTTATTCTTTCTGAGATATTTACATTGCTGAGATTGTAAAGTACAACAAATGCAAGTGCACCAGCTGATATTATCATAAGCAGTACTACATAGTTAAGTGATTTTATTGTATCTGAAAAACTATCTCTTATACCAGTATTAAAACTTACAGCTTCCGCACATGTACTATTTATTATTTTTTCAGAGAATACTCCCTCATCATCAGAAGAAAGTTCTTTTTTCATATTCAGAAGTGCTGTATTTATTTCAGGATCTCTTCCATATATGTTTTTATAGGATTCTTTTGACATATACACATAATGATTTGTATAGTTTTCTGTTATACCTGTTATCTTAACCTTTTTCTTTATCTCGTTTTCATTTGTAAGCTCTACCTCATCTCCTACAGATGCTCCAAGATTTCTGGCTGCTTTTTCACTTATCACAATTCCATTATCTTTGAGTTTTATAGAATTGTGACCTTTTCTTTCTCTCAAGGTTATAAAATCATCCATTTTGGAGTTATCATCCGGTATCATTATAGTTACACTTTTTTCCTCATCATTCAGAACAACCTTTCCATTTTGACTTCCAAAAAGTGTATACTCTGATATATCTTTCTGACTTTTTATATACTCTTCAAGTTCGCTTAGTTTTTCTGATGACTCCTCATCATCAAATGTCACAGATGCATCGTATATAAAAAGTTCTCCAAACTGACCATCCACTATCATCTGTATAGAATCTTTTATACCAAAACCTGTAAGTATAAGAGCCGTACATCCTGATATTCCAAGAACTGTCATCATGAATCTCTTTTTGTATCTGAATATATTTCTAAGAGTAACTTTTCCTATAAAACTTATTCTGCCCCATATAAATGGAACTCTTTCAAGAAGTATCCTTTTTCCTATCTTAGGTGCTTTCGGTCTCATAAGAACTGATGGTGTTTCCATAAGTTCTTTGTAACATGCTCCAAATGCTGCAAGAGTAGTTACAAGTATAGAAACTATTACAGATGCTGCAGCTATAGGTACATTAAATTCCAGCTGTATTTCTGGAACTGTATACATAAGCGCATAGGCATTATATATTATTATCGGGAATACAGTATAGCCTATCATAAGGCCTATGATAGACCCTGTTATACTTGCTGAAAACGAATATACTATATATTTTTTAGCAATATCCCAGGTACTGTACCCAAGAGCTTTCATTGTTCCTATATTTATTCTCTGTTCATCGACCATTCTTGTCATTGTAGTAAGCGCAACAAGTGCAGCTACCAGTACAAAAAATACAGGGAAAATTGCTGCAAGTGCATCTATACTATCTGTACATCCGCTATATTCTGCAGTTGAATATAATTTATCTCTATTTAGAATATACCATTCCGGTTTTTCTATTTTTTCAATCTCATCCTCGGCATCCTGTATTTTTTTCTCCGCCTTTTTAAACTCATCTTCCGCTTTTTTTCTTGATTCTTCAAGTTCACTCTCCGCATCTTTCAGCTTTTCTTCATTTGATTTTATCTCAGCCTCAGCTTTTTCAAATTCAACTTTTGCTTTTTTCTGCATAGTATATAAATTACTTTTTTCTTTTGCAAGCTTTTCCTTATTATTTTTCAAATACGCTTTCTGAGTGGAAATCTGCTCTTTTGCGGAATCTATATTTTCCTGTATCTGATTAATCTGAGCCATTCCTGTATCATACTGTGCTTTTAACTCATTTAACCGACTCTGACTCTGAGAAATATTATTTTGTATAGCATCTTTTTCTTCATCTGAAATATTAGGATTTTTAAGACTCTCCTCAAGAGAGGATATCGTCCGGTTCAGATTACTGATCTGAGTCTCAAGAGATTTCAGTTGCTCCTGTGCTTTTTCAATCTCCCGATCTGCCTGATTTTCTTTTTCAGCCAGATTATCCTCGGCTTTATTTAATTCTTTCTCTGCCTGTTCAAGCTTTTTCTGTGCTGATTCAATTTCAGCAAATCCATCTTTTATCTGTTTTTCTGTACTTTTTTTCTTTGATGCCAGCTCAGCTTTTCCATCTTCAAGTTCCTGTTTTCCTTTTTTTATTTCATCTTCAGCATCATTTAATTTTTTCTCGGTATCATTTTTCTTATCATTGTATTCTTTTTTTGCATCATTAAGCTTTGCAGTCGCTTCTCCTACAATCTCATTATATCTGGCATCAATTCTTGCCCCAGAAATTTTTTCTATTCTATTTTCAACCTGTTTAACCGTATTTTTATACTCATCATAATATGAGTTCTTTCCTTTTGCATCCTTTACTGTAAGATATATCTCTGAAAACGCCTCTGTCTTGAAATCACTTTGAGGAACCATCATTACTCCATCTACACTTCCATCACCGATAGAAGTACTTCCAAGTTCAAAAGATAAGTAGTATGGGGTTTCCACTATTCCTGTGACAGTATATTTATCGCTTTTTAAACTATCTGTTATAGGATCATCGGTACCTGATTTTATATCTATACGGTCTCCAACATTCTTTGATATATCTGAGTATTTTGGTTTTATTATTACACATTCTCCCTGTTTTTCAGGAAGTCTGCCTTCTACTACCTTCACTTTATTTATATAATTATTGCCGCTGTCTTTATCCGGAAGTCCATGAACTGTTATAACATCTTCTCTATTATCAATTTCTGCTATAACATCCATTGAGTTTGACCGGAATACACCATCTACACCTTCCACTTTTTTTAGTTCTGAGGCATCCTCATCTGTAAGCCCTAAAGTTGAAATAACTCGTATATCCATAAGGTTATATTCGTCATAATATTTATCTGTTGTATCTCTCATAACAAGAGGTGTTATTTTTATACCAGAGAAAAATGCAACTCCGAGTGCCACTATAAGCATTATAGAAAGAAATCTTCCTCTGGATTTTTTTATATCTCTTATAATATCCTTTCTCAACGCATTTTTCATAATTACCACTCAATCCTTTCCACTGAAACAGGATTTTCATTTATTTCTATACTCTCAATTTTTCCATTTTTTACTCTTATGACCTTATCACCCATAGGTGCAATAGCAAGGTTGTGTGTTATTATTATTACAGTCATTCCCATTTCTCTGCATGTTTTCTGAAGAAGCTTAAGTATTGCTTTACCTGTATTATAATCCAATGCCCCAGTAGGTTCATCACACAGAAGTATTTTAGGATTTTTAGCGATCGCTCTTGCAATTGCTACTCTCTGCTGTTCTCCGCCTGATAGCTGTGCCGGAAAGTTATCCTTTCTGTCCTCAAGTCCAACATCTCTCATAACATCGTCAATATCCAATGGATTTCTACATATCTGTGTCGCAAGTTCAACGTTTTCTCTTGCTGTAAGATTCTGTACAAGGTTATAAAACTGGAATACAAAACCTATATCATACCTTCTGTATGTTATAAGTTCTTTGTCAGAAAAATCATCTATTCTTTTACCATCAACTTTAACCATTCCGGAAGTTACAGTATCCATTCCTCCAAGAATATTAAGTATTGTACTTTTTCCGGCACCACTTGCACCTACTATTATTGCACATTCTCCTTTTTCGATTGAAAAATCAACTCCGTTAAGTGCGGCTATGTCAATTTCTCCCATATGATATATTTTTTTTACGTCTTTGAATTCTATATATCCACTCATATGCATCCCTCTATTTTATTTAAATACACTGTATTTTTTGATAATTCACTTTATTTAATATTAGTATACATCATAAATGCATATTATACTAGTATATGAAATTTATTATTGAAAATATATAAATACTTTTATTTTTGTAGGAATATAAGTATTCATATATTTAATTATATAAGACAGCTTATAATACCCCCTTTTATTGCATAAAAAATACTGCACACATAATGTGTGCAGTATTATAAAGTATTATTTACCAAAGTATCTGTTTAATAATCCTAGGAATGCTTTACCGTGTCTAGCTTCATCTTTACACATTTCATGAACTGTATCATGTATAGCATCTAATCCTAGTTCTTTAGCTCTCTTAGCTAATTTTAATTTTCCATCAGTTGCACCGTACTCAGCGTCAACTCTTAATTCAAGGTTTTTCTTAGTTGAAGTCTCAACAACTTCTCCTAATAATTCAGCAAATTTTGCAGCATGCTCAGCTTCTTCGAAAGCTATTCTTTTGTAAGCTTCTGCTACTTCTGGGTATCCTTCTCTGTCTGCCTGTCTAGACATTGCAAGATACATACCAACTTCTGTACATTCACCAGTGAAGTTTGCTCTTAATCCTTCAACTATTTCCTCGTCAACACCTTTTGCAACACCTATTCTGTGTTCGTCAGCCCAAACTCTCTCTCCAGCCATTTCCTCGAATTTTTCTGGTCCAACCTTACATACTGGACACTCAGCTGGTGCAGCATCTCCTTCATGTATATATCCACATACTGTACATATCCATTTTTTCATAACTAAATCCTCCATTAACCTTATCATTCTAAATTATTTATTGTTTAAAGATTTTATTTATCTTTGTTATGGTATTTATATACCCGCTCTTTTGAGTCTCAAACAAAAAAATATAACTTTTTAATAATTTTATGCAAAAAATATTTTTATTGAATAATCGCTGTTAAATTTCACTTACTATTTCAGATACAAGGTTTATGAAATCAGATTTTATTCTATTGGTTACCTCTATTACATCCTCATGGTTTAGTTTTTCATCAAGTATTCCCGCCGCCATATTGGATATACATGAAATACCGATAACCTTTATACCACAGTGTACAGCCGTTATTACTTCAGGAACAGTAGACATTCCAACCGCATCAGCTCCCATTATTCCAGCCATTTTAACTTCTGCAGGTGTTTCATAGTTTGGACCTGAGAAAAACATATACACCCCTTCTTTTAAGTCCATACCTATTCTTTCGGCAATATTTTTTACTGTTTTTCTATACTCGGAATTATATGCATCTGACATATCCGGGAATCTAGGTCCTATTTTGTCATCATTTTCTCCTATAAGAGGATTTGAACCACTGAAATTTATATGATCTTTTATAAGCATTAGATTTCCAGCCTTAAAATCTCTATTTACTCCACCTGCTGCATTTGTAACTATTAAAGTTTCTACTCCTAATTCTTTCATAACTCTTACAGGCATTGCTATAAGCCTTTGAGAATGTCCCTCATAAAAATGAAATCTACCTTTCATCACGATTACATTTTTTCCCATATATTTACCTGCAACAAGTTCCCCCGCATGACCTTTTACAGTAGATTCAGGAAATCCAGGTATATCCGAATATTTTATTGATATAGGATTTTCAACTTTGTCGGCAATTACTCCTAAACCTGAACCTAATATAAGTCCAATTTCTGGTGTTACATCTATTTTTTCTTTTATATACTCTGCTGCTTTTTTTATTTCGTTATACATTTTGTTTCCTCCTTATTTACTTTATATATCATTATATATTAAACACTTTTTTTATTCAATAAATATAGTTTTAAGTGCTTGTAAAATCACTGCTTTCTTAATATATTTTGATTTTAACTATTATTATGTTATGATTATTATATAGAATATGATTGTTCAATATTCACAAATAATTGAAACTGGAGGAGTTAAATTGATCAACATATATATAGATGATTCCGGAAGTAGAAGTCTAAAAGATTTAGATCAGCCTGTGTATCTGCTTTCAGCTGTGTGTATAGATAACACAGATTTTAATGATGTATCTGATAAAATGAATACTATAATATCCAGATTAAAGGAAAAAATAGAAGCCACTATGTATTCAGCATTCGAAAAAAATTCCTATACATTTGGAAGATCAAATAAATTGTCACATCTTCTTACGGAAATGGTTATATCTGAAGAATTTGAGCTTCACTGCTCTGAAATAATCAGAGGAGATATTCCATATATAATACTCGATAAGGATGATAGAATAAATACAATCAAAAGAGTGCTTAGAATAATAGACAAATTGAATATACAGATTTTTACTGTCTATTGTGATAAACATGAATTTACCTGCAGACACGGAAAATCTTCTGAAAGTGATACCCTTCTTAATAAAAGAATGAATGAGGCTCTGATGGAAAGTCTTTTTCATTATCTTGAGAAAAATGATGAATACGCATGTATTATTGCAGATGAGGGAAATTATACAGTTGAAAATTTTACTGTTCCATATGTTATTGAACATCCAAATAATCGAATAAGTTCCGAAATAATGCAGAAAAAAAGTTATGAAAGTGTAAATATTCAGATTGCGGATGTCTGTGCATACACCTCAAACATGAAACTTATGCATAACATAAAAAAAGATAACTATAAGCACAAGAAAATAGCTGAAGAACTTTTTGAAATAATTGAACCTTATAATATTATAGAGAGAATCCTGTAGGATTCTCTTTTTTTAATAAAGAGTTGACTTTTATTGATGCTGCATATACAATTTATATGAACAATGTTCATATAGAGGAGATGATATTTTGAATCCACAAATTACTTCCAGAAAGGAAATTATTTATGTTTGTACAGAAATGGTTCAAAAGAATGGTATATCTTCTATAAATATGAGAAGTGTTGCCGCTGAATGTGGAATTTCTGTCGGTGCTCTTTATAATTATTTTGAATCTAAATCCGATCTTTTATGTTCTGTTACAGAGGGAATATGGATGGATATTTTTGATGTTCCGGGAGATGGATTCAGTTCAGATAACTTTATAAAATCAATTTCATATTTATTTGAAAGCATTGACAAAAGCGCCAGAAAATATCCACAGTTTATTCTCACACATGCAGTGGCATTTGCTCCGGAAGATAAATCCGCTGCGGTAAAAAGCATGTCAAAGTACATACAAAAGATAAAGAATAATCTTATTTTTGTTCTTTTAAATGATTCTTCAATATCACCTGACGCTTTTGATGAGAATATGACAGCTGAAATATTTGTTGATTTTATATTCGAATTATTTATATCGAATACTATAACTCTTCATCATGACTATAGAGGTATACTTAAAATTGCAGAAAAATATCTTTATTAGCCCGCTTTATTATGCGGGAATTTTATCACCCAACATGAACTATGTTCACATAAATTTCGAGGAGGTATACAATATGAATATAAGAAAGCAAAATCTTCTTATTATAGCCTGTCTTGTTTGGGCTATTGCAGGTTTTAATATACTTAAAATAGGTATTTCTTCTTATATAGGATATGTAAACATTATAAACATCATAACTTCTTTGATTATATTTTCTTTATTCTGGTTTTTGGTTTTTTCAAAACTTACATCGAAACATACACTTAGAATTATATCTTATGACGAGGAATATCAGTTTTTCCTTAAATTTTTCGATAAAAAATCATTTATGATTATGGCGTTTATGATGAGTTTTGGTATATGTATACGCACATTCAAACTTATGCCATTGAAATTTATTGCAGTTTTTTATACTGGACTAGGTTCTGCTTTATTTCTTGCAGGAGCTGTTTTCGGTTTAAATTATATAAATCATATAAGAAAAAAGGAGGAATTATAATATGTCAGGTCTTTTAATTTATGCAGTTATCTGTATAACTCTTGCGCTTGTATTTTATACAATCGGGGTGTTCTCAGAAAGAAAATCAGGAAAACTGAAAAAATGGCATGCTGCTGTATTCTGGGCAGGATTTGTTTTTGATACTTCTGGCACAACTCTTATGTCAAAAATAGCTGGAGAAGGTTTTAATTTTGATCTTCACGGTATAACCGGATTAGTAGCACTTCTTCTTATGGCATTCCATGCAGTATGGGCAACTGTTATACTTATCAGAGGAAGCGAAGAGTCAAAGAAAACTTTCCATAAATTCAGTATTGCAGTATGGGCAATATGGCTTATTCCATATGTAATAGGAATGTTTATAGGCATGAAATAAAAAAGGCTGTAGCGTATATAATACGCACAGCTTTTTTACATTTAAAAAGCAGAACCCGTCAACTCGTGTCCCGCTCCTTTTCGCTATTCCACTACTCAGGTAGAGTAAAACCCGTCAACTCGTGTTTTACACCACCATCTTTTCACTTATATATTAACATTTTTTAACATTTTTTTCAATGATTTAACAGTAAATTTTCAGAAAATTACCTTGTCCATATTGACCTTTTATTATAATTGTTATATATTATATATAACAATTATAATATATATAACAGGAGGTGGTTCTATGAAGATAAATCTGGATTTCAACAGCGATAGGTCTATATATATACAAATAAAAGAAAGCATTTTAAAATCAATTGCAAAAGGAGAACTTCACAAAGGCGAGTCTCTTCCATCAGTACGAAATCTATCAGAAAGCATAGGAGTGAATTTGCATACTGTTAATAAATCCTATAACGAGCTTAAAGATTCCGGGTTTTTAAATATAGATAGAAGAAAAGGAGCCATAGTGGCCAATCTTCCCCTTGAACCGGACGAAAAAACTTTTTCTGATATAGAGAAAAAACTGGAGATACTTGTATATGAAGCTTTTCTTTCAGGTATGGATAAAGAATCATTTATTGATCTATGCGGAAAAATATACGATGAATGCGAGGTGTCAGAAAAATGACAAACTTAATATCAGTCCTTGTCTATCTACCTACAATAATATTTATAACTATACTGTATTTAAATATGCAGAGACTTTCAGGAAAAAGAATTTTCTACGGAGTTTATATACCATTTGAATTCAGAAAAACTGATGAGCTTATAAACTGCGAAAGATCTTATAAAAAATCAATTATAATATCAGGAATACTGTTTTCTGTTATGCAGATTATATTCAGCATATTATGTGGTAATTCATATGATGGCTTAAGTGTATTTTTTATCACTTTACCTCTTCTGGCATCTGTATTAGTCGATTTTATAGTATATTATCGTACATACAAACGTATACTTGAGTTTAAAAACTCTCATATAACAGAAATTAAATCACTGCTTGATAAAAGCAAAATTCAGACACAGGATATTGAATTTTTATCAGAGAAAAACAGAATTATAAAAAAATACACTTATATATATATGATACCCCTTTGTATTTCAATTATAATAGCTATTTATGCAGCTTTTAATTACAGACTTGTAGATGGTCCTATACCTGTACACTATGGATTCAGCGGTGAAGCCGACAGATTTGTAGAAAATACTCCTTTTAATTATTATTCAAATATAGCACTGATTTCTCTTGTGAATATAATTATACCTGCATCAACTTTATTTTCTCTTAGAGCAAGGATTAAAATAAATCATAATGATACTGTTGAAAGTATAAAAAAATGTCTTTTCTATTTTGAAGGACTTGCTGCATCAATGCTTATCCTTGAGATATCTATAGCTGTTATGTTATCTGCTATAGTACTTGCTCCTATATGGGGCTCAATTCCTCCTGGAATAATGATTGCATGCGTTGTTTTTCTATTCGTTTCAATGTTTCCAATGCTTTATTTTTCAACAAAATTAAAAAGAGGAAGTATTTCATCGTCTTATACACCAGACGATGAAGAAAAATATTGGATTATAGGAAGCATATACAACAATCCAGATGATCCATCAGTATTTGTTCAGAAAAGATTTGGAATAGGTTGGACTGTAAATATCGGAAATATATATGGTAAATTATCGGTAGCAGCTGTAATTATTCTGATTGTCGTTTCAATTATATTTTCAATAGCAGTTTCATAAATTAATATAAAAAAGGGTGGATAAAATTTTCCACCCTTTTACTCTATACAATTATATTAAATGGATTAAGATTAACTTCACTTTTTATTATCTCAACGTCGCTTATTTCAGATGAAAGGAATCTGTACATAACATCTTTAAATATGTTTTCTGTATCAAAATGACCGCAATCTATCATATTCATACCTGCATCGTACACATCCTGGGCTTCATGATATTTTACATCTCCTGTTACTATTACATCTGCTCCCATAGCCATAGATTTTGATGCAAATTCAGATCCTGCACCTGTAACAACAGCTACTCTCTGTATAGATGCATCAGGATTACCTACTGCTCTTACACAATCACTCTCAAGTATATTTTTTAATCTTTTGCAGAATTCTCTTAGAGTTGTTTTTTCTTTCAGCTCCCCTATTCTTCCTATACCGTATTTTTTACCGTCATAGTAGAATTCGTCCGAATCTATAGCATCAAGAACTTTTGTATTTCCTATACCGATTATTTCCATGAAATAATCATTAAGTCCATCAAATGCTATATCGTAGTTTGTATGCATAGAATATACATCTATATCATTTTTAATAAGTTTCTGTATAAGCCTTCCCTTTAGAGTCTCACTGTTAACCTTTGCTATTTTTCCGAATATAAATGGATGATGCGAAACTATAAGATCCACATTTTTTTCAATAGCTTCATCTACAACATCTTCATTCACTTCAAGAACAGTCATTATTTTTTCTATATCGTGTTCATAATCTCCTACCATAAGTCCTACATTATCCCAATCATATGCAAGATGAGTAGGATAAGAACTTTCTATAGTATCAATTATTTCTCTTAATTTCATAATATCATCCTTTCTTTAATGCTATATCATATCTGAAAGTTTTTTTATTTTTTCCTCTACTTCACATTTTCTCGATATAATATTTTCACTGTCTATTCCTTCCAGTTTTTCCAGTATTGATTTATTGGTATTTATCTTTTTCTCTATAAATTTGACAAAAAGATCGTTTTTATTTTCCAGAAGTTTTTCTCCAACCTCATAATATATTTCATCTTCTGGAGTATTATTTTTTCCAGTATATCTTGCAATCATTATCTCATATATTCTGAAGTCCTCGTTTTCAAGTACTTCCTCCATTATTTCGTATCCATTGTTTAAAAGATATTTTCTAAGTTCATCCTGTGCCTGCATTGGCTGAAGTATAAGTTTTTCTGCACTGTGAGCAACTTCTTTTTTTGCTTCAAGAAGTTCAGCTATAAGCGCACCACCCATACCTGCAATTATTATTTCATCCACTTCGCCTTTTTCAAGTACTTCTATACCAGATCCCAGTCTTAAATCTGTTTTATTTTCAAGACCGTTATGTCTTACTTCTTTTCTTGCATTTTCAAGAGGTCCTTTGTTTATATCTGCAAGTATTGCAAATGGTATTATACCTTTATTTAAAAGATATACTGGTATATATCCATGATCAGTTCCTATATCAGCTATTCTTTTGCCTTCAGATACAAAAGATGCTATTTTTAAAAGTCTATCTGTTATCTTCAATTTATTTCTCCTTTTCGATATTTTGCTCATTATATTATTATATAGAAAAAATACGCCTATAACAAGGCGTATCCTTTCCTATAACAAAATAATAATTTCTTATTAATCAAGATAGTCTCTAAGCTTTTTAGATCTACTTGGATGTCTAAGCTTTCTAAGTGCTTTTGCTTCTATCTGTCTTATTCTCTCTCTAGTAACGTCAAATTCCTTACCAACTTCTTCAAGTGTTCTTGCACGTCCATCTTCAAGACCAAATCTAAGTTTAAGAACTTTCTGCTCTCTTTCGTTAAGAGAACCAAGAACTTCTTCTATCTGTTCTTTTAGAAGCGAATATGCCGCTGAAACATCTGGAGCTGGCGCATCATCATCTGGTATAAAATCTCCAAGATGAGAATCTTCTTCTTCTCCTATAGGTGTTTCAAGAGATACCGGATCCTGAGCTATCTTCATGATTTCTCTTACTTTTTCTTCTGAAAGATCCATTTCTTTTGCTATCTCCTCAGGTTTTGCATCTCTACCAAGTTCCTGAAGTAACTGTCTTGAAACTCTTATAAGTTTATTTATTGTTTCAACCATGTGTACAGGTATTCTTATTGTTCTTGCCTGGTCAGCAATTGCACGTGTTATCGCCTGTCTTATCCACCATGTTGCATATGTTGAGAATTTATAACCTTTTGTATAGTCAAATTTTTCAACGGCTTTTATAAGACCAAGGTTTCCTTCCTGTATAAGATCAAGGAAAAGCATTCCTCTACCTACATATCTTTTCGCTATACTTACAACAAGTCTAAGGTTTGCCTCTACAAGTCTCTGTTTTGCAAGTTCGTCTCCCTCATGCATTCTTTTCGCATATTCAACTTCCTCGTGAGGTTTTAGTAGGGGTATCTTTCCTATTTCCTTAAGATACATTCTTACAGGGTCATCTATGCTTATTCCTTTTGGTAAACTTAAATCTACAGCTTCACCTTCCTCTGATGAGTCTTTGTCATCTTCACCAGATAAATCGTCGATACTATCAAGTTCCATATCATCTCTTCCTGCTGCAAATTCAGCACCACTGTTCTGAGATTTTTCATCTATAAGCTCTATACCTACATTCTGTAAAGTCTCATATAGATTTTCCATCTGTGCCTTGTCAAGTTCGACAGTTTCAAAAGTATCACTTATTTCCTCAAAAGTAAGTGAGCCTCTTTTTTTACCCTTAGCCATAAGTATACTGGCTTTTTCCTTAAGTTCATCGTTTATATTTTTTCCTTTGTTTTTTACGCTATCTGCCACAAGATTGACCCCCTTCCTATAAACTTCTTAATCTCTTGTTCATTTCAACTATTTGTAGAGCAATATTCATAATCTCAACATCAACCTCTTTCAATTCTGTTTTTTGTTCAGAGCCAAGACTTTTTCTCTTTGTTTCAAGCTCTGCCTGCTTTACAACAAGTGATTCCATTTTATTTTTCATACCATTTTTCTTTACATTTCTTATCATCTCTTCTACTTCTTTTCTATTGAATATATCTATTGCTGATATTTCTGTTTTCTGTAGCAAATTCATGTAATTCTCTGGTATGTTTATTTCTTTAATATCTATTCTTTCTGATTCTTCCTTTGAATCATATTCTAATATCTCTTTAAATACCTTCTGGGCATCCTCAGATATAAAATCATCATAATCAAGTTTAAGAGACGCTATTTCCCTTATATCTCTTTTTTCAAGCATAGACTTTAAAAGCAATGCCTCCGTATTTTCTTCGCCATGCTCTATGGCACTCATTTTTTCTATGTGAATCTTTTCATTTTTTAAACTTGTATTGTTTTTACCGCTTTTTCTATTCGCCGTATATGATTTTCCATAAATTTCTTTTTTTATTGATTCAACATCTATCCCGGCTATTTTTCCTACATATCCTGCATAATAATCTATCTCTACAGGACTTTTTATAGATTTTATAAGATTTGCCGCTTTTCTTGCAAATTTTATCGCATCTTCTCCATTATCTATATCAAAATCTCTTTTCATTATATCTATTCTGAATTTTGTCCGTTCAATGGATTCTTTTACAGCTTTATTATAATTAGCTACACCATATTTTCTGACATACTCGTCAGGATCTTTAGCATCTGAAAGATTAAGTACTCTTGCTGATAATCCCTCTTTCTGAAGTATGTCTATAGCTCTTATAGCAGCCTTTATACCTGCCTCATCGGAGTCATACGATATAATAACAACATCCGCATATCTTTTTATAAGAGATGCCTGCTGCTGAGTTATAGCAGTTCCTAAAGTTGCGACAGTATTTTTTATACCATATTGATTGAGCGATATAAGATCCATATATCCTTCGACTAGTATAAGAGTCCTATCCTTTATATTCTTTCTGGCAAAATTGAGACCATAAAGATTATGTCTTTTATTGAATATCAGAGTATCTGGAGAATTTAAATACTTCGGAAGAGAATCATCAAGAACCCTTCCCCCAAATCCAATTACATTTCCTCTATAATCAAAAATAGGAAACATAACGCGATTTCTGAATTTATCATAATATCTATCCTCGTATTTTGTGCTTTTCCCCGCGAGACCGCACTCCATAAGTTCTTCTATCGAATAACCTTTATTTTCTGTTAAATAATCTATAAGACTGCTCCATCCATCAGGCGCGAAACCAAGTCCGAAGCTCTTTATTGTCTTATCGTCAAGCCCTCTGTTTCTCAGATAATCATAGCCTCTATTCTTTGATTTCATAAGTTGCGCATAATAAAATCTCGCTGCTTCAACATGTATATCCTGATATTTTTTAGAAAGCTCGATTTTCTTTTTTGTATCTTCATCCATATTGAAATTTATATCTATACCACATCTGGATGCAAGAAGTTTAACCGCGTCCATAAAATCAAGATTTTCAATTTTCATTATAAAATTTATAACATCTCCACCTTCACCACATCCAAAGCATTTGTAGATCTGTTTCGATGTATTAATATAAAAAGAGGGTGTTTTTTCAACATGAAAAGGACATAAACCCTTGTAATTTCCGCCTGATGGATTTATTTTTATATAATCTGAAATTATACTTGCTATATCGCATCTGGCTTTAATCTCGTCTATGATTTCCTTCATATCATTCATACTAACACACCCTTCTATGATTTTGGTTTCAGTAAAATCTTTTAAACGTGATTTTTTGTCTTAACATTTCTATTTTACATGATATTTTATCTTTGTCAATGTTTAATATTATAATTATTCGACTTATTATTGGAATTTCCTTTTTTAAAGATTAATTTTTCTTATTTTATCGATTTTTTTCATCATTTCATCAAACATATCAAATGTAAGCGACTGTTCTCCATCAGATAGAGCTTCCTCTGGTTCAGGATGTACTTCAGTCATTATTCCGTCTGCTCCGGCAACTATAGATGCAAGAGCCATTGGTTCTACAAGATTTCTTATACCGGTTGCATGACTTGGATCTGCAATTACAGGAAGACCTGTTTTTTCTTTGATTACTGGAATTGCAGATATATCCATTGTATTTCTGGTATAATCGCTGTATGTTCTTATACCTCTTTCACACATTATTATATTTTCATTTCCTTCTGCTGCTATATATTCAGCAGAACAAATCCATTCATTTATTGTAGCAGAAAGACCTCTTTTCAACATTACCGGTTTGTCCTGTTTACCGATTTCTTTCAGAAGTGAAAAATTCTGCATATTTCGAGAGCCTATCTGAAGTATATCTGCAGTTTCATATATCATATCTATGTCCCTTATATCCATAACCTCAGTTATTACAGGCATATCTGTTATCTCTCTTACTTTTTTAAGAATTTCAAGACCATCTTTTTTTAGTCCGGAAAACGACCTTGGCGATGTTCTAGGCTTAAAAGCTCCTCCTCTTAAAATATTTGCTCCGCTTCTTTTGACAGAGTTTGCCGTTTCAAGAAGTTGTTCATAGCTCTCTATAGCACAAGGGCCAGCGATTACTATATTATCCCTGCCAAATTCGATGACAGTTTTTCCAGAAGGCGAATGGATTCTGATTTTTTTCTGATTAATAAAAATATTATCTTCAGGCAGTTTGTACAATTTTATTCCGTTTTTGTCTTTTTCATCAAGTAATTCAAATGATTCTACTATATTCTTGCCTTCTACATTAATATCTTCATCGAGATCCATAAGAGGTTTAAGCACAAAACCTCTCTGATTTATATATGGATGTGGAACTTTTAGATTATCATCATTAATTTTCTCATCATTAAACAAGAGTACATCCACATCAATTGTTCTTGGCCCCCATTTTATTATTCTTTTTCTGTTCAGTTTTTCCTCTATACTTTGACACATACGAAGAACTTCCTGAGGATTCATATCTGTATATATACGTATACACATATTCAGAAAATCATTCTGTTCAGTATATCCCCATGCTTCCGTTTCATATATGTCGGATTTTTCAACAGAAAATACTCTTTCGTCATTTTCTATTATGTCGCATGCTCTACTAAGGTAGCCAAGTCTATTTCCCATATTGGTTCCAAGACCCAGATAAACCTTATTCATTTCTATCTCTCCTTATTTCAACTCCCATATAATTGAATATTCCTCTTACAGGAGCTTCCTTTTTTCTTATTTTTACAGATACAGAGTTTGCTCTTTCAAAATTTTCAAGTATATCTGAAGCTATATTTTCTGCAAGAGCCTCTATAAGATTATATCTTTTCTCCTCTGTATGCATTTTTACTAAATCATAAACATCAGCATAACTTATAGATTTGTTCATATCATCTGTCTTTCCAGCCTCTTTGGTATCAGTGTATATTTCTACATCCACAAAAAATTTCTGACCAAGAACCGCTTCTTCATCCAGAAGACCATGAAATCCATAAAATGCCATTCCATCAAGAATTATTTTATCCATAAATATCTCCTATCATATCTATCTGTATATTGCATCTGTCATCCTTGCCGCCATAAGATTTTCATGCACATCATGGACTCTCACGATATCAACTCCATCTCTTATTCCAAGTACTGTCGTTGCAATAGTGCCCTCAGTTCTCTCTTTAGGAGCTACATTCAGCGTATTTCCTATTACAGATTTTCTTGATGTTCCAAGAAGTATAGGATATCCAAGCTTTTTAAGTTCCCCAAGTCTTCTCAGCACCTCAAGATTCTGCTCATATGTTTTTCCAAAACCTATTCCCGGATCTACTACTATTTTATTTCTGTCTATCCCTGCACTTATAGCCTTTTCAATGCTTTTCTCTAGAAAGTCACATATTTCATCCATTATATCTTTATTGTATTCTGTTCCATTCTGATTATGCATAATGCATACCCATGCATCGTATTCTGCTATTACATTTGCCATATTTTCATCAGCAGTAAGTCCCCATACATCATTTATCATATCCGCACCATTTTTTAGAGACTCTTCAGCAACTGATGCCTTATATGTATCAACAGATACTGGTAAATTTATAGCACTTTTTATCTTTTTAAGGACCGGAATAACTCTTTTCAGTTCCTCATCTGCATCCACATATGAATGTCCCGGTCTGGTTGATTCTCCTCCAATGTCTATAATATCCGCTCCCTGGGCCTCCATTTCATACGCATGTTTCATTGCATTATCTATACATGAAAAATCTCCACCGTCAGAAAAACTGTCCGGTGTAACATTCAATATACCCATTATATATGTTCTTTTACCAAATTCAAACATTTCAACCTCCAGGATTTATATTTTATTTCATCATTATAAGGCTCATTGCTTCACTTTTTACAGCCATGTTTTTTTCAAAAACACCTCTTACAGCAGATGTAACAGTTTTTGAACCAGGTTTTTTTACACCTCTCATAGTCATACACATATGTTCAGCTTCTATAACCACCATTACTCCATATGGTTTAAGTTCACTCATTATTGTATCCGCTGTATCCTTTGCGATTCTTTCCTGAAGCTGAGGTCTTTTTGCTATTGTTTCGACTACCCTTGCAAGCTTTGAAAGACCTGTCAGTCTACCATCTTTTGGAATATATACAACATGTGCCTTTCCGAAGAATGGAACCAGATGATGTTCACAGCATGAATAAAATGGTATATCTTTTACAACTACCATTTCCTCGTATTTTTCCGATTCAAAGGTTACTTTTAGATGCTCTTTCGGATCCTGAAACATACCACAGAATATTTCTTCATACATTCTCGCCACCCTATCTGGAGTATTTATAAGTCCTTCTCTATCAGGATCTTCCCCTATTGCTTCGAGTATCTCTCTTACAGCTTTTTTTATTTTTTCTTTATCTACAGATTTTTTTACTTCTGTACAAGCCATTAAATCACATCCTTTGCAAATGTATATGTCCTCTCATATACGAAATACTATATACATTTCTACAAAACTTTTAAATATCCTTTTTTTATTTTTATAAAAAATTTTTATTCAAAATACTAGGATATCGTAGAATAACCTTGGAATTAAAAAACAGAAGATACTTAGTAAATCATAAGAAGGTTAAAAGACTTATGTCAATAATAGGCTATATGCAGAAACATCGAAAATGAAATACAAATCATACAATGGCAACATAAGTAAAGCTGTAAAAAACTATCTCTTGATAAGATTGTTAGCAGAGAAAATCACAGAACATATTATGAAAGAAACTTTATCTATCTCCAATTTTATATTTGCATAACAAGTAAATTGCGTCATTTAACATATCTATAATCCCTAATCTTAAACAGGTAAAAGATCTGCTTTGTAGTATTCACCAAATATGAGAACCTTGCCGAACTTAAACTACATTCTGAACAAGAATAGCAATATCAAATGGATGTATATAGAAAAATTATAGTATCCACCAATCTATATAGAGAAAAGAAAAATGTCTTGATAACTCTCATATAGAAAATTCATTTTGAAAAATAGAAAATTATATGTTCTATGGACATAAAAATACATTTAAAACATTAGAAGAATTGAAGGTATCTATAGAGGATTATATCAAACATTACAATACATAAAAAAATAACGGTAAAATTAAAAGGATCGACTCCTATTGAGTATAGGAATCAATCCTTGTCAATTGCTTAAAGGCAAATTGAAATTAGTATCCAAAAATTGGATTTACTTCATTTTTTAACAATCAATAGCTATTTAGTATTATTGATTTCTCTTTAGTTCATCAGCAAGCTCTTTTGCTTTTTTAGCAGCTTCTGCTGCATTACTTGTATATGCATCTGCTCCTATACGCTCCGCATAAGATCGTGATAAAGGACCTCCCCCTACCATTATTTTTACATAATCTCTAAGACCTTCTTCTTCAAGCGCATCTATTACCTTACTCATATTCGGCATTGTTGTCGTCATTAATGTTGACATACAAACTATTCCACTACCTAGTTCTCTTACTTTTTCTATGAATGATTCTACTGCAACATCTCTTCCAAGATCATATACTTTAAATCCAGCAGTTTCCATCATTATTTTTACAAGATTTTTTCCTATATCATGCGTATCTCCTTCAACAACACCGATTATTATATTACATTTTTCTTCGCTAGTATTCTGCTTAAGGTATGGTTTTAATTCCTCAAGACCATTATACATTGCATCAGAGCATATAAGAAGTTCCGGAACAAAATATTCTTCTTCTTCAAATAAATCTCCAGCTTTTTCCATACCTTTTGCAAGTCCATCTGTTATACCATCATATGCATCATACCCTGATTTAACATACTCTCTTGCTACATCAATAACATCCTCGTCCTCCATTTCAAGAACACATCTATCTAGCTCTGCTAATAATCTTTCTTTATTATCCATATATACCCTCCTAATTTTATTTCCATGATATAATTTCAACATAATTTCTATTACTATCCAATCTATTTAGACAATAGTGGCCTATTATATTGTTTTCCCCACTATCTATATATTTTTTTATAACTTCTCCATAATTACTTTTCTCATTATATGATTTTTTTGTTATATTACATTCATCAGAATCTATTATACTTTGTGTAAGCTTTCCACATATATGTATCACTATGTTAGGATATTTTTCTTTTATAGTCTGCATTATATCTTTAAATAGAGGCATATATATATCTTTAAACATTTTTTCACCTATAATTTCTATGTTGGCTATTGGGTCAGCATATGATATTATTTCCACTCCATTTTCAATCGCCATTGTCATATAATCTAAGGTCCATTTTTTTGCATTTGATAAAAGTTTTTCTTCTTTATCTTTTCTAATAGTAAGAAACATCTTACTCATAGGCATAAGTGCATTAAGCAATGTGAAAGGCCCCTCTACTCCATATATAATATGTTTTCCTTCAGATGATAGACTTTTCAAAACATCCATCATTACCGATAGCCTTTTGCAATCTTTATCCATGCTTTTGTAAAATAACTCTTCAATATCTTCTTTATTTTTATATTTTTCCTCTTTTATCCTTGCCCCATCTATAGATAATTTCACATCTGCTCCAAGCGATTCTGCAGCAATTGTACTACATAATGGCAATATTATCCAATCGTTGTATTCTGATTTCCTTGCTATATTGTATATATATTTTGCATTTTCATGTATCTGTTTAGGTTCGGTTTTTTCAATTCCAAGTTTTTTAATTATGTCTTCTACTATTTTAAAGTCTTCTCCGAATCTTACTGTACATACAAACCTTTCCATTTTCCTCCCCCCCAACTAAAGTCTTTTTATATAAGCTTTTATACTTTTTAGATATAGATAATTTTATATATGACATTTTCTCTATTTTTTCTAATGTACATAGAAATAATTTTTTATAATACTTTCTTATTTAATATACTTTTAACCATTATATCATTTATATATTTTTATTTTACAATTAGAATAATTTATTTATATTATTTTACTATCTTTTGAAAGACTTTTTATCTTTGCTATTATTCGATTTCTTACTTCTTACACATTAACTTATTACAATTATATATTCTCTACAAATTCCCTTTGGATACTATTTTCTATAACTTTTATTTATATTATTTATTATAGTTTATTTCTGTACTTTCTATAATATCTCTTATATCTCTCTCCTGGTATAAGGATATATTCATTTTGACAACGTGTTTTTCTTTGTGGGATTTAGTTTTTACATATTATATTTCTTTCATATTTTCTTTTGCAGTTTCCATAATTATTATTTTTATACTATCTATTATTGTTCTAGTTCCTAATCCACATATAATTTATATTATGCTTCAGTAAGTTTTGCCATTGGTTTTAAATCGATTTCTATAGTAATCATATTCATTACTTACCTAGACATATATGGTTATTGAAATACTTTTTTCTTTTAAGTTTCTCTCAAGAAACAATAGTTTTATTAATAATAATTTCTCCTTTTTATAAAAATTTTTCAATACCTTTACACATATGTCCTTTTTTAGCACCTTTTCCATATTTATAAGCTGCATTCATAAATGCTATAATATTTTCTTTAGGAGTACCTACTGGTGTTGTACATCCTGGACAAAGACCAAAACCTTTAGGTGAATCACTTGCCTGTTTTATACAGTTAAATATTTCATTTTCTATCATTTCAGGAGTACCATTTCGTAGTATATCAACAGGCGCTACGTTTCCACTTATTGAAATTTTATCTCCCAATCTAGTTTTTAGTTCTTTAAGACTTTCACAATTATCTACCCAAAATCCAGATATTCCCGTTTCTATGACATCATCCCATCTATCATTCGTTTTTCCACATATATGTATACTCGGTGCATTTTGAAATTTGTTCCACTCATCTACTACTTTTTTTATATACGGCTTCGCCCAACGTTCAAACTGCTTCTTACTTATAAGATTGGCAGAAGCTATTGGTTCCGATAAACTACTTGTTATTCCAACTTCATTATATATGTCTCTACCACAAGCTATAATACATTCGGTTGAATACTCCATAAGTTTTTTTATTTCATCGGGTTTCTTTATACAATCTTTCAAAAATTTATCTGTTCCCACAAGTGCACATGCTGTTGTAAGTGGTCCTGCCATACCAGTTCCTATTATTCTCTCTTTATCATATTTATCTTTTAACCTTTTAAAGGCTTCAATCATTATTGGTATTCTTCCATCTTTTTTTATATTAATTATATCCATATTGTCAATTTGACTATAATTTTTTATTACAGGATCTTCTATATACGCTACACTATCACTAGAATAATGCATCTTTGTTCCGATTGCTTCTGCTACCGTACGAAGTCCAAGCCCCATCCCCATATTATCAGCGCCAAAATCTTCTGCCATCCTAGATTCAACTTCAACCATAAGATCTGCCGAAAAATAATAGTCATGTATTGAAATTCCATAAAGTACAGGTATCGTTTCTCCTGCAGAAAGTGTAGTAGGTATTCTATCTACTTCCTTTCCTTTTCCATAAAGCGTTAATCTTTCTTTTGGAGTCATCTCGGTTTTTATAAGTTCCATATTAATACTTCCTTTCATGTATTTAATTAGCAAAATATCATTATAAACGGCAATGTCCGTATAGATAGAATTGTTGTCATCGCAAAGATTTCTGTTGCATATCCTGAATTTTTATTATACCTCATAGCAAATAATGTTCCGGTAACTCCAGCGGGACATGCTGTTGCTAATATTGCAACTTGTGAGATTACTTTGTTTATTGGTGTAAGTTTCAAAAGGATAAGTAGTACAAACGGTATAACAATCAGTCTAAGAGTACATATTAAATATAGCCTTCTATGTGACAATAATTTTAGAATGTTTTCTTGTGCTATATTGATACCCGCAACCATCATGGCAAGAGGTGTGTTTACAGCTGCAAACATTTCAAGAGGATCCATAACAAACTTTGGAAGTTTCCATTGCATCACAAAAAAAATCATTCCTATTACAATTGATATTATTGTAGGTGATTTGAAGGACAATAGTATTGATTTTATATCAGCTTTTCCTGACATTACAAGTACTGCGTGTGTCCATATAAGAAAGTTAGATACTGCTACAAATGCCGACATATAGAAAACTCCTTCACTTCCAAATATACCTTGTACAAGGGGTATCCCTATAAATCCACAGTTTGAATATATAAGTGCAACAAGTTCAACTGGTTTATTATAATCATTCTCTTTTAAGGAAGCTATCTGCGCTATTATTAAACTTATAAAAAAGCCTACAATAGATACTATTACGCATATGATAAATCCTCTTATTCTTTCTTCTGAAAAGTCTTGCTGTAATGATGTAAAAAGAAGTATAGGTGTAAATACCTGTAATACTAGCTCTGATAAACCTTTATTCTGTTCCTCATCTATTAAACCCCTTTTGTAACATATAAACCCTACAAAAGCCAAAACACACATTATCATTACTTTTTCAAGTGTTATTACTGCAAGTTCCATTTTTTCACCATCCACATATTTTTCTTCAATATGGAAAAAAGGGTAAATATTTTTACCCTTTTTATATCCTTATAATATTTTTATTCCCATGCTGGAACCTGTGTACCCTGCTTATCAGTTTTAAAATATTCGGCTAATTCATCACACTGAACAAGTTTTGCTAAATCTGCTGCCCACTGTGCGTCTTTATCTTCAGCTCTTACAACCATACCTACTGCATATGTATCATTATCTTTGCTTTCACATAAAGGATTATCTATTGATTTTCCTGCATTTACCATGTGGCCAGCTGCAAGACATATCGCATCACAATCGCTTATTGACTGTGGTAACACACTCATTTCAGCTTCTATAAATTTAAATTTGTGAGGGTTTTCTTTTATATCAAATTCCGTTGGAGATTCCACACTTTCATCTAATTTTATAAGACCTTCATCCTGTAACATGAATAATGCACGAGATTTGTTAGTTGCATCATTACAAAGTCCTATTGTCGCACCGTCTGGAAGTTCTTCTAGACTTTTCCATTTTTCAGAATACATTGCAAATAGAGGATAAAAAGTCTTTGGTTTTATCATGACTAAATCAGTTCCATTTGACTCATTATAACTTAATAAATAAGGTTCATGCTGATACCAGTTTATATCTATACTTCCTTCTGCTAAAGCAACATTTGGCTGAACGCTGTCATTGAATATTACAGCATCTAAATCATATCCACCATCAAGCGCCCGCTGACGTACTGATTCCACCTGATCAACCATATCAGATCTTACCCCTATTTTTATTGTTTTTACTTCAGACGTTTCTTTTTCTGAATCTGATGTTCCATTACTTGAGCATCCTACCATTAGAGATAAACTCATTAATGATGCAAGTAATATTGCTAGTAGTTTTTTCATTTTTTCCTCCTTTAATATTTGTCTATTTTATAGTGAAATTTTATATTAAACTAAAAATTAATTTTCATATTCTACTTTAATTTTCTGTACAATAAATCACTGCAATACTGTATAACAGCAACTAGTATGACAAGAATTATACAGATTGAATACATTATTTTCATATTGAAGTTTTGGTATCCATATGTAAGAGCTATTGCTCCAAGACCACCAGCCCCAACAATTCCAGCCATTGCAGTTGCATTCAAAAGATTTATTATTCCTAGACAAACTCCAGATATTATAGATGGTACTGCTTCACTAAGCATTATTTTAAATATAATTTGAAATTTTGATGCACCAAATGAATTTGCCGCTTCTATAAGCGCTGGGTCTACCTCTTTTAAGCTATTCTGAAATATTCTTCCCATGAAAGGAGTTGCCGCAACTGTTAGTGGTACAAGTGCTGCCTTTAATCCTATTGATGAGCCTGCTATCAAACGTGTAAGCGGAATTATTGAAATCATAAGTATTATAAATGGAAATGATCGCAAAATATTTACTATTATATCAAGTACTCTATTAAATATAGGCATTGGGCATAAATTTCCTTTTTCTGTTATGACAAGTAAAACACCAACGATAAAACCAAAAATAACAGATAATACACCTGAAATAACAGTCATTTTTACAGTATCTATAAACGCTGGTGCAATAAGCATATTAAATATGTCCATCATTGTATAATTAGTTAATGTCATTGTCTTCTACCTCACTTTTCTCTAATGATGAAACTATTTCTCTCCATTCATAATTTCTATCATTCAGATATTTAGTTATTGCAGGGAACTGTTCTTCTGTAACATTTATTATAACTGTTCCAAATTTGTCGTCACTATAGTTAAGTATCTGTCCATCAACTACAGAGAATGTCATATTTAAATCAGAAGACATTTTTGTTATAAGCATTCCATCAGATATATCATTCACATAATGAGCTATACTTATATTTCTTCCTATGTTCGGAAGTTTCGTACTTTCTTCACCAAGAAGATTCTGTAACGCCTTAGGTCTCTGAGCAAATATTTCTTTTGTCTCACCTTGTGCAGCAATTTCTCCATTCTCAAGAATAGATATTTTGTTGCAAGCATTTCTTACAACCTCCATCTGATGCGTTACTATTATTATTGTTATTCCTCTTTCTTTATTTATCTTTTTTAATAATTCAAGTATTGATAATGTTGTTTTTGGATCTAGTGCTGATGTTGCTTCATCACAAAGCAATACTTTCGAGTCCATACTTAATGCACGAGCAATAGCAACTCTTTGCTTCTGACCACCAGATAAGTTTCTTGGTTTAGCATCCATTTTGTCACTTAATCCTACAAGTTCAAGAAGTTCCTTGACTTTTCTGTCGATTTCATCTTTAGGATAATTCCAACATTGCATTGGTGTTGCAACATTCTGATATACTGTTTTTCTATTCAAAAGTGAAAATTGTTGAAAAATCATTCCCATTCCTCTTCTAAATTCTCTCATCTCATATGAAGAAAAATTCTTTACTTCTTTACCATCTACTGTAAGACTTCCCTCTTGATAATCAGTAAGTCCATTTATGCAACGTAATAGTGTTGATTTTCCAGCTCCACTTCTGCCTACCAACCCATAAATATCGCCATCTTCTATGGTAAGATTTATATTTTTCAAAACTTCTAGATTATCAAATTTCTTTTTTAATCCTGATATTTTTATCACCATTAATCCCCCTATAAATTCAGACTTTTAGACGTTTGTAAATACATGTAGTTTTTTACATATTACTTTTTTATAATATCATATTAATAAATTAATTTTCAATTGTGTTTTGTTGTATTTATTATAGTTTTTTTATATGATTTTGCTTTTATAAATAGATTTTTTATATATACACTTAATTTATAATAAATAATAAAAAAAGAGCTCTACAGATATAAACATAATTTTTCTGTAGAGCTCAACTATATTTTTATTTAAATATCTCATCAAATTTCATTCCAAATATTATAGGTTCATCATTTTCCCATGTTCCTTCATAAATTACATCATCTTCAAAATAGAAGGTTCCTTCACCATGTTTTCTTCCTTCAACAAAATCCCCTTCGTATCTTCTTCCGTCTCCCCAGAAAAATCTTCCTTTCCCGTGAATCTGGTTGTTTTTCCATGTACCGTCATACATAATCTGTCCATCAGAAGCATAGCATATTCCTCTTCCATTGAACTTTCCTCTTTTAAATTCTCCTATATATACTTCTCCTGTTTCCCACTGGTAGAATCCATATCCATTTTTTCTACTGTTTGTCCATTCTCCTATATATTCCGCACCATTTTTATAAAGCATTCTTCCTATTCCATTTGCCATTTCATTTCTGAAATTACCTATATATTCATCTCCATTTGAGAACATATATATTCCCTTTCCGTATCTTAAACCGTTTCTAAATTCGCCTATATACTCATTTTTCACTTCTCTATCAGAATGGAATATATAGTTTCCTACTCCCTGCATTCTATTATTTATCATCTTTCCTATATATATATCACCATTTGTGAACTTATATATTCTATCTACAGGTTTTACATTTTTGCTTTCAACATTAGGCATGCTGACATCTATTTCCATATCCATACCGTATTCTCTCTCATCTTCAAAATAGTAATCATCATCGTACTCTATATTTCCGTCAGCACTTTCTCTCATTGCTTCTAATATATCATCGTCAAACATCTCTTCATTATATTTTATATCGCCGGAAATATTTACATCGTCCTCAAATGAATCCTCATTATCGTTTAACAGTTCAAATGCCTTGTTTATATCCTCCTCATCAAGACCATAATCATCTTCAATCAGATTTTCTATATCACTATAATCAGTTTTATTCTCAGGTTCATACTGTTCTTCAGTATAAAATTCGGATTCTCTGAAATTTTCCATATCTTTTTCCATTTCATCTTCATACAATTTCCATTGCATTTCTATCTCATTTATTTCAAACTCTGTTGCATATACTTCGTTTTTTATAAGCTTTTCTTTTTTAGAATCAAATCCTTTTATTATTTTCTCAACCTTTTTTATCTCTGACACATATCTATTAAAAATATCTTTATATCTTCTAGGTAATTCCATTTCTGTCCCTCCGTTATCGGCATAAAATCTTTTTAATCTGCTTATATTATATCATACATAAAAAAGATAGCATAAATATTTCTTAAAATATAAAAAGACCGGCTATAAAACCGGTCATATATTATAAATCTTTTGCTTTGAAACCTCTACCTTTTACCTCTGTTATATCATTGACTGATATAAAAGCCTTATTATCATATTTCAGAGATATTTCCTTTATTTTTGGAATCTCATTAGTAGAAACCACTGTATATATTATTCTCTTTTTATTGTGTGTATACGCACCTTCTGCTTCAAGGAATGTGACACCTCTTACGATTTCCTGCATTATATGCTCAGCTATTTCATCGTAGTTATCAGAAACTATCATAACAGCTTTCTGAGAGTTCATAGCATCTTTTACGAAGTTCATTGTAGTAACGTTCATGAATATACTGATAAGTGTATAAAGTGCAAGATCAAGTCCAAACAGAAAACTTCCGACAAATATTATTACGGCATTTATTGCCATTGTTGTGTCCTTCATTTCTATATTTCTTTTTACTTTCAGTATGGCTGCAATTATATCTGTTCCGCCTGTAGATGCCTTTGTTCTAAATACAAGTCCTACCCCAGCTCCAGAAAGCAGTCCTCCATATATAGCCTGAAGAATTACATCATTCTGTATTGGTATAATCTGTGATACATCTGATGTTATACCAAGCATAAAAGAAAATATTGCCATGTTTATAAGGCTAAGAATACAGAATTCCTTCTCAAGATATATAAATCCAAGTATAAATACCGGCATATTTACAATAAATGTAAGAAGACCTATATTAATTCCTGTAAGATAGTTTATGGCTGTAGATATTCCGGTAGCTCCCCCACTAAGAAGATGTGCTGGTCTTAAAAATCCATTTACTCCTATAGATGTTATCAACATTCCCAGAAGCATCGCTCCGAATCTTAGACTGGGATATTCTTTAAGAGTATCTTTGACTTCACTCATTTTTTTCCCTCCAAATTGTTTTTACATCATATATTATAATCCATTCAGACATTTTGTCTAGTATTTTTTATTTTGTAATTGTGTTAATATACAGCTTTTATATTAACTTTAATTTAGGATTATTTTCTTTTTTATGAGTAAATTGGAATATCTTTTTTAATTCCTGCATTAGAGCTTGTTTTTGTTGCATAAGTGACGTATTTATGAATTATTTTTATCCTTTATTTCATTTTTATGAATTATAAAAACTATAATATTTACATTTTTTATTTTTATTGTGTTTTTATTTTTTTGAAATATTTACCGCATAAATCTCAGTATTATAGGTATAAGTATTACTGTAAGTGTTCCCGATATACCTATTGATAAACCACTCATTGCTCCTTCAACTTCTCCCATTTCGATTGCTTTTGTCGTTCCCAGCGCATGAGAAGATGTCCCAAGAGCTATACCTCTCGCTATTGGATGCTTTATCTTTCCAAATCTGAATACTATTGGCGATATGATTGCTCCTAATATTCCTGTACATATTATTGCAACAACAGTTATTGATTCTATACCTCCAAGTGTATTAGCCAGAGATATTCCCATCGGTGTAGTTATTGATTTAGGGAAAAGTGAATTTATCATATTCTGCTCTGTATTGAAAAGCAGTCCCATAATTTTTACTGATACAAATGAAGCTGCAACACCAACTATAATACCTGAAATTATTTCAACCATATTTTTTCTGAAAAGTTCAAACTGCTTATAAAGTGGAACTGCTAAAACTATTGTTGTAGGTCCCAGGAAAAAATTTATACTATCTCCACCGATTTTATATGCCTTATATGGTATATGAAATATACTCAGAAAAATTATTATAGAAAGAATTGCTATAAGAAGCGGATTAAATACAGGATTTCCTGTTTTTCTTTGTATATATCTTCCCATATTATAAAAAAGTATTGTAACTATAAGTCCAAATATTGGTGTTTCAAAAATATTATACATTCTTTTTTCCCTCCTTTCGACTCATCATAACTTCAACTACAATTCCTGTAACCCACATTACTATTACTGTAGTTATAAATATTGTTGCTATAAGTACTATTATATTACTTTTTATAATATCTAATGATGTTATAAGAGATACACCGGCAGGCACAAAGAAAAGTGCCATATTATCAAGGAAAAATGAAGATATACTATCTACACTTTCTATACTTATTACTTTTGTCTGAAGCATTATAAAAAGCAACAACATCCCTATTATGCTTCCCGGTATAGCTATAAATCCCGAAATTAAAGAGCTTATATATTCCCCTATTGCCCATATTCCTAATATCACTGCAAGCTGATTAAAAACTTTCATTGTCTACCTCCTTTTTCTGACATATTCAAAACTATCATATATATTATATGGAGTCAACTTTTATTTTAATATATAATATATTTATTTCCACCTTGCCAGTTTCATCATTTTTCTTATTTTGTCTGATTTTTCTTTCGTATATGGAGGATATTTTAATTTTATTTCTGATAATGAAACTGATTTTACAATAGACTTTTTATGAGAAAAAGTTTCAAAGCTATATTTTCCATGATATGATCCTATACCACTTTTTCCTATTCCTCCAAACGGCATATTATTCATAGTGCAATGTATTATTGTATCATTTACACATCCCCCGCCAAATGATACATTTTTTATTATATTTTTTTCAAACTGTACATCAGTAGTAAAAATATAAAGTGCCAATGGATTTCTGTTTTTATCTATGATTTCATATATTTCGTTTTTTCTTTTATATTTTATGACCGGCAAGATAGGCCCAAAGATTTCCTGTCTCATAATTTCCGAATCCATATTTTCTATATTTACAATAGTAGGTTCTATTTTCAGAATTTCTGAATTATAATTTCCACCATAGATAATATTTTCATTTTCTATAAGTTTTAAAATCCTATCAAAATTTCTTTTGTTGATTATACCTGCGTAACTCTCTGACATAATAGGGTTGTCACCATAAAATATGTTTATAAATTTTATACACTGTTTCACAAATTCAGAGTACACCGATTCTTCTACAATTACATAATCGGGAGCAACGCATGTCTGACCGGAATTTATCAGTTTTCCCCATATTATTTTCCTTGCTGCTGACGATATATCCGCAGTTTCATCTATTATACAAGGACTTTTCCCTCCAAGTTCAAGTGTATATGGTATAAGTCTTTTTCCTGCAGATTCAGCCACTAGAGCTCCTATTTGTGGACTTCCCGTAAAGAATATATAGTCTACATCAGAATTCAGAAGTTTTTCGCTTTCATCTGATTCACCATAGAAAACACTCACAAATTCAGGTTTATAAATTTTTTCTATAATTCTTTTTACTACTTTCGCTGTATTAAGTGCATATTCAGACATTTTTACAATGGAACAATTTCCTGCTGCAATACTCCCTATTAGCGGTATAATTGACAGCTGTATCGGATAATTCCAAGGTGATATTATAAGTACTTTCCCGTATGGTTGTTTATATATACGATTTTTAGAAAATGGATTTATCATATCCATTCCTGTTTTTTCCACTCTGCTCCATTTTTTTATATTTTTTATCATGCTTTTTATCTCTGATTTAATTGGCTCTATCTCTGTAATAAAAGTTTCCCGAATTGGCTTTTTGAAATCCATATAAACTGCCTCTGCCAATTTTTCCTCATCTTTTTCAACCGAACTATATAACTTATCTAACATATCAATTCTAAATTTAATATCAAGTGTTTTTCCTGATTTAAAATATTCATCCTGTTTTTTTATTAAATCATCTATATTTTCCATAAATTCCTCCTAGAATATTTTATATTATAAAAGCAGCCGTAAGGCTGCTTTTTTATACAGTAGTTTTATCTGTTTCATTATCCAGAGTTGCCTGGTTTTCATCTCCAGTTGAAGGTTTCTCTTCCGGTTTTGTTTCTGGTTTTTCTTCCTCTTTAGGTTTTGTTCCTACATATACAAGACCATCTCTCTTAGGATAATATGATGTTGATATTTTTTCTTTCTTTATCTGTTTACCGTTTTTATCTTTGAATATTCTATATGTTACAACTGTATATCCATTTCTTGGACTCTTGTCCACTTCCTTTTTGCCTTCTTCAAGATCCTTTTTCTCAACCTCTTTTGTCTGAGCCGCATTTACTCCTATAACTGAAGTTGTTATTTCAACATTCTGCTCATCTGAACTATTTCCAAATACCTGACATACTATAGTATCGCCTGAAACATAGTTCTGAATATATATATTATGTTTATATGGATTTTTAAATACAAAATCTATTCCACTATCAGTTACAGTTGCATCTCTACCCATACCTACATATGAAGATGGTATACTATGGTTTTTAACATTTACTATTTCAAGTCCTGATTTTAAAACTGCATTATAAAGAGTTGATGAAACCTGGCATACTCCACCACCAAGATCCTGTTCCATTTCTCCCTCCATTATTACAGGCGCATTTTTATATCCGTTTTCAGCACTTCTTTTTCCTACAACTCCGTTGAATGAATATTCCTGACCTGGTTTAAGAATAACCTTGCTTGATGCCTCTGTTGCTACTCTTATGTTATGGCTTCTATTCTCATCTGACATTCTGAATGTAGTCATTGATGTTCCTAAAACTGAATCTATTCCTTTTAAATCTGATGTCGTTATCTCTGCTGTTTCTGTATCCACTGCCACTTCTGACTCAAATTTATTTTTTGATAGACTATTTTCCATATTTTGTCTTGTTTTTTCTATATTTACTGATATTCCATCAACATCTTTTTTCAAAGTAGTTTTTCCATCAGATGTTTCAAATCTGGCATCTTCTTTTTCTTTATTTATTTCCTTTGTTTTTTCCTCTATTTCATTATCAGCTTTTTTCTGATTGTACTCTGTTGCTATATAAATATTTTCTTTGTGTCCAAATCTTGAACCAAGCATAGATACCATATTTTTTAAAGTACCTTCTTTTCTATTTACATCATATGCATCCTGCACAGTCTTATCCAGATTATATTTGAAATCTATATCTTTAAGCTCTATAGAATAGCTTTTTTCATTATACTCTAAATTGAACGTATCCTCTGTAAATATCTTTATTTTGGATTTAGCCTCGTCTTTTGTCAGACCTCCTACATCTACTCCATTTATTATTGTATTTGGCGCAATCTTATCCCGTTTTACCATATATATTGAAAATCCGCCTGCTGCAATTACTATTACTGCAATTGCGGCTGATATTGTTATCCGTATTTTTTTATTCATCAAAACTCACTTGCCTCCTAATATTGAGATATTTTATTATTTTGGAATATATATACCTGACTATTGTACATATTTACACAATAAAGTTCCTTTTTACTGAAAAATCCATTATCACATAAAAAATAATAATATGTTTCTTCACTTGATGACGTCATTTCTGAAATGCTTTTTTCTGAACCTGTATAATGTTCCGCTTTTGAAGTATCTATTTCTTTTATATTTTTATAATTTATTTTCTTTTTTTCAAATTTATCTTTTAAAACTTTTTCTGCATCTGTTTTATTTATTGAAAACTCAATATTTCCATCTGTATTAACTCTAAAATAATCCTCAGTATAATCTATGTTATAAGATCTGTTTTCACCTTTGTATGAATATACCTTTTTATCTTCAGGATTTACAAGTATTTCATCAATAACCTTTTTATTTTTCATAACCTCCGCATAATAATATTTTTTACCATTATACATCTGAGGAAGCATACTTACTTCTATATCCTTTGATTCCACACCTGAAACATCGCTATATATTTCTTTTATATCAGATGTCTTTAATGTGTATACAGATACTTTTTCACTGTATGTTTTAACAAGTTCATTTACTTTTTCGTCATCAGGATAGTATTTTTTCACATATTCAACATACTCTAATGCAGATTCATAATCTCCATCGTTTGAAAATGATTTAGCCTGTTCTATATAGTAGTCATACATTTTTTCAATGCATTCATCTTTTTTCTTTTGTGCCGATTTATAACATTTTTCATCATCTTTTATGACTTTATCATAATCTTCGATTGCCTGATGGTACTGATATTTTTCCTGTTTACCAACTGCACTTTCATACATTTCTCTGGAGTTACTTATAAATTCTATATTTTGTCTATATGTTTCCACTTTTGCACTCATTCCATTTATATAAGACATCATATCAACAAGCGATATGGCTGTATCATATTCAATTTCGGATTTATTGTACATATCAGATGTTTTTTGACAAAGTGATTTTATCCTATCTCCTTTTATCTCAACTTTTCCCATAGCATTTATTATGTTTATATATCCTGAAATAAGATCCTTTGAAGTTCCACCTTCTATAAACGATTCTCCGGATTCAGTTATGAATTTTTCAAATTTCGATGCAAGGCATTCATTAAATTTACTCATTTCTGAAACGGAAAACCGAGTTTCTACATTTTCATAATAGTCAAGAGATACTGCATATTCTCTCTGTTCTATAAGTGACATTAGATGGATTGCCTTCATATCATACTTCATAAATCTACCTGCAAAAAAAATTATTATAGCTGCAACTATAAGCGCCACAAGAAATTTATAATTTATTTTAAACTCCGGTATTTTATAATATAAACTCTCTATAATAGAGCTTTTTTTCTTTCTATTTTTATATTTTTCATTTTCAGACTCTTTTATCCAATCATCTATTTTCATAAGTTCTCACCCGCATAATTTATTATTCCGACAATATACAGCACTTTCTTATTATAACATAAAATTTAAAAGCAGTATTAAATTTAAAAATAACAAGATTGTAACCCATGCTGTAAAACAAACCTATTTATACTATATCTTATATATAATCAAAAAAGAGCAAGCTATATATTAATATATAAAAGCCTGCTCATATTTTTTATCATAAAATTAAATTTTGATACGTTAAGAAACCTTTCTTCTATACATATCAGAGTATGATACCCGAGGTCTTGTTCCTGTTTTTGAAACTCTGTTTGTTTTGACAGTTCTTTTTCTTGGAACTCTTTTTATTCTATCTATATTTCCAAGACACATAAGTATAAATAACCGTAGAGACGATAATACTATTCCAACTATATAATAAAAAAAGTCTATATTCACACCAGTTAAAGTATTTGATACTCCAAGAAATAATGCCACCACAATACATAAAAATACTGATATCATTCCGTAACGTGCAATTCTCTTAAGATATAATTTCCAATATCTTCTAAGATTCCCAACTTTTGATCCGATCCCTGCAAACAAACCTTTCACCTCCTCTGACAGTATAGTATATACATTTATATAATAACAATTTTTTTTGTATATTGCAAGAAATCATTAAAAACACTTCATTTTAATATCTATTCAGCCGATTTTGCGGACATGTTTTCTATATTGATACCTACAACCACTACTGCTGATGATGCTTTATCTATATATTCAGCTCCCTCTTTTCTGAATTCTGCTGAAAATTTGTCTATTATAGCATCAAGAGCTTTTCTCTTTTCAATTTCATCAGATACTATATATGCTCTACCAAAAATTACTGCACTTTTATATCCTGTAGCAAATTTTGATGGTCTTATTTCATATTCAGATACCGCACAGAATGACACTTTATCGCTTTTCTTAATACTTTCAATTTTGTGCCCTTCTAAAGCACTGTGAAAATATATTTTTCCATCTGCATATACATGGTTTACCGGTATTACATAAGGATATCCATTATCTGATGATATAACAGAAAAATATCCTACTTCTGATTCTTTTAATATTTTTTCCCCAATTTCATTTGGTATCTTTCTATCTTTTCTTCTTATCTCTCTAAACATAATATTCTCCTTTCTTTACAAATCTATACTATAATTTATTCCATATATATTCTGAAATTCCTTTAAATAGTTCTGTTTTTTCGAAATATTATTTCAATTCCATCAGAATTATTTTTTTCTTATTGACACTGAATTATTTTTATCATATTATATACACAACAACAAATTAAATTCTATGACAGGGATTAGTAGCTGTTTTGATTTCATCACAGAGAATCGGTAGTGGTGAGAGCCGATATGAATAGATTCAGTGAATGGACCCTCGAGAATCAGATTGAAATCTTTTGAAAGTAGACTCTGACGTCTGGTGCACGTTATCGCACACAGGATATGTTAGTATCCTTGATGAGATGTATTTCTGTAATGGAAATATAATTTAGGTGGCAACGCGGATTTATACTTCGCCCTATATATAGGGCGGAGTTTTTTTATTTTCAGGAAAGGAGGTGCCCGATATGATGTGAACTTCAGAAAAGACTGATTGTGACTGGATAAACTACTTTTTAATGATAAAAAACTTTTATATAAACGGAGGATTTAAAAATGAAAACAAATACAAAAAAAATGGTTCTAAATTCAATACTTCTTGCTATAGGTCTTTTACTACATCAGCTTACACCTGCACTTGGACTTCCAATGCAGCCGGATCTGGCACTTCTTACAATGTTTATGATAGTTCTTCTTAATAAAGATGATTATAAAAGCTGTCTTCTTGCGGGAATAATAACAGGTATATTTGCTGCTCTTACTACAAAATTTCCTGGAGGACAGATACCAAATATAGTTGATAAAGTTATATCTGTAAACTTTGCTTTTATTGTCGTATACATGATATTCAATGCTCCTTTTGTAAAAAAAATGGATCCTAAAAAAATATCAAAAATTGCAAACATAGCAATATGTTCACTTGGAACTCTTCTTAGTGGTACAGTATTTCTTCTTGTTGCACAGTATATAGTAGGACTTCCTGCAGGATTTTCTGTATTATTTGTATCAATAGTTATACCTTCTACAATAATAAATCTTATCGCAGGAATAATTCTTTACAGTGTTCTTTCAAGAGTTGTAAAAAACTAAGCCTTATAATTTGAAATTATCATTTTATAATATATATCCTGTGTATAAAAAAAGAATGATGCACCAAATCTGGTGCATCATTCTTTTTTTATACACAGGAATCCAAGACTCCGTTCTTGGCAAGCTCATCAGCTATATCATTATATTTATTTCCACTGTGTGCTGCTACTTTCACGAATCTCACATTCAGTTTTCCCTTTATTTTATTGTAAAAATCTTTATACTTTATAGTACCTTCTTTATTTGCTTTCCATTCACCGGTACACCAGTTTTCAATACCTTTATAGTCATAATAAAGTATAAGATTTTTCTCATTATTTTCTATGCAATAATTCATAGCATACTCTGATGCCATAATTTCTCCTGCAACATTTCTCATAGTTACATATTCCGGACTGTTTCCTCCAAAATATTTTTTATGGACTATCTCTCCATTCTTCAGAATAACTATTCCAGATCCATATCTTTTTATAGAATGTTCATAACTTCCATCAACATATGCTTCTATATAATCTCCTTCTAATTTTGTGTTCTTATTTTCAGGATATACAAATTGTTCCGCTTCTTCATATGTAGTAAATCCTTTGAATTCCGCACCTTTATATCCGCTTATATGTCTTTTGCATTCATCCCATGAATCAAATATTCCTGTTTTATATCCTTTTCTTACACCATAGAATTTCTTCTTAGCCAATTTTTTCACCTCATCCAATATAAATACAGAAACTAATCTGCAAATTATATTTTATCAGATAGACATAACTTTACATAGCAGGAATTGAATCTGACACTGAATTTATTTTCATCTTTAATATAACAAAAGCTATTATCATACATACGCCTTCTGAAAGTATAGTAGAGTACCATATACCCTCTCCACCAGCTATTGCTATCATTATAAATAATGCTGCAAGAACAAGTACAAGACCTCTTCCAAGAGATATTACTGTAGCAAGTGAAGGCTTTTCAACAGATACAAAGAATGCAGATATTATAACGTTGAATCCCATAAAAAGGAATGATACAGAATATATTTTAAGTACTCTCACAGCTTCTGAAAATACTGCAGTTTCTGAAGGATCTATAAAAAGCCCCACTATAAATCCTGGTAAAACCATACATATAGCAACTGATGCTATTGCCGCAACTACAACTGCTTTTAGCGCCATCTTCAGTAATTTCTTCATATTTTCTGTTTTTTCTGCTCCAAAATAAAAACTTACAAGCGGCTGCATTCCCTGTGCAATTCCCATCATAGTCATAAGTATAAGTGTATTTACATAGTTAAGTATACTGTAGTATACAACACCCTGTTCTCCTATATACTTTGTTATATTTATATTGAAAAGCATTACAACTATACCACAGCTAAGTTCCGTAGTTGAATCAGGAAATCCTATAAACATTATTTTCTTTATATCATGAAAATCAATTTTGAATTTCGAAAAATTAAGTGTGGAATTTTTCCTCAGAAAATGTGTAAGGAAAAATACTGTTGAAAATACCTGAGAAAGACCTGTAGCTATTGCCGCTCCCTGAACTCCCCAGTGAAAATGCATTATAAATATATAATCAAGAATTATATTGCTTATTGCTGATATTATAACTCCAACTGTAGCCATAGCCGGGAAGCCATCTGTTTTTATTATTACTTCAAGTGAATAAGATACTATAAAAAATCCATTGAACAACGCTATTATTCCAAGATAATTCTTTACATATTCTACAGTGGTTTCCGTAGCCCCAAGAAAATATGCTATATTATCCAGATTAAAGTGGACAAGTGCCATTATTGTTATAGAAAGAATTACTATAACAGCTGTATTCATACTGAATACCTGATTAGCAGACTTTATATCTTTTCTTCCAAGGTGAACTGCTATTATTGTAGAAGCTCCTGTAGAAAACATAAGTGATATTGCAAATATAAAATTTATAAATGGCATAGATATATTAACTGCTGCAAGCGCAGTCTCACCAACTCCTTTTGCAACAAAAATTCCGTCTACCATTGTATACAGTGAGAAAACCCACATTGCAACCACCGACGGTATCATATACCTAAGAAATCTTGTTCTAAGACTAATTGACTCATCATATAATAATTTAGCATCCATTTTATATACTCTCCTCTCTCTTCATATAAAATGATAAACTATGGTATTATACCAAGGTCAAGTTTTTTTATATTTTATTTTTGTTTCTTTCTTACCGGAATCTGTATTTCTGTTATGAATTCATCAAAAACTCCTGTTTCATGTATATCTATTTTGTATATTTCAAGAGGACCACCTACAGCTTCAAGATTATTTTTATCTATATATTTCTTCATTCTTTCGAGATAAATATGATTCTTCCGATAATCACCCTTATATTCCATTGTTATATATTCACCTTCTTCAAGGGTAACATTATAAACTTCTTCGTCATCATCAAGTAAACAGAATATGGATTTAAATACATTATTTTTACCGTTTTTCAGGGCATCTTCTGAAAAGAAAGAACCTATATTGTTATTTCCCAGTATGTCAAATCGACCTTCATACTCACTTTGAAGTTTCTGTACACAGAAATCAAATTCCGCATCTCTTTTTATATTTATATTCAACTCTATTGCCTTTCTTCTTGGAATATATTTAAGTACTATTTTTTCATATTCCACATCGGATTTAGCCTCTTCAATTGCATTGATTCTATGTATTATATTCGCTCTTTGCTTTTGCATTTCTTCTATCTTTTTTTCTGTAAGCTTTAGCTCTTCTCTCAATATATTTTCAGTTGTCTGGAGTGTTCTGTTTTCAAGATATTCTTTTATCTTTTTCATCGAGAATCCTATACTCCTGAGTTCTTTTATAAGATTTAATTTATATAGATCCTGAATACTATACATTCTATATCCGTTTGTATCTCTTTCGGGACTGAGTATTCCTATTTCTTCATAGTACATTAGAGAATCTCTCCCAAACCCATATATTTTTGAAATTTCTCCTATCTTATAATAATCTTTCATGTTGACTTCTTCCTTTCAGATATATCTATATCATCTTAAGTATGGCACTGTTATACTCTCTTTCTATTATAATTTCTCCGTTCTCATCCTTTTGTGGAGATATATCTATCCGCTCTTTAAAAAGTGGACCCGATACAACAATTGTATGGTATTCACCATTTTCACCACATAAGTCTATTCCTTTTTTTCTGAATTTTTCAATTGTATCTTTGTTGATATGCAGTCCAAGAAACGTGTCATCCAGATAGTCTGCATTCACTTTTTTTATTATTCCATCAAAACCGGAATCTATAAAATCCATTACAGCCTTTTCCCTATCTATGTTTTCAAGAGGCATTACAGCAGTCATACCGGCTTTTTTGCATCTGTCTATATTCCATCTTAGGTGTTCTTCTATATCTATATCACCAAACACACATATATTTACACCTTCCTGCCTGAATTCCATTAGTTTTTCTTCAAAACTTTTTTCATAATCTGATATTCCACATTCAACACAATCTATTCTTACTCCAAGTTTTTTTCGGTATTCATCTATTATCTTTTTCTCTATTGAATGCGTCCATGATCTATTTCCATTATCTTTGACTGTCATTATAAGTGCATATGGCTCATATCCTTTTTGTATCATTCTGTACATAGCCATTATACTGTCTTTTCCTCCACTGAATGATAGTACAAATTTATTATTCATAAATTCCTCCGTAATTATAAATATTTTCAGCATTAATATGTATTATAACATATTGATTATAAATAGTTGAAATCGCATATATTCAAATTTGATATGGATTTATACACATATAATCTGATATATTATATATTATGAAATTATTCATTGAGAGGTGTTCATATGGAAAAATTCAAATACGCTTTTGATTCAAATAAAAGATATCATACATGGAATTACTGTCTTAGACAGACTTTTGGAGAAAAAGTATTTAAAGTATCTTTAAATGCCGGATTTACTTGTCCAAATGTGGATGGAAAAGTCAGCCGAGGCGGTTGCATATATTGTAGCAGAGAGGGTTCAGGGGATTTTGCTGGAAATCCGGCAGACAGTCTCAGAAAACAGTTTACCGATATAAAAGCAATGATGCATAAAAAATGGCCTCATGCAAAATATATAGCCTATTTTCAGGCATTTACAAACACTTACGCTCCTGTTGAAGTACTAAAGGAAAGATATGAAGCTGTTTTAGATTTTGAGGATGTTGTTGGAATATCAATATCAACAAGACCTGATTGTCTTCCTGATGATGTGGTTGATTATCTTGCCGAGCTTAATAAAAGAACAAATCTCTGGGTAGAGCTTGGACTTCAGACTATACATGATAAAACATCTGAAATTATTAATAGAGGGCACACCTATCAGGATTTTCTTGACGGACTGAAAAAACTACAGGACAAAAATATTAAAGTTGTAGTACATATAATAAATGGCCTTCCCGGAGAAGATAGAGATATGATGATGCAGACTGCAAAAGCTGTTGCAGATATGGGAGTAGATGGTATAAAAATCCATCTTCTTCATGTGATAAAAAATACTCCTCTTCGGAAGTTTCTTGAAGATGGCAGAGTTGTTCCTATGGAAATGGACGATTATATAAGTCTTGTATGTGATCAGCTTGAAATTCTTCCACCTGAAATGGTTGTTCATAGACTTACCGGTGACGGAAAAAGAGATGAACTTCTGGCGCCTATGTGGAGCCTGAAAAAATGGGAGGTTCTAAACCGGATAGACGATGAAATGAAAAGAAGAGGAACTTTCCAGGGTTCAAAATATAAAAAATAAAAAACAGGCTGTAGTATTGATTAAACTACAGCCTGTTTTTTAATTCTATTCAAGATTTAATTTGTTTTTCAGTATATATACTGTTCCAAAGAATAATATAAGCGATACAACAACAGACATACCTATTGAAACCATCCCTACAGGTTCTGTCCACATATTCATTGAAAATGTTTCCGCATTTCCTCCAAGTAAATTTATTATGAAAGATGTAAGAGACGCCCTTGCTGAGTTTATAACCATAAAACCTATAACCGCTGCGATTGTTCTTTTGTTTCTGAAGATTCTAAGCTGCCCAAGAGATATAGAAAAATATATTGTAAGAATAAATACTATATATCCAAACATTATATCCACAAAGTAGAACACAAAGTTCATTACTATATCTTTTGAATTCATAAGTTGTGCTGTTAAATAGCTCCATAAATTCCGTAAACCATCATTAAGCAGAGGTAAAACTCCACTAAGCAGCATTATTATTACGAAGGCTATCATAACAACAATTGTGCTCAAAATTATATATATAATTGATGAAATCACCTTTGATAAAACCAGACTCTCGACTTTTACAGGAAGTGTAAACATAAGATATCCCTCATCCTTTAAGAGGTTCCTATTGAATCTGTTTATTATCATAAGTACAGTTACAACAGTAAGCGCAACCATTAGCGATATAAATATGATTATTGCAAAGCTTCCTATCTCTGCCATATCATATATCCCAAACATACCTATAATAAATGACATCCCCAGGATTGCTGCATATAGAGGCAGAAACGTCCTCATTGTAGATTTAAGTTCATATTTTAATAATTTACCTAGCATCTGAATTCCTCCCTGAAAATTGAGTCGATTGATTTTCCTTTTTCTTCTCTTATCTCATCAACATTTCCACTTAACGTTACTGAACCGTATGCAAGGAAAATAACCTCATCACATATATTTTCTATTTCACTTATTAAATGTGTAGCTATTATAAGCGTACTGTTTTCTGAAAAATTCTGTAGTATTGTCTTCAGTATATAAGCTCTTCCTGCCGGATCAACTCCTCCTATTGGTTCATCCAGTATATAAACTTCTGCTTCTCTAGCCATTACAAGTATAAGCTGTACTTTTTCCTTTGTCCCTTTTGATAGGTTTTTTAACTTTTCTTCCCGGTCTATATTTAGATTTCCAAGCATTTCAACAGCTTTTCCCATATTGAAATCATCATAAAAATCCGAAAAAAACTTGAGAATATCCTTTACCTTCATCCATTCATTGAGATATGTTCTTTCAGGCAGATAGGATACTATTTTTTTCGTTTCAATCGATGGTTTCAATCCATTTATATTAACCTCTCCACCATCTGGCTGTAAAAGACCATTTATTATTTTTATAAGAGTACTTTTCCCACTTCCATTTGGCCCAAGTAGCCCAACTATTTTCCCTCTTGGTATATTTATATCTATACCTTTTAAAGCTTCTTTATTTCCATAGCTTTTTTTAAGATTTTTTATTTCTATTATATTTCTATCCATCACTGTTCCTCCTTTATACTGTTTTTAATAAGTTCAAGTATCTGATTTTCATCATATCCGATTGCTTTAAGATTAATCATGAATTTTTCAACAACCTTTCCAGCAAGCTCTTCTTTTATAGACTCTATTCTATCCGCATTCTCCGTCACAAATTTACCTATAGTCCTTCTAGTCTCTATAAGTTCTTCTTTTTCCAGTTCTGATAGAGCTCTTTGTACTGTATTTGGATTTACCTCTGCTTCTTCTGCAAGATTTCTTACTGTTGGAAATTTTTCCCCTGGTTTTATTTCACCAGATACAATTTTTAATTTTAGAACTTCCAGAAGTTGTATATAAAGAGGTCTGTTATTATCAAAATTCCATGCCATAATAGATTCCCTCCTAGTAATTAGCTTATTCTTATGTATATTGTATTGATTTATTAGTACAATAATACTATTATTTCCATATTATGTCAATAATTATGGCGGTATTTCAGATTCATACACTATAAAAATTAAAAAGGAGACATATTATAAATGCCTCCCTCTAGTTAACTTTATTCTTCCCACGCAAGAGATCTTGATACAGCTTTTTTCCAACCATTGTATCTTTTATTTCTATCAGATTCACTCATTGCAGGTGAAAATTCTCTATCACATCTCCATACTGATTTTATCTCATTTTTATCTTTAAAATATCCTACAGCAAGACCAGCAAGATATGCTGCTCCAAGTGCTGTAGTTTCCACAATTTCGGGTCTGTCTATTTCCACATTTAATATATCTGACTGAAACTGCATAAGAAAATTATTTTTACTTGCTCCACCATCTACTTTAAGCGATTTCAGTTTTATTTTTGAATCATTCTGCATTGCTTCAAGAACATCTTTTGTCTGATATGCAATTGATTCAAGTGTTGCTCTTATAAAATGCTCTTTTTTTGCTCCTCTTGTAAGTCCTACAACAGTTCCTCTTGCGTACATATCCCAGTAAGGAGCTCCTAATCCTGTAAATGCAGGCACAATATAAACTCCATTTGTATCATCTACTCTTGATGCATATATTTCACTATCAGCTGCATTTTTAAGCATTCTCATTTCATCTCTTAACCATTGTATAGATGCGCCACCCATGAAAATACTTCCTTCAAGTGCATATTCCACTTTTCCATCTATTCCCCATGCTATTGTTGTAAGAAGTCCATTTTCTGATTCAACCGGCTTATCTCCTGTGTTCATAAGAAGAAAACACCCTGTTCCATACGTATTTTTTGCTGTACCCTCTTCAAAGCATGTCTGTCCAAAAAGAGCCGACTGCTGATCTCCTGCACACCCTGAAATAGGTATATGAACATCTGCAAACATAGATGGCTCTGTATATCCATATATACAGCTTGATGGTTTCACTTCAGGAAGCATTGATTCCGGTATTCCAAGTATTTCAAGTATTTCTTTATCCCAATTCAAAGTATGTATATTAAACATCATTGTTCTTGATGCATTCGAGTAATCTGTAATATGTACCTTTCCTCCTGTAAGCTTCCATATAAGCCATGTATCAACCGTACCAAACAGAAGCTCTCCTTTTTCAGCTTTTTCTCTGGCTCCTTTTACATTATCAAGTATCCATTTTATTTTTGTAGCAGAGAAGTATGCATCTATTATAAGACCTGTTTTTTTTCTTATAATATCACTGAATCCTTTTTCTTTTAGTTCTTCGCATATTTCAGATGTTCTTCTACACTGCCATACTATTGCATTATACACAGGTTTTCCAGTATTCTTATCCCATACAATTGTTGTTTCTCTCTGATTTGTTATACCTATTGCCGCTATTTCCTCGGGATTTATACCCGCTGTATCTACAGCTTCTCTCAATACCCCACTTTGTGAGCCCCATATTTCCATGGCATCATGTTCGACCCATCCTGGATTTGGATATATCTGTCTGAATTCCTTTTGGGCTGTTTTTATTATATTTCCATTTCTATCAAATATTATACATCTGGAACTCGTTGTTCCCTGATCCAGAGATATTATATATTTTTTCTCCATAAAAACTCCTCCTTGCAAAGTGTCACTTAAATCATGAAAACGATTTTTAAATATCTAAAAAAAAGAGCCCTGAAACAGCTCAGGCTCTTTTTTAATATATCCTATTTTCTGTTTGCATCTATAACATCTCTTGCCTGTTTTATTTTGTCAGCACTTGTCTGAATTATTTCATATTCGCTCATCATAGGAAGCCCCATATTCACACCTTCTTTTCTATACTCCATTTTACTTTCAAGAGTTACCTTTCCTGACAGATGGAATGCTGTGGCCTCAGTATCCTTCATAAAATCTCTTATGACATCAGCATTAACACCGCTTCCTACAAGAATTTCAATGTCATCACCGGCTTTTTCAACAAGTTCCTTTATAAGTTCCTTCCCTTCAGGAGCAGTATTTTTATGTCCTGATGTAAGTATTGTTTTTATTCCAAGCTGTTTGGCCTGTTCAAGCGATTCAAACGGATCTCTTGTCATATCGAAAGCTCTATGAAGGCTTACATGCATATGTCCGGCTTCATCTACAAGCTCTTTCATTCTCTCCATATCAAGTGTTCCATCTTCTTTAAGACATCCAATAACTACTCCATCAGCACCCGCGTCTCTAAAGGCCGCTATTTCTGATTTAAGTATCTTGAATTCATTTTCAGTATAATTAAAATCTCCAAATCTAGGTCTTAAAAGAACAAATATATCTATGTCTGTCTGTTTTCTTATTTCTCTGTAAAGCTCCATACTTGGAGAAGTTCCACCTATTATAAGGTTAGCTGCAAGCTCTATTCTATCAGCCCCACCTTTTTCAGCTTCTATAGCTGATTCAACAGAATCAACACAACATTCTAATACATACTTTTTCATATTTTCCTCCGTATATGATATATTAAATACATACATTTTAATTTTTAAATATTATTATCAATATAATTATATCATATTTTTATTTATAAACGAATCTATACTATCTACTGTTATATTTTGTTGTTCTTCTTCTGATATAACAGCCTTATTATCTCCTTTTTGATGCCCATAGTCTCCAAACTGACAATGATTTCCTCCTTCTATCTCTACATACTCTGTATCGTTAGGAAGATACTTCTCTGAATCAACCAGTTTTTTAAAATCTATAACTCCATCTTTACTTCCAGATATAGATAAAACTTTTACTCCATTGTCCTTTATATTGTCATTTGAAGGATATGACGCAAGATAAACCAAACCTTTTATTGAATCTATATTCTCAGCTGCAGTAGTAGCAGCTACTCCTCCAAGAGAATGTCCAACTATAACCCAGTTTTTTATATCTGTTTTTTCGTTTATTATATTTTCTGCACTTTTTGAAGATAGTATTGCTATATTAAATGGCATATCCACTGTATACACCGGATATCCTTTCTCAGCAAGTTTTCTGGCAAGAGTGGCATATGCATTTCCCTCTACCTTCGCACCTGGGTATATTATTATACCTGTGTTTGATTTATTCTGATTTGGCATAAACTCTGTTACTTTTCCTTCTATAACTGTAACTTCTTCATCTGATTTCAACGCTTCCAATGCCTTTTGACCTGGTTTATATGAATCAGATATCCAAAATCCTCCCGCAAGAATTACCAGAACAAGTATCGCAAGAACTACCTTCTTTATTTTTTTCATGGCAATCTTTCTTTTTCTTGCTTCCGCTTCCTTTTTTTCTTTTTCTAATTCCTCTTCAGTTATCAAAGGTGTTTTAAGCTCCATTGTAAGACTGAATGTATCATATTTGCTCTCTTTTTTATTTTTTCTTTTTCTTATCTTAGAGCTTTTATTTTCTCTCATCAATATTACCTCCAGAATCAATCTATTATTATAGTTTAACTTAATAAAATTATTTTTTCAATGAAAGTAATTAGATTTTTATATTATCTTAAGATATTTAAAGGCTATCTCCGAAATTTGAGATAGCCAATTTTTTATTCATTATATAATTTAATTGCATCTGTGGTTTTTATTTTTATTTCTACAACTTTCTCAGCCTTTATTTTTACAACTTGAGTATATATAACATCCATTATAAAAATTTGTGCCAGTTTAGATGATATTGAGCCAGTTTCAAGAACACTTTCTCCAGATATATAACCAAAATTAACATCGGAAAGTTCTCTAAGTTCCGAGTCTTTTTTTTCTGTTATCGATAATATGCCAGCACCGTTTCTTTTTGCCATATCTACTGCTTTTATTATTTCCTTTGTTTCACCTGAATGTGATATAGCAACAATAACATCATCTTTATTCATAAGAGATGACATCATTATCATATCGTGAGTACTACCTGTTCCCATACAGTTAAAACCTATTCTCATAAATTTATAACTTGAATCAATTGCGGCTATTCCTGAATATCCAACACCTATAAAATATATCTTATTAGCTTTTATAAGCATATCAGAAGCTTTATCAACATCTTCTGGAACTATCGAGCCACATGTTCTTTCAAGCGTTCTTATATTAGAGCTTAATATTTTATTCATACTTTCATACACTGGTTCATCATTTTCAATACTTTTATTTATTATCTTTCTATTTCTTGCACTAGATATTTCCTGAGCAAGTGTTACTTTAAAATCCTGCAGTCCATTAAATCCCATTTTTTTAGAAAATCTTGTTATAGTAGCCTCACCTATACCGCTTTCTCTTGATATTTGTGATATGGATTTATAAAATACATCTTCTATATTACTTTTTATGTATTCCATTAATATTCTGTCTGATTTCGTCGCCTTAAATTCGGGCTCTTCAAGCTGATGAAGTATACTCATATTTGATTTTTCCATTTTATTATAATTTTTATTTTATGGCATTTACAAATTTTTCTGTTATAAGTTGTGGTCTTGTTATAGCAGAACCAACTACTGCAGAATATACACCATGATTATAAACCTCTCTAAGATCTTCAGGAGTATTTATTTTTCCTTCTGCTATTACTGGAATTTTCATATCATTTACAAGCCTATCTATAAGTTCAAAATCTGGACCTTCTTTTTTGACAGAATATGGAGTATAACCTACAAGTGTTGTCGATATACAATCAGCACCAAATTTCTGTGCTATTACTGCCTCTTCATATGTAGATATATCAGCCATAACAAGTACATTATTTTCTTTTATGTATTTTATAAGTTCTTCAAGACTTTCATTACCTGGTCTTTTTCTGTCTGTACAATCAAGTGCTATCATCTCGCACCCAGTTTCTAGAAGTTCATCCACTTCTTTTTTTGTTGCAGTTATATATATATCTGAATCATCATAATTTCTTTTTATTATCCCTATTACAGGAAGTCCTGTAACTTTTTTTATTTCTATAATATCCTCTACTCCCTGAGCTCTTATGGCCTTTGCTCCTCCCTCTTTTGCAGCACTTGCCATCTTACCCATTACAAATGAACTATGTAAAGGTTCTTCCGGAAGAGCCTGACATGATACTATAAGGTTTCCTTTTATTTTATCAAACATTGTAACAGCTCCTTTTTTGAAATTTTTTTTCATTTTTATATGTTAATTATATCATTGAAAAACTTTTTCTGCAACAAAGTTATTATATTTTATATTTCTTTTATTTGTAAATAATATATTATAAATATATTTAAAGAAAATTATTTTCAAGTTCTATAAACTATATTTCAATATTTTCTATATAATTTAAAAAAAATTATTTCATATATCTACCTTTATCATAAAGAAAGCAGACTTAGTTCTCCACCAGTCTGCTTTTTATATTATTTTACCTCTTCATATTCCACATCATATATATGTGTTTCTTCAGAGTTATCATATTTTTTCCATTTTTTATCATAGGCTCTGTCATTCTCATTTATTTCCTCATCTGGATTTGAAAACATATAACCTATATACATCATCACAAATGAAATGATAGCCGAACATATAAACATAGATATTGGACTTATACTATATATCATCTGAGTTTCTATAATACCTATATCAATACCTATGTCACTTATATCCATATTTATAGATGCAAATCTCGCTATTATAGATATCATAAACGCATATATTACAGCATTGGCCATAACACTCTTTTTATCTTTTATTTTTGTTCCTTTTATAATTAACATAATCCAGATTACAGAAACAGATAACATTAAAAATAATCTCATATCAGTGTTTATGTTTCCAGTAAATATATTTAAAGCTGATATACTCCCATTAGATATACCTATATTTCCTCCTGATGCTATCATTATAATATATGCACCTATCTGAGCAAATGAGACAACTTTTGGATATCCTAATACAGAACTTCCTGCAAATACAGCTGGTTTTAAAAATATTATTACAAGTGCAATCAAAGCACTTATTCCAAGAATTGATAATACAAATTTTACCGTACCAGTAAATATATCAATATATTCATTCTCTCCATTAAATTCCTTTTTCCAGTTTGCAGCCATAGTTGCCAGAACTGCAATTATAAAAGAATTTGCAAATACTGATATAAATGTATAACCGAATGATATATAAACAGAACTAAACATCATATCTGAACCAGTTTCTACTTTTAACTTTGAAAATACCGATATGATAGACATTATTAATGCATAATATAACCCGGTTTTAAGTGACGCCGCTATATTTTCTCTCGATGAGTTTATATATTTTCTTTTATATACAGCCAGATTTACGATCATTAGAAGTAAAAAATTCGCGGCTACAGCAATAAATATTCCCATATCTATATTACTTCTGAAAAGATCTAACTGCCCGACTACATTTACCTTTATTTTTCCGGCTACTGCAAGGAACATCATTTGAAGCGGTGATAATACAGCCTCATTGCCTCCGGAAAATCTCATATATCCATATATTCCTATGCTTATAATTCCCAGGATAATTGCTGAAATCGCGGCTACAGCAACCTCTTTTTTTTCAAATCTTACATAGTTTTTAAAATATTCTACCCTGCTGCCGAATTTTTCATTAAACTTTTCTTTATAATTTATGTCCATCTTATCGTCTCCTTCTTTATTTGATATGGATATATTATCACTCAAATCTTAACTCAAACTTAAGAAATAAAAATATATAAAAATCCCCCCGGATACAAGAAAATAAATTCTCAAATCCTGGAGGGATGTATTTTTTATATTATTTTTTAGAATTCAGCATTTTTAGGAGTTCTTGGGAATGGTATTACGTCTCTTATGTTTGACATACCTGTCATATACATTATGATTCTTTCAAATCCAAGACCAAATCCTGAGTGAGTAGCTGTTCCATATTTTCTAAGTTCCAGATACCACCAGTAATCTTCTTTATTAAGTCCCATTTCTTCCATTCTGGCTAGAAGAACATCCTCTCTTTCCTCTCTCTGAGAACCACCAACTATTTCTCCTACTCCTGGAACAAGAAGGTCCATGGCTCTTACTGTTTTTCCATCTTCATTCATTCTCATGTAGAATGCTTTTATATCCTTTGGATAGTCAGTTACGAATACTGGAGCTTTGTATATCTCTTCAGTAAGATATCTCTCATGCTCTGTCTGAAGGTCGCATCCCCATTCAACAGGGTATTCAAACTTATGTCCTGATTCTATAAGAAGTTCAACCGCTTTTGTATATGTTATTCTTATGAAATCTGAGTTTACAACATTGTTAAGTCTTTCAAGAAGACCTTTATCTATGAAATTATTGAAGAACTGCATTTCTTCTGGAGCATTTTCCATTACATAGTTTATAACGTATTTTATCATGTCTTCTGCAAGTTCCATGTTGTCTTCAAGGTCTGCAAATACTATCTCAGGCTCTATCATCCAGAACTCAGATGCATGTCTTCCTGTATAAGAGTTTTCTGCTCTGAATGTTGGTCCAAATGTATATACATTTCTGAATGCAAGTGCCATTATCTCTGCGTTAAGCTGTCCAGAAACTGTAAGATTTGCTTCTTTACCGAAGAAGTCCTGAGAATAATCTATCTTTCCGTCCTCTGTTTTTGGAGGGTTTTCAAGATCTAGAGTTGTTATTCTGAACATTTCTCCTGCACCCTCGCAGTCACTTCCTGTTATGATTGGTGAATGTGCATATACGAAGTTTCTATCCTGGAAGAACTTGTGTATAGCATATGCTGCAAGAGATCTTACTCTGAATACTGCTGAGAATGTGTTACTTCTAGGTCTTAGGTGAGCTATTGTTCTAAGATATTCCATAGTATGTCTTTTTTTCTGTAGAGGATATGAGCTATCTGACTCTCCTTCTACAACTATATTTGTAGCATGTATTTCTACAGGCTGTTTTGAACCCTCTGTAAGTACAAGTTCTCCTTCTACAAGTATTGATGATGATATAGGAAGTTTTCCTATTTCTTTGAAATTATCAAGTTTTTCATCAAGAACTATCTGCATATTCTTAAAGAAACTTCCGTCATTAAGTTCTATAAATCCAAAGTTTTTTGACATTCTTGATGTTCTTATCCATCCTGCTACCTTTACTGTTTTACCTGCATATTCTTCTTTGTTTCTGTAAAGGTCTTTTACTTCTAAAAATTCCTTCTGCATATTATCCTCCCGTTTTATATTTTCTGATTAAATTCAGATATAGTCTTTATTTTTTCAGAAGTGTCGATATCAAAACACATACTGAAAATAAAAAAAACCTTTCATCCCTAATAGGGACGAAAGGTATAATAATCTATCGCGGTACCACCCTGATTGCTGTAAATACAGCCACTCTACGAAGCCTGTCAGCTTCCTGGACTTTATCGGTTCCAATCCGCCTGAGCCTACTAAATATAATTGTTCGGTCAGGTGCTCCGAGATGTTCTTCAATATAATATCAGTACCGGATTTACAGCATACACCAGCTCTCTGTAACTGAACAGAATATCTACTCTTCTCTTCATAGCATTTAATCTTTAAATATATTGAAATTATATCAATATTATAATTTTCAGTCAAGTGATTTTATTAAATTAAAACTCTTGTTTAATACATTTAAAAAATGTATAATTCTTATTAACAGCCTGGTAAAGGGAGGTGAATACTAGTTGAATGGTCGTTTTGACGATAAAAAATTCTATATAAATATAGTTATTACTGTGCTAATTACATATATACTTATAAAATGCATCGATAACTATCAGTTTTTCTTTGATAGCCTTAATCTGTTTATAGGTATACTTACACCATTTGTAATAGCATTTATACTTGCATATATATTCAATCCAATAATCAATTTCTTTGAAAAGAAACTGAAAACAAAAAGGACTATATCGCTTTTGATTATATATGCTTCGCTTATACTTATTATAATAGGAATACTCATACTTACACTTCCTATTATAGTGGACAGTGTTATCGATATAGTAAACAATGCTCCTATATACTTCAATAAAACCGAGAATTTCCTTATAGAGCAGTCTAAAAATCTGAAAAATATAGATGCCAATACTATGAGGGAGCTTTGGGAAAAATTCTCAAAAATGATTCCTGGTATAAGTAGTATCCTAATCGGATCCATCGGAGAAATATTCAAAAGAACATTTTCTTTTGGACAGTTTATAGTTAACTTTGTTCTTGCATTTATCATCTGTTTTTATATTCTTCTTGAAAAAGAAAAATTCGGAGATTTTGCAAAGAAAGTTATGTATATAGCATTAGGAAAAAGAAAAGCATCTATTGGAATAGAGCTTGCAAGAACGCTTAACGAAAATGTAGGAAAATATTTCACAGGAAAAATTCTGGATTCTATAATAGTAGGTGTACTTTCAGGTATAGGTTTATTTTTCCTGAAATCAAAATATGCACTACTTTTCGGAACTCTTATGTGTATCATGAATATGATTCCTTATTTTGGTCCTGTTATAGGTATGGCTCCTGTTGTGATTATAAATATGTTCTATAGTCCACAGACAGCGCTTTTCTGCCTTATATATCTGCTTATTGTACAACAGGTTGAAGTGGCATTCATCGAACCGAAAATTGTCGGCGGACAACTTGGTCTTAGCCCTTTTCTTACAATACTCGCGGTTACCATAGGTGGAGGCTTTTTCGGTATTCCGGGAATGATTCTTTCGACTCCTATAATGGGTGTATGTAAGATTTATCTACTTGCATATATAAACTCAAGATGTGAAAACTCAGAAGATTGTTCTTCTTAATATAATTTGAATAAAAAATGTGAAGGTATAACTACCTTCACATTTTTTATTGTTCATTATCTTCGCTTTCGTCAGTATTATCTTCTAATGGATATTCAGATGTCTTTATATATATACTGTCATTTACTTTTGTTTCCTGTCCATCGCCTTTTCCTTTTATGTAAATCTGTATATTCTCTCCTTCAGCACCTGTTATTTCTTCATTTATTTCTGTACTCATTTTTGAAGATGATCCAGCTTCAATGGATTTTATAAGTCTATACGATTCGTCCTTTTCGCTGTTTTTCAAATAAACATCATACGAATCTACACCATTTACTGAATCCCAGGAAATATTTATGATAAGCATATTTCCATTTCTTGTACATGTATAAGAAATATTTTCTATATACGTATTTTTTATAGATTTAGGCTTAACTGTAATTACTACTGTCTTTTCCTTTTCACCACATTTTACGGTTATTTTTTCTGTACCCTCTTTTACTCCAGTTACTTTTCCGGAAGACGATACTCTGGCATTTCTATATGATTTACTTTGACTGTATTCATAATATATTGTTGGATGTTCAAGACCCTTTGGATCTGTAGTTATTTCAGGTTTTATATAAACACTCTGACCTTCTTCAACTTCTAAATCTGATTTCACGTCTATTTTACTTACTTTCGCTTCAATTTTAAAAGTTGTTTCCACAGTCTTATCGCCGCATATTGCACTTATAGTAGCCTTTCCTACTCCGACAGCATTTACTTTTTTGCCATTTACTTTTATCACTTTTTTATTGCTGCTTGTATATTCTGGAGTATAGCTTTTTTCAAATTTTTTGTAATCAGATACATTTACACTTCCTATTATTTCAGCACTATCTCCGACATATTTTATATCATTTGAAAAGTCTATATCCAATGATTCTATTTCCGGATTTACAACTTTTATCGCTGCTTTTTTCAAAACTCTGTTTTTTTTCATTACAGCAACGGAAGTATATCCTTCTTTCATAGCAGTTATATTATCATCTTCTATTTTTACGACTCCACTGTCATCAAGCACATTGAACCATAATTCAGGCTCTTTTGCATATCCTGGAAATTTTATATAATTTCCTGCTGAAATTTCAACAGTATCATGAAGTTTTATCACATATTTATCCATTTCTTTTATATAGTTTCCACCTATGATCTGAACCTCTACTCCTTTTACGAGAGGGCTTATTATCCCATATGAAAAAAGAAGATACTGGACAATAAAAATCACTGGTATCGCTATTATAAGGATAATTTTCTTCGTTCTTTTGTTTAATGATTTTATCATCTGCATCCTCTCCTTTCTATATAATATTATATTATTTATTTTTTATCATATAAAACAACTGCTATAAATTCAAGTTCTTTGTCACCTGTATTTTCAATTGAATGTACCCGTCCATCTGCAGTATATATAACATCTCCCTCTGAAACCTCTATATTCTTTCCATTGTCATTTACAACACCATTTCCACTAAGTATGCAGTATACTTCAAAGTCTTCAGTATGATCATGCATACCTATAGATGATCCTACTTCAAGAGATATTCTGCTGAAAAGTCTCCCATGTCCTCTTAAATCTTCTATCGGGACAATTGTTGTAAAAGTTCCTTTTCCTTTGCCGTTTTGTACACATTCTCTCACATTTGAAACAAGATTTTCTTTTTTATTTATCATACTCGATACACTCCTTCATGTTACTCGTATTTATCATTTATAATTACATTATACTCTTTTTTTAGATGATTTAGAATTGAAAAATATTTCTGATATGAAATCTTTTCTTTTATTGATTCCTGGACCTTGCTCATTGGCATATATCTGGAATCAACCTTCATAACTATATTTGAACCATATTCATTTTTTACCGGTTCTATTGTATATTCACCGTTTTTCAGATTTAAAACAGAGTCCATATTTTCATTTTTTATGTATCTATCTGAAACATATCCGAGTTTACCCCATTCAATATCTTTATATTCATCAGTATATAATTCTGCAGTTTTCTCAAAATTTTTACCCGATTTAAGTTCATATAAAATATCATTTATTATTTCATCTGATGAATCTTCTATTTCAGGTATAAGTATATATAAATAGCTGCACTCTCTATAGTTTTCCCTGTTTTTTTCATAATATTTTTCTATCTCATCCTCTGTTACAGATGTCTCTTTTGTTATATATTTGTTAGCTATTATATTTCTTTTTATACTTTCTTTTATATCTGATTCTGATATATTGTTCTCTTCTGCAAATTCCTCCAGTGTCTCTCCTTCTTTTTCATATATAGTATCAGAAATTCTTTTATAATGTCTTTCTATTTCCTTATTATCCGCTTTTACACCTTCTTCAACACCTTTTTTATAAAGAATTTCTCTGTCGATGGCCTGTTTTATAGTACTTCTCGTATTATAATCTATATCGTTTCTGTTATTAGAGATACTGTTGATTTCAGAAAACATACCCATTTCTTTGAATACTTTTTCCTTTGTATATTTACTTCCATCTATAGACATAACTACTTCATCGTATTCTGATTCAGAATCTCTTAAAGTATATTTTTTAATTTTAAGTGTATAAAAAGTAACTCCTATAAGAAATACAATAACCAGTAATGTTGATTTCATCACCTTTTTTTTAATATAAGGATTGATTTTTTTCATTTTTTCATCTCCTCTATATTTTCATTTATACTAATATTATTACACAGTTTTGTATTCTTTAGAATGAATTCATTATGAATAGATTAGGAATTATTTATGATTTTTTATTTTTTTATATAGTACTAATGATATTGTAAAAATAGAACCTATCATAGCATCTATCATATCTATTACTGTATCACTCAAACCACCTACCTGCGTATTCGTATGTATCACTGTATCCATTGAAAATTCCATTATCTCCCACAAAGATGCAACTCCCATACTAAACATGAATATCATTATAACAGCAAGCCTTTTATCAATTGTAGTATCATTTTCAAAATACAGAATAATATCATATGCGGCAGTTGCCGATAGAATTCCCGAAAGTATATGAAGAAAATCATCATAATGATTTATATCATAAAAACCGTACCCTGATCCTAATATTGAAGCAATGCATATATACCATACAATAGCTACAAAAAAATTATCACTCAATAACTTTCTATTTATCTGATTTATTTTTATCAATACAGGCATAGACAATATTCCAAATATAGTTACAGAAATTCCCATTGTGTTCATTTTTACAACAAAATACACAAAAGAACATATATAAAATATTAATAGTATCGCTATACTCTTTTTCTTTAAATTTCCTATCATAATTCCTCCTGCATTTTTATAATCGTTATATTATATATACCACATTAATATGAATCTACACTTGGATAATTATATTTAATTAAATTTTTTCTCATAAAATATGGTGCTTTATAAAAGCACCATAAACAATTTATTTACATTTTTCTACGCTTCCAAAACCTCTGGAACATGCCTTACCTATACCTATAAATTCTGGTATATCAAAATTTACATCAAACTCAAAAGTATGACCGATTAATTTTTTTCCCTTAAAATACACTTTTTTTTCATCTATAGTTGATATATCTATATTCGATTCTATTCTTTCTTCAACTCTATAGTCCATACCCTTTGACAAGGATAACAGATTACCGTTTATAACTTTTTCAAGTATATACTTTCGCTCTTCTAACGACGATGTTTTACTGTATTGTATAATATTCTTCTGATTGAGACCGATCCACGGTGTTATAAATCTATATTTTATACGATTATCTATTACACCAAAATTTTCCTTTTTTATAGAGACTTCTATATTTTCAGATATAAATTCATTTTCATCTATTATTATTTTATCTACAGCATTATATCTTGATGCTATTTCACACCCTTTTGATAAAAGAACTACTACAGGGGTTCCCTCTAACACCTTATACTGTACAAGAGGATATCTGTATAATATTCCTTCTTTTGAATGATTATGAAAATAATCCACTCTCATAAACTTTCTTCCAAAAAATCCTCTTAATTTGGGTCCATCGCTGTTTTCTATTTTTACATCATTGTATCTAACTCTGATTATATCTATTTTTTTCAAAATACAGCCCCCTTCTATATTGAATAAAATGTTTTTATACTAAACATTATATAATATTCTATATAAAAAGAGAATGCTTTTATATAAACTCCTTATCAATAATCATCATTAAATAAGTTTTATTTGTATTTTTTATAAAAACAATAAATACATTTAATTTTATAATGTTATTTTGATATTTTTTTATATTTTATAAAATTTAATACAAAATATAATATATACTTTACAAACGCATGAATAACTTTTATTTATAGATAATTTTATTTGTTAAATATAATTTATTTTTGATATTAAGCTTATTTACATATTAAAATGAAATTTACATATAAATATTAAATTTTAAAAAAGGAATCATCTCGCCAACTCATAGAATAATACTATAGATATTCCATTTCTACTGTTGGTTTGATAATTCCCTTTATATATCTTTACTTCATAAGTTCCATATATCCACTTGGATGGAAATAATATACTTTTTTATTTATACGATTTACAAAATATCCTATGTCACCTTCTTCATCCGGAAGAAAAACATAACCCTTCTGTTTTGATTCTGATAAGTATTCAAAATCTTTTTCTGTTCCCATATATATAAATGTTTTATTTTTTTCTTTTTTCTTCAATATAGAAAGTGCTTGATCTTTATTTATATAATTATTTTTAGATGTTAAAGTTGTTATTTTCACTGATGGTTTTGACTTTACTCTTGCTGCAAATACTCCATCTGTATTTGCAAAAGATATCATTGTTACCATTAAAAATGCCATTATTATTGCTGTAAGTCTATTAGTGTTTTTCATATTAATCACTTCCTTTGCTGTTTATCTATACTATTATAATAGCATCTAAATACAAAAAAATGGATTACACCTCTGTCACTTACGGTTACATATTTGTAACCGTAAGTGACAGAGGTGTAATCCTTCTTAACATATCTTAATAAATTTTATTAACATTTATAAAGAATTTATATTTTATAATCCTTTTAAATCATATCTTTCAAGGAATGATTTTAGTTTTGCATATATTGTATCGCATCCACCATCTTCATTTGACTCTATGTTAAGAGCAAGAAGAGGTTCATGAAGAGATATTCTTATAAGGAACCATCCATCTTCACCGGCAGCTGAACAGTTTGCTCTTATACCTTCATAGTTTTTAGGAACCATTTCCCATCCTTCAGTTTCTGATACATATGATTTAAGATCTTCCAGTATTTCTTCTGCATAAGGTCTGAAGTCTTCTTTATTTATTCCTATTCTAACTTCTTTTTCCTCTTTAGCTTCTTTTAAATCTGATATAAGATCTGATATTTCTTTTCCTTCCTGTGCCATTTTTGCGGCTTTTATAAGTATTTTAGCTATAAGATATGCACCATCATCAAGGAAGTAGTTTTCTTTTATTGCCGCATGACCTGAAGTCTCTATTGCAAGGTGACATTCTTCACCCTCAGAGTTTAGTCTTATAGCTTCATTTATAACGTTTTTATATCCTCTTTTAAATCTGTGATGTTTTCCACCATGATTAGCTATAAATTCGGCTAATCCTACAGATGTTATAGAGTCTGTTACTATTGTAGTATTTGGATTTTCTTCAAGAAGTATTGAAGATATAACAGCTATAAGAGCATTTTTGTTTATTGATTTTCCGTCCTTACCAACAAGAGCTGCTCTGTCCACATCTGTATCAAATATTATACCAAGGTCGCTTTCATTCGCAAGAACTGCATCGCTTATACTCTTCATAGCTTCTTTGTTTTCAGGATTTGGTATATGGTTAGGGAACATTCCATCAGGATTAAGGAACTGGCTTCCTTTAGTATCCGCACCTAGAACTTCCATTACTTTTTCAGCAAAGAATCCTCCTGCTCCATTACCTGCATCTACAAGTATCTTCATTCCATCAAATGGTTTTTCATAATTCTTATCTGATGAAACTCCTTTTCTTATTTTATCAACAAGTATATCAGAATAATCATCTATAAGATTTTTTTCTGTTACAGAACCAGTTTCTGATGAAGCTGCATATTTTCCTTCTGTAACTATGTCAAGCATTGCTTTTATGTCAGCTTTCTCCAGTCCACCATTTTCTGTGAAGAATTTAAGTCCATTATAGAAATATGGTAAATGACTTGCAGTTATCATTATAGACCCATCACATTTATAACCGTCCATAACTGTTGTCATAAACATCGAAGGTGTTGTTGCAAGTCCACAATCTATTACATCACATCCCTGCTCTGTAAGAGCTTTTATTACAGTTTTTCTGAATTCCTCTCCTGTTACTCTTGAGTCATTTCCTACTGCAATTACTATCTTTTCATTATTATTGTTTTCTTTTATCCAAGTATGAAAAGCTTTTGCTATCTGTTCAACCTCTTTTACAGTAAGATTTACTTCTTTTTCTGAGTTTTCTACAGCAATACCTCTTATATCTGTTCCATTCTGCAGTTTATAAATATTTTTCATTATTATGCTCTCCAATCTATTTATAATTACAAATATATTATAATAAATCAATATACATTTAATCAACTGAAAAAACAAATATTTATTTATACAAAAATATATCCCTCATTTATGAGGGATATATTTTCTGTAGTTAAGATAAATGTTTAGGGTTACTTAATCTATATTAGTTTTCCTCAGGGAAAAATAATACCTTTCCTATATACTCTTTTCTTTCTGCTACTTTTTCAAACATTTCAGGACCTTTTGACAGTGGTACTCTATGTGTTACTAAAGGTTTTGTATTTATAAGCCCTTTCTTCATACAATCTATAGTTGTTGTCCATTCAATACCTGGGAATGGAGAAGAAATAGCATTCCATGATCCAAATACCTGTAATTCATTTCTTACTATTTTTTCGAAATAAAATCTCTTAACCATTACATCTCCATATGGTATTCCTAAAAATACTACTCTACCACCTTTTTTAGCAAGAGAGAATGATTGTGCTGAAGTTATTGGTGAACCTGCTGATTCAACTACAACATCTGCTCTTCTTCCATTAGTTATTTTTTCAACTTCTTCACAAGGCTCTATTCCCATAGAATTTATTGTATCTGTTGCTCCAAGTTGTTTTGCAAGTTCAAGTTTTCTATCATCTATATCAAGGGCTATTATCCTTTTTGCTCCAAATATTTTTGCCCACTGTATAGCAAGTAAACCTATTGTTCCACATCCTATTACTGCTATATCTTCTCCTGGCTGAAGCTTTGTTTTATAAAGTCCATGTATTGCAACTGCTGTAGGCTCAACCATAGAAGCAGCTTCAAAATCAACTTCATCTGGAATAGGCAAGACATTTTCTGAAGGTATTTTTACATATTCAGCAAATGCTCCTGGATCTTTTGCTCCTATAACTTTAAGACTATCACATCTTGCAAACTCTGCTTTTTTGCAAGATTCACATTTTCCACAATATAACGCTGGACAAACAGTTACTCTATCACCAGGTTTTACGTTTGTTACTTCTGCTCCAACTTCTTCCACCACTCCAGAAAATTCATGTCCCCATGTCATACCTTCTATATATGGACCAAGCTGAGCGTATCTATGTCCGTCAGAACCACATATTCCTGCAACCTTTACTTTTACAATCACATCATCATTACCTGTTATAACAGGTTTTTCAGTATCTTCAAATCTTATATCTCTTGCAGAATATAAATTTAGTGCCTTCATTTTATACATCTCTCCCTTTTTAATAATCTTTAAAAAGATTTAACAACAACCTTTATCTCTTCCCCATTCATAAGCGACGTTATACCATCTTTAAACTCATCAAGTGATACTATTCTTGTAACTAATCTTTCTGTATCTACTTTTTCTTTTTCTAGAAGATCAAGTGCTAAATCCCAAGAACTAGGCTTCTGAGACCTACTTCCTACATAAGTAATTTCCCTTTGTATTATAGATTCTTGATCCATTTCATTAAATTTATTTGCAAAAATTCCTACTTGAACAAATGTACCCTTTTTCTGCATAAGAGGAAGAGCCTGGTTTACAGCTGGCATAAATCCAGAGCAATCAAATCCTTTTGTTACTCCATTTCCATCTGTCATTTCCATTATGATTTCCTCAAGGCTTTCTTCTGCAACATTTACAACCCTATCTACTCCAAGTTCTTTTGCAATCTCAAGTCTAGGCATATCTTTACTTATACCTGTCATTATTACTTTTGCTCCTTGAGCTTTTATAACTTGAGCCAATAATAATCCAATTGGTCCAGGGCCAATTATAAGAACAGTATCGTCATTTGTAACATTTGTTTTTTCAAGAGCCGCATGACAACAACAAGCTAATGGTTCTGTTAAAGAAGCTGCCAATGTTGATACGTTATCTGGAAGAATATGAATACTTTCTTCTCTTGAAAGTACATACTCTGCAAAACTTCCATCTACCTGAGTCCCTATTCCTTTTCTTGTAGGGCATAAATTATAATCTCTTGTGGCACAATAAATACATTTCTCACATGTAGCAAATGTAGTTTCAGATGTTACTCTATCTCCTACTTTTATGTTTTTAACATCTTCACCTACTTCTACCACTATACCCGCAAATTCATGTCCAAGTGTAACAGGCGCTTTTATATTCGCATATTCTCCTTTAAAAGAATGTATGTCAGAACCACAAATTCCACTGTATTCAACCTTTATTTTTACTTTATCTCCTGTCGCTTTCGGTTCTTCTACATCAAGAACCTCTACATTGTCGTATCCTGGTTTAGTTTTAACAACAGCTTTCATTTTCATATTCCTCCTTACAACATATAACTAACTTTTTAGCTTAAATCTATTTAAATACTATTTCATAAAAATATTACTCTTTTTTAGCTTTTGATATTTTTAGCTAAAAAAGAGTAATATCATTTTATTAGCTGAACAATATCTCTATTCTTATTGACTTTTATGTCTATTAGAATATTCCAAGACTTGCTACTAGCTGAGATAATTTTAATATAGCCCACTTGAATAAGTTTCCTCCAGTGTCTATACTTGTTACCATTGTTGTTCCATCAGGCATCATATTAGCCTGCTGTAGTAATTCTGTATGAACAGGTGCAAAGTTTGTTGCCATATAAAGTGATATTGCTATTACTATAGTTCCTGTTATAACTGACTGAACTATATTTCCTTTTCTGAAACATACTATAAACGCCATATAGAATGGTATAGTTGATAAGTCTCCGAAAGGAAGAACTTTATTTCCAGGAAGTATAACTGCAAGTAATAAAGTTATAGGAACAAGTATAAGAGCTGTAGAAAGAACTGATGGATGTCCTGTTGCAAGAGCTGCATCAAGACCTATATAAAGCTCTCTATCTCCATATTTTTCCTGTAGATAATCTCTAACAGCCTCTGATATTGGTATAAGACCTTCCATAAGTATTTTAACCATTCTAGGCATAAGAAACATTACTGCACCCATTGATATACCAACATTGAATATTTTATCTGGCCGATATCCTGCAAGAACACCTAATATAAGACCAAGTATTATACCCATCATCATAGGTTCTCCGAATATACCAAATCTTTTCTGTATAGAATCCGGATCCGCATGAAGTTTATTTATTCCTGGTATTTTTTCAACAAGCTTACCTACAAGAAATCCTAGCGGAGCAAATGAAGCTGTTGATCCTGTTGGAAGACATACTCCTTCTAACCCATAGAACTCCTGAACATAAGGTGCTGTTTTATCAGCTGTATAAAGAACTATTATTTCCATTATTATTGCACATATTATAGCCCAGATGTAACTTCCTGTTACTATATATCCTGTAGCTCCCGCTACTATAAAATGCCAGTAGTTCCATAAGTCTATGTTTAAAGTTTTTGTCTTTTTGAAATATATTAATATAAGGTTTACTACAATACAAACCGGTATTAATATAGGAGCAACTGGAGATGCCCATGTTGCAGCTGCTGTTGTAGGCCATCCTACATCTATTACAGTAAGATTCAAGCCAAATCTTTCAACCATTCCCTGAGCTGCAGGCCCAAGAGTTTCAGTTAATAAACTAACTACAAGGTTTATACCAACAAATCCTATTCCTATTGTTAAACCTGACTTTAAAGCTTTAGTAAACTTAATTTTGAATATCACGCCAAGTATTAATATCGTTATTGGTAATATTACAGTAGCTCCCATATTAAGGATATACTGTACTACAAATAATAATTTATCCATATTGATAATACCTCCTATTTTTATTTATAAACCATACTCTCCAATATGGAGAGTATGGAATAATAAACTACCCTCTTAGTACTTCAAGTATCTTTTCTTCTGTTGCTTTAACATTTATACCTGTTATATAAGATGTCGCTTTTATTGCTGGTATCTTATATGTAGTTGGTAATATAGTTGTTGTTACTATAAGATCTGCTTCATCCTGTTTAGATGCACATTCAGCTATTTTGCACTGAACTATTTCAGCTTCTATATTGTTGTTTTTTATTAACTCCTCTAATTTTGTACATACTACTGTTGATGTTGCTATTCCTGCTCCACATGCTACTAATATTCTTTTTTTCATTTTTATTCCCCCTAAATTTATCTTTTTATTATTTTATTATAAAGATTCGATTATTTTTATTATCTCATCTTCATTTTCGCATTCTATTAAACTTTTTACAGCTTCACTATTTTGTATTATCCCCATTAGTTCTTGAAGTACTTCTAGTTGACTATGAGGTTGATTTAGTCCTAACACAAAAGCTAACTTCACATTAACTTTTTCATTTTCATCTTCCATTGATCTGAACTCCACTCCAGATTTAAAATTACATACTGCTATAAACTGTTCTTTTATATACTCAGCATCTGTATGTGGTATTGCTACTCCAAACTCTCCAAGATTTATTCCTGTTGGAAACGTATTTTCTCTTGCAAGAACTTTTGTATAGAATTCATCTGTTACAAAGCCATTTTCTAATGCCTTATCATGTATTATTTTAAAGAATTCATCTTTTGTACTACATTCCTGGTTGAGAAATATAAGTTTCGGATTAATAAATTTTATAAGTTCCACTTCTCAGCCCTCCAATTTCTTTTTTATCTTTACACCCTATATTAAAGCATTATGTGTGCCAACTTTTGGTTTTTTTTGTTAAACGAGTGTATTTTTATTTTCAAAATATCGTTTTCCTTGAATTCATCACGTTCTTTTTCTTTATATTTTTTATGTTTTTTTATTAACATACAAAAAAAATCGTTCCACTTTATTCAGTGAAAACGATTTTATTTTTATTTTTAGTTGGTTTTTTTTGTATATGTCTTTTATGCAATTAATATTCCTCAGAAAAAAGCTCTATTATTTCTCTCTTATTGTTTGTTTTTAGCAATTCTTCCATGAATTCTAAATCACTAAGCTTGAAAAGAAGATCCTTTATCTCTGATTTATTATTTTCTTTCATCGCAATAAGCACGATTACTTCAACCATAAATTCATTATCCCATATTATTGGTTTACTAAGCTTTGCTATTGCTATTGCGGGCTTTATCACATTTTCAGGAAGTCCATGAGGTATTGCTACCTTCTGAGAAATTACTACACTTCCCATTGCCTCTCTTTTATATACACTAAGAATATACCTTGAATCTACAAATCCACCATCTTCAAGTTTTTTAACTAATGTGTCAATAATATATTCTTTTGAAATTCCTTCTATATTTTCAAGAACAAGCTCTTCATATATTAAATTTTTCAATCCTATATGATTATCCTTTTCCATATGATTCTTATTTGATTTTAGAATTTCAACAACTCTTTCTGCACCTTTTCCATTCATAACATCAGAATATGATATAAATGGTATATTATTATAGCCTATATCTATAGTTCCACAGATTGCAATTATGTTGAATTCTTTTTCATACTGCTTTATCTCATCTTCAAATTCATTTTCCAAAATCATCCCAAGAGGAACAACTTTTATTTCTTCATGTTTCATGTCCTTCAATTGTTTTTCTAAAATATCTTTTACTGTAATCGCAGTTCCTTTTCCACTTAAACATATAGTAATTAAAATATTTTCTTTATTTTCTGAAGCTTTAGTGTGAAAATCTCCATTCTTTTGATTTATAACAGAGATATTTGTGCTATCTTTCAAATCATGTATTATTGCATCTAAACTTTTACCTTCTATTACAGCTGCTTTGCCCGCTTCCATTGCTAGCACCGTATCCACTCTACTTAATACTTTACATCTTACACCAAGGCTCTCTTCTATTTTGTCTCCAAGTATTATAAGTGACCCCATATCCATTAAAAGAAGAATATCTGTATTAAATCCTTTATTTATAATATCTAGCATTGCAGATTCAACTCCATCAGAAGGAGATTCCTCCAAAGGAACTTCTATTCCATATGTGCATTCTAGTCCGAGAACATTATTTACAACCTTTGACATTTCTATTCCTACTTTTCCATGTGTTGCTATAATGACTTTAACCTTTTGTTCAACCTCATCTTTATTCATACAGAATTTATGTATATAATATGCTATATAGCCTAATTCATCATCAGGAAATGTAATATTTATCACATCTTCTACTATTCCGACTACATATCTTGCTATCTCATATTCTTCAGTAAAAGATTTTTTTATTTTTTCTAGACCCGGATTTATAATTTTTTTTCCATCTTTTAATCTTTGTATCGCATGTTCTAAATGCATTGCTAATGCTGGGTATAACGCATTATTTATAGACTCATATTGATTTTTCAACAATTCAAAAACTTTATCTACAATCTCTACAGTCTCATTTTTTAGATTCATACTAATCATTTGTTTTTCACTTCTATCAGACATTATATTATTTTTTTTAATCTGATTAAATTTTTTATCTAATTTGTCAAAGAAAATATTTTTTATTTCATCTTCTGAGTAATTTTTCCCTTCTAATACTTTTAATTCTTTTTCAACATACCGATAAATTTCATTTACTTCATGCTTACTAAAATAATTTTTATTCACATTATTTATTTCATTTATATCAATGTATATATCTTCTAAAGTATCATATTTTTCATTTTTTAAAATTTTATTTTCCTTCGGCAAAGATTTTTTTATATGTTCTCTAAGACTGTCAGTATCTATTATAACTTTATTATCTTCTTTTGTACTCTTACTAAAAGCTCTTGCACAACTAACCTGTATATCACTCTTAAGCTGTCCTATATTACCTTTACACTTATAGTTCATAAGTGCGTAAAGAACTTCTTTAGTTACAATTATATTTCTATTTATTCTTTTAGATTCTCTTTCAAAAAATTTTAATATTATTTCATATCTTTCTTCAACAGATCTAGAATCAAGATTAGGTAATGTTATAAACATAGGTATACGCCTTCTAAATGTTGTAAGTAAGCTTGATTCTGGATTTTCTGTTGTTGCACTTATTATTAGTACATTTGCCTTTCTTTTATTACTACTTTCACCAAGTCTTCTATATTCACCTCTATCTATAAGAGAAAATAATATTTCCTGTCCTGATGGTGGTAATCTATGTATTTCATCTAAAAATAATATTCCTCCATCCGCTTTTTCTACAAGTCCAGCTCTATCCTCTCCAGCACCTGTATACGCTCCTTTAACTACTCCAAACAATTGAGATATTAGCAAATTAGGATTTTCTGCATAATCTGCACAGTTAAAAACTATGAATGGCGATTTATCATCCTTTATTTTTTTCTTTACAGCATACTCATACATACAATTTGCCAACTCACTCTTTCCTACACCAGATTCTCCGTATATTATAGTATGAAGACCGTTAGGAGGATACATTATTGCTGATTTTGCAAGATTTACTTTTTCTTTAAGGCTTCCGTTTATTCCTATAAGATTTTCAAAACCTACATTTTCATTTATTAAATCATTTTCTATTTTTTTATTTATTTCTGTAATTTTTTTTATACTTATATCGTTGTTTTCTGTCTTTTTATTTAAGAATTCTCCTTTAGTTTCTACTTCCTTCATCATCTTGGCAACTGCACTTCTTGATATTCTATATCCATTTTTTACAAGAATATCAGTCAATCCTCTCTCTGTTATATCAGGAGTTTCCATTATTACTGCTCTTATTTCTCTCATTACAAGATCTCTTCTTCTATCTCTTGAATTCGGAATCCCTTTTTCTTTTCTGAAATTTACAATATCTGATCTCTTTATTCCAAGCATATCTGAAAGTTCTTGATCAGTATACGGATTCTTTTTATCCTCTCTATCTATCTCCTTTATAATTCTATTCATCAAAAAAACCCTTTCCAAAGATTTATAAGTCAAATAAAAGAGAATCAGATTTCTGATTCCCTTTTATTAATAATATTATTATTCACTAAAAGTTATAACACCATCATTTATAGCTTCAACAGAAACAAGTGTCTCTACTCTTATATTATTTGCTTCAAGTATTGGTTTACCTTCCTGATATGCTTTCGCTATTACTATACCAACACCCATAAGTTCCGCTTCTGCCTGATCAACTATATCCTTCAGTCCCATTACGGCTCCACCTTTTGCAAGGAAATCATCTATAACTATAACTTTCTCACCTTTATTTATATATTTTTTATTTACTCTAACAGAGTATTCTATACCTTTTGTATAAGAATATACTGTTGTTTCATATACATCTGTATCCATATTACTTGACATCACTTTTTTTGCAAATACAACAGGTACATTTCCAAAATACTGAGAAGCAATAGATGCTATCGCTATACCTGAAGACTCAATTGTAAGTATCTTATCTATTTTACCTACATCTTTGAATCTCTCAGCAAATTCCTTTCCTATTTCATTAAGAAGGTCTATATCAAGCTGATGATTAAGAAATGATCCAACCTGGATTATATCACTTCCCTTTGCTGCACCTTCATCAAGTATTTTCTTTTTTAACAGTTCCATTCAGTACACCTCCGAAAAAATAAAAATTCATTGTTATATTATATACATTAAATTATATATTATCCTAAAATATTCTTCAATAAGTATAAATATTTTTATAGTTAGGAAAATTTATATATTATTTCCCACAAATCCCCGTATAAATATTGACTATTTACCAAATTAATGTTAAAATTTAAAAAATAATTATTATCTTATTTGACTTATTTTAAAGATACACGTTTGGCAATACCCTTACAGGTGTCTTTTTTTGACTTTTATAAAATAAAAAAATAAATATATATTTAAGGAGTGACTTAAGAAATGGCATTTTATTTTGAAACACCATCTCATACTTTTAGTGAGTATCTTTTAGTTCCAGGATATTCTTCAGCTAAGTGTATCCCGGCAAATGTTAGTTTAAAAACACCAGTTGTTAAATTCAGAAAAGGAGAAGAGGAATCTCCATTATCAATGAACATACCTATGACTTCTGCTATAATGCAGGCAGTTTCTGATGACAACATGGCTATAGCACTTGCAAAAGAGGGTGGTATATCTTTTATATACGGTTCTCAGACTATAGAAGATCAGGCTGCTATGGTTGCAAGAGTTAAAGCTTATAAAGCTGGTTTCGTTGTAAGTGATTCAAATCTTACACCAGAAAATACTCTTGAAGATATACTTGCATTAAAAGAAAAAACAGGACATTCAACTGTTGCTATAACAGATGATGGAACTGCTAACGGAAAACTTTTAGGTATAGTTGCAAGCCGTGATTACAGAGTGAGCAGAATGTCTCTTGACACAAAAGTTGCAGACTTCATGACTCCACTTGAGCAGATAGTATCAGCTCCTAAAGACGTTACTTTAAAAGAAGCAAACAACATAATCTGGGATCATAAATTAAATTCTCTTCCTGTACTTGACGATGACGGACATCTTATGTACATGGTATTCAGAAAAGACTACTCTTCTCACAAAGAAAACCCTCTTGAATTACTTGATGATTCAAAAAGATATATAGTTGGTGCCGGAATAAACACTAGAGACTACGCAGAAAGAGTTCCTGCTCTTGTTGAAGCTGGTGTAGACGTATTATGTATAGACTCTTCAGAAGGATTCTCAGAGTGGCAGAAACTTACTATAGACTGGATAAGAGAACACTATGGCGATACTGTAAAAGTTGGTGCAGGTAACGTAGTTGACGAAGAAGGATTCAGATTCCTTGCTGAAGCTGGTGCTGACTTTATAAAAATCGGTATCGGTGGTGGTTCTATATGTATAACAAGAGAACAGAAAGGTATCGGTAGAGGACAGGCTACATCTGTTATAGAAGTTGCTGCTGCGAGAGATAAATACTTTGAAGAAACTGGTGTTTATATACCAATATGTTCAGATGGTGGTATAGTTTACGATCATCATATAACACTTGCACTTGCAATGGGTTCTGACTTCGTTATGCTTGGAAGATACTTCTCAAGATTTGACGAGTCTCCAACAAACAAAGTTAATATAAACGGAAGCTACATGAAGGAATACTGGGGAGAAGGTTCTGCAAGAGCTAGAAACTGGCAGAGATACGATCTTGGTGGAGATAAAAAACTTTCTTTCGAGGAAGGTGTTGACTCTTACGTTCCATACGCAGGTTCATTAAAAGACAACGTAAATGCATCTCTTGCAAAAGTAAGATCTACTATGTGTAACTGTGGTGCACTTACAATAGAAGAATTACAGAAAAATGCTAAACTTACACTTGTTTCTGCTACATCAATAGTAGAGGGTGGAGCTCACGACGTATTATTAAAAGACAATAGAAACTTATAATATATAAATAAAAAGACTGCTTAATAGCAGTCTTTTTTGTTTGTTTAAATTTAAAAATAATAAATATTTATTATTTATTCTTCAGAAAATGATATAACGAGATTGGGATTACTATGCAAATAAAAATAAGATCATTTATCAGCTCACTTATATGATTTGCATAAGGTGTATCAAACTCTGAAATCCAATCTGGTAAAATACCTGTCGCTAAAATAAAACCTATAAACTGTACTATTATCCCTAAAAATATAGAAGTAATTATTTTCATTACTTTACTGTCATTTGTTTTAAGTACAATATTGTCATATTTGCCAAAAATATTGTCATATTTGCCAAATAAGTAATACAACACTCCAATAGATGCAGAAGCTACAAAACGTATACAATACGACCGTTTGAAAAACAATATCCCATAAACATCCGTATGTGTTGACCAGTTGAAATAATTATTAAAATTGTATCCTAGGATAAATACAACTATTATGATAAAACTTATCTTTAAAGTAGATTCCAAATTTTTCATAATAAATCTTCCTTTTTATTTTATCATAACATTTATTCTAAAAAAACAATATCTATATCTCCTTTAGTATATATGAAAATATAATAACCAAATAGGCAAAAATGATTGATATATTTGCAGAATAAAAAAGCTCTGAAATAAATCAGAGCTTTTTCTTCAATCTATTAAGCTAAAAATCCAGCTTCTTTTAGATGAGCTGCAGCTTCTTCGCCTTTAGCTTCAGACACAAGAACTATTGGTCCTGTACATCCCATTCCACTTTCAGCGTATATACCTTTTTTCCATAATGCTTCAACAGCATCATCAAGTTCCATTATATCTACACCAGATATCTGATGAGTTACAACTTCCTTGTCAGGCATTTTAACTTCTTCAGCTTCACCTTTATCTTCTTTCTTAGCATTTAGAGATGCAAATATAGCATCTATTCCTGCAGCTTTAGCCTTTGAATATTCTTCTCTTGCAACATCGCTTACTTTTCCTAGAACTGCTTCGTATGCGTATTTTAATGCATTTGCAACAACCGGAGAACCTGATGCTCTAGATACTATGAATATTCTTCTATCATAATCCTCACCAACTCCTGGTCCGTATCCGAATCCCTGAGATTCGAAATCTCCACCAGTTGTAAAAGATGAGAACACTTTCATTAATAAGTTTCCTGTTAATGTGTCAGTAACCATTACATCAGGAGTTCCTGCTAGTAAGTCGTTACCTCTCATTACACATCCACCGTCAGCTCTCATAGACTCGGCAAATTCTATACCATATCCATTAGACTGAAGTTCTTTTAGGTATTTCTCAACCTGTCTTGCTCCGTCAACGTTTAATATACCAACTTTAGGAGCTTTTATTCCTATAGATTTAGCAGCAGATATACCGTATACGGCATTTCTTATCATAGCTTCTATTCTGTTTGTAGCACTTGTTCCTGTTGTAGTTGCAAGTATCATTTCTTTTCCTCTACCTGGAGTAAGTACTCTACCAACTGTAGATACTCCTATAGGGAAGTTGTAGTGCATAGTTACACATGCATCTATATACTTGCTGTCTAGAAGTTCTTCCATTTTTTTATGCATTTCAGATTCGTCATTAACTTCTACTATTTCAAGATCTGTATCAACCTTAGGTCCTATAAGAACTATATCAAATAATTTTGATTTTGCCAGCTCTGCTCCCTTAACAAGGTTTTCTACTCCGTGCTCACTTCCAAGTGTAGTAAGACCTATTTTTACTTTTGGTCCAAACTCTCCACTTTCTATTGCATTAGCTACTTCTAGGAATACATCTGCTATTATTTTGTTTGATGACATATTCTCACCCCTATTCCTGCACCATATCTAATGCCATTTTTTTCATTGCTTCTGCTATTATTTTCTTGATTTCATCTTTAGATATTCCAGAAGCATCTTCTGTAACACCATTATTTCTTTCAACAACTACAGATACTCCGTCGAATAAGTTAGTCATTCTTCCTAAGAAAAGACTTCCTTTACCAACTATCATAGCTCTGTTTTTGTCTCCTGTAGTCAAATCGTCTATCATGAATCCTACATAAGGAACTCCTGATGGTATATGTCCCTGAGTAGGAGCCCAACCTGGAAGACCATGAGCTTCTATGAAGTTTTTAAGTTCTTTCTTTTCAAGATCTCCACGTTTAACAGCAAGAGCACCTATCATTTTGTAGTTTGCTTCAGGTACGTTACCTGCTCCAGCTGGCTTAGTTATATCTGGGTTCTGCATTTCTACAGAGAATACATCTATATCAGTTATTTTTAATCCACCTTTATCTATTCCTTCGCTTATTAAAGCGCTCATAACAGCCTGTGGTGCTGAACCTGTAGCAACTGTATGGTTACCTACAAGGTCAGTTCTTATTACTGGGCTTACTCCGTCGTTTTCAGATACAAGAACTGCAAATCCTCCAACAACGTCTTCTAATACTGGAAGGCCTTTCTTAACATGGTCTTTTGCGTTCATACCAAGTTTTGCAGTAGCTCCACCTGCAACTACCATTACATGTTTGTAAACACCTGCTTTAACTAGTGCAGCTGCATGTATTAATGCATGAGTAGGTCCTGCACAGAATCCTCTTGTATCTGATCCTGTAGCATTTTCTATTCCAGCTATTTCAGCTATAGATTTAGCGAAGTTTCCTCCACCTCTCTGGTTTATATCTCCACATGCTTCTTCTGAACATTCTATAACGTATCCTATTTCTTTTCTGTCTACTGCAGAATGTCTAAGCATATGTAAAGCTGCTAAAACACCTGATGCTTTAACAACAAGGTTTTCAAACATAGTATGAGCATTAAGGTTAACGTCTACATCATGAGCTGCTTTTACATATCCAACAAATTTTCCATTGTTGTATAATGCTTCTGCTTTATGAGCTTCAACATCAGCTTTTCCTGACTCAACGTCACATCCTTTAACTTTGTCCATAAATGGAGCAAGTTCAGGGTAGTTTGCTTCTATTTTAGGTTTAACTTCAGCTACAAATTCCTCTGATAATTCAACAAGATCGAATACGTCACATATCTGCATAAGAGCTATGAACTCATCCTGAGGCATTATTTCGCCCATTTTACCTTCTCTTGTTCCTTCTACCTTTGTTTCACACCAAGGTAAAGCCATACCTTTTAATTCTTCTGGTCTATTGTTTCCTATATATACCTGGTTTGGTAAATAGTTTACAACATCCTCATAGCTTCTTATATGGCTTCCTATTTCTTTTAGGAATTCAGAGTCAGGATTTGTAGCTCTTTCTACTACACATGTACTACCATTCTGTACTATCATATCTGGTGTATGAACTAATACGTATCCTGCACTTTTAAATACTGGAAAAGTCATTTTTAGGCACCCCCGAAAATTTATTGTTTTATGATAAAAATTTTATTTATAATTAATAAAATTAATTATTTTCGAATTTATTGCATATTAATATTGTTTTTATGTATATAGTTATAATTCATTTTGTTTCATATATTATTATAGATTCCGCAGGCATATAGCCCGCGAAATCTATATTTATCAGTTTATTATTAGCTTTTTAAAAAATTAGTCTTCAAATACTGTCTGTCCATCAACTTCTACAGTTAATGCGTTTAATGCTTTTTCAACTAATCCTCTTCTTAATGATTTCTCTTCTTCGTGAGTTAAAGCTGGATTTCCAAGAGGATGAGGTATAGCTATTGTAGGAACTATTCTGTTAGCTCCAACTGTTAGAGATATAGGAACAACTGTACACATGTGTACTACTGGTATTCCTGCTCTTTCTATTTCTTTTACCATTGTTGCACCGCAACGAGTACAAGTACCTCATGTAGAAGTAAGTACAACTGCGTCAACACCGTCAGCTTTTAATTTCTTACCTATTTCAGCTGCGAATTTCTTAGCGTTTGCAACAGCAGTACCATTACCAACTGTTGTATAGAAGTAATCATATAATTTTCCTATAACGCCTTCTTTTTCAAGATCTCTTAAAACGTCTACTGGTAATACTCTGTCAGCATCTTCATTAGCGTATACTGGGTCGTATCCACCATGAGCTGTTTCATGAGTAGCTTCAGTTAAATCTTCTACTCCAGCTATAGAATATTCACCGTATTTAGAAGCTGATGAAGATTCTATTCTGTCAGGGTTTCCTTTTGGTACTATACCACCAGAAGTAACTAGAGCTATAGTAGCTTTAGATAAATCTTTTACAGCTGGGTTTGGATCTACTCTGTCGAAATCTGGCATTGGATACTCAGTTTCGAATTCCTCACCTTTTATTTTCTTGATAAGCATATCAACTGCTCTCTTAGATCCTCTATCTTCATGGAAGTAGTTAACTCTTATTCCTCTAGCCATGTATCCTTCTTCTGCTGGAGATCCTATTTCTTCTCCTTTTGCAAGTTTAGAAGCTAATTTAGCTATCTTTGGAAGAGCTTTTCTCATTCCAGCTGCAGAGTCTGCTGTTTCAACTATATAAACTTCTTTTTTGAACATATCTGCACCTGGGTTTTCAACGTACATACCAGTTAAGCAAGGTATATTTAAAGCGTCTTTAACAACTTTAGTTATAGTACCTGCTGCAACTCCGTATCTACCTGCGTTGAATGCTGGTCCTGCTATGAATAATTCTGGATTAAATCCTTTTATCATTTCAAGTAACTCAGCACTTGCTTCTTCTATATTTTCATTGAAGTATCCATCACCACAAACAACTGTAGCAACAACTTCTATATCTTCACCTAATTTAGCATTAAGCTGTGCACTTATTGGAGGTAAAGTTTCTGCCACATGTGGTTTAGTGTCAGCTTTTTCTTCTCCACCTATTCCGGCGAAGAACTGGTTTACGTAATGAACTGCTTTTATTGCCATTTCATTTTCCTCCCTAAAAAATTTTATAAATATTTACAATACTCGTCTCTTATTGATTTCATTTCTTCAGCTATTTCGTCTACGTCAAGAACCATTTCCATCATTCCTACCTGCTCTTCGTAAACTTCTTCATCAAATAGCTCTTTAACTTCTTCTTCCACTACGTGGAATACAGATAATCCTAATTCTACACCTGCTAAAGGTCCAGCAAAAGTTGGGTCTCCTGCTGTTACTGTTTCTGCTGCAAGACCTGCAGCTTCGGCTTCAGCGGCACCTAGTAATATCACAAGATTTTCAGCTCCGAATTTTTCAGCAGCTTCTTTAACTCTCTTCTGATTTTCTAGGTCCATAGCCCCAGCAGCTGTTCAGACGAAACATTCTGTTGATGAGAATATAACTTCTGCGCTGTCAACTGTTTTTACACATTCTTCTATTGCAGGTCCTGGCACACCATCACGGTCGCCTATTATCATGACCTTTTTATTTTCAAGTACGCTCATAATAGTCCTCCTGATTTTATTTTTTCATTCTTAATTTTTAGTTAGTAATTAATTTTTTAATAATTTTTTTAGGGATTAATATCCTTTTGCAGTTAAATATCCGAAACCAGTTTCGTTTGTAGCTCCAGTTATTGCCTGTATTTCTACTTCTATAGTTCCATCTTCTCTTAGAGATCCTGCAGCTCCACCAGCTATTACATCAACAACTTCAAGATGTCCTATTACTTTGTCAAGTTTAGGTAATACAACAACCTGGTTTGCGTTTCCTCCTGTAACAACTGCGTTAGCTCTTACGTCAGCATCTGCTAATGACTGAGAAGCTCCGTCACGTCCTGCGTATTCATCTGTTACTATAACAGTTTTAACTCCCTGCATTTCTATTTTCTTACAGTTCATTATTAGGTCTGTATCAGGGTTACCGAATCCTTCCTGAGATACGATAACAGCGTCTAATCCTAGGTATTTACATAATTTTGAAGTCCAGTTAGAAGATCTTTCCTTGTCAGCAAGATATACGTTTTCATTAGTGATTATAACACCCATGAAGTTTATTTCTTTACCATGCTGAGCATATAACTCTTCTATAACACCGTTGTTCATATGTACGTAACTTGGGTTTTTGTCACATGCAGAAACACAGTTACCACTTACTATTGCAGTGTCAAGAACTTCTGTTGGGTAAAGTATTGTTGGAACTATCTGCTTAGCATCTACACCGTATACATATGTATCGTGTAATAGTCCCTGAGTCTGTAACATGTATACATATCCAACTTTTGGAAGTTCTGGATATTCAGCAGCCTGCTCAAATATAGGCTTAGTTTCGTATACAGAAACTTCATCTGGAGTAAGGTCTTTAGCAACCTTTCCAAGATATGTAGCAGCTTTGAATCCTATCATTCTTACTGCTTTTTCGTGATCATGCTGTCTTAAACCATCAACTGGCTCAGCTATAACAACAACGTTGTTTAATTTTGAGAATGGAGTGTATTTTGCTCCTTCTCCAGTCATGTCAACTATACCTTCCTGGAAACCAACTATTTTTCCAGTTGTTACTACAGCAACACCTTTTAATGCATGAGTTCTTCCTTCACCAACTGTATCTACTTTAGATATGATACCTGGGAATACTCCTCCGTTACCTTCTACCTTAACTCTTGGCTCGATAACATCTTTAACAGGTGTTATTCTTATGCTTTCACCTGGGTGAGCTAATTCTATATCTATAGATTTTATATGCTCATCTCCACCTATTTCTTTTAGCATCTCTTCTTTGTTTACGAATAAAACACCATCTTTAACTTCAGTTTTTTCTCCAAACTGAACATCTTTTATAAAGATTTTTCCTAATTCAAGACGCATAACGCACCTCCTATAAAATTTTGTATAAAATTAACCTTTTAAAATTAAAAGCTAATAATATGCTGATTATTGATTAAACATATTTTTTTATCATTGCTTCTATATTAGCTATAGTAGCATCGTCTTTAGTAACTTCATCTATTTTTTCTCCATCTTTATAAACAGCTAGAGTTGGAAGTCCTAAAACTTTCTGTTTTATAGCAAGTCTTCTTGCTTTTGTTATATCCATTTCACAGAATTTCATTCCTTCAGCGTATTTTTCAGCTAATTCATGAACTTCTGGCATTAAAGCTTTACAAGGTTCGCATCCCTGGCTCCAGAAATCTACGAATACATATCCTTCAGCTTCTAATACTTCTTTTTCGAATATTTCTTTATCTAATGCTATCATTTTGTTACCTCCACCGTTTATTTGTTATTTTATATATCTATTCATGAAAATAGTATTTACTATTCTCCGAATTTCTCATTTATATATTTTTCTGCCATAACAGCTGCTATAGCACCGTCAGCAGTTGCAGTTACAACCTGTCTTAAAGGTTTTACTCTACAGTCTCCTGCTGCAAATACACCTGGTATATTTGTTCTCATGCAGTCATCTGTTATTATGTAGTTCTGCTCGTTCATATCTATTATACCTTTGTATAAATCTGTCTGAGCAACAACACCTATGAATACGAATACTCCCATTGTTCCATCTTCTTCATCTGCATGGTACTCGAAAGTTTCACCAGTAACAACATTTTTGAATACTACTGATTCAAGTATTCCGTCTCCTTTTATTTCTTCAACAACTGTATCTAAAAGGAACTCTATTTTTGGATTAGCTTTTGCTTTTTCTTCTATACTCTTAGCACATCTGAATCCCTGTCTTCTGTGAACTATTGTAACTTTTCTTGCAAATTTAGTTAAGTACATTGCTTCTTCTATAGCACTGTCTCCTCCACCAACTACGAAAACTTCGAAATCTTCAAAGAAATCAGCATCACATGTTGCACAGTAAGAAACACCTTTTCCAGTGAATTCTTTTTCTCCAGGACATCCTATTTTTCTTGGAGACGCACCTGCTGCAACTACAACGGCTTTAGCTCTGTATTCTTCACCGCTCTGTCCTTTTATTACTTTTATATCTCCTTCAAGCTGAACTTCAACTATATCATCTCTTTTTATTTCAGCACCGAATTCTTTACACTGCTGAACCATTCTTGCTACAAGAGAAGGTCCACTTGCATTTTCAACTGATCCAGGATAGTTTGCAACTTCATGAGTTATAACTATCTGACCACCATTTTTACTTTTTTCAAATATTACTGTTTTCATTTTTGCTCTTGCACCGTATAATCCAGCTGCAAGACCTGCAGGACCTGCACCGATTATGGCAATATCGTATACATTTTCCATTTTAAATTCCTCCTGATTTATACAAGATTATTTATAAATATAAATTTTTATATTTTGACATATTTGTAAAACATTTTCCCGAATGCAACAACTATTCATTCAAACAACATTGCTATCTAGTACTCATATTCTATTCTTGATATTGTATGTGTCATTATATCCAGATCTATAACCTGGAAATCTTCCATTATACTTTCACTCCAGTCTGGAGTTCTCTGATTTTTTTGAAACTTGGAAGCAGTTGCTATCGCATCTTCAATCAGTTCGACTGACATATAATCAAGTTCTTCACCCTCAGTCATTATAACTGTTCTGTATGGTGTTTCATTTGGTTTTACACTTCCATACAGAGGATGTGAAAGCATTCTATTTCCCTTATGTATCATTTTTCTGCATTCTTCAAGTATACCTATATAAGATACTTCAAAGAACAGAATTTTCTTATCTTCAAACTTCTCTTTGACTAAAGGATTATTTGTTACTATAAACATAACATTTCTCTCTTTCAATTAAGATTGCATAGCCTTTTTTACAATAAAAAAACAGGTTAAACAAACGTCCCCATTTGTTTACCCTGTCAAAATAATCTTCAGAGTCCTGTCCACATAAAGTATATTCACCTGAGAATTTCATCAATACCGTGGGTATGATATCGACTTGTCCCTTCGGTCCCCATTTAAGGAAGTCTCCCTTATGCTTCATCCAGTCTTTATTTGGCTTGCTCTATATTCGTTAAGTTAAGTATATAAATTTTCAATCAAAATATCAAGTCTTTTTTTGATATTTTTTTAATATTTTTTAACAATGAAAACGGTGCCTGTTTTTAGTATATCCTCTAATATCTACAAATACTTGATTTGATGCGTTTTTGCAATTTTATTTTTTATATATACATAAAAGATATAAATATTATTTTATGTATAACATCAATTTTTATTTGTATATATCATACTCGGTTATAAATATTCAGAATTATTTTTCATTTGCTATTTTTACATCTAAACTTTGTGAAATTTTTCTCACTATTTTAGATATACTTTCGTCTTCAAAAGGAGAGTCCAGATTAGCTATATTGACTATTTCATTGAATGATCTTGTACCTCCCACCTTACATATATCCATATAAAGATTCCACCCTTCATGATGATTTTCTGTATATTTTTCTGCAAGTTGAATTGCACAAAGAGATGCAAGAGCATAATCTATATAATAAAATGGATTTTTGAATATATGCCCTTGTCTTAACCACCATCCTCCTCTGTCAAGAAAGCTGTTGTCATCATAATCTTTGTATTTAATGTATTTTTTTTCCAGATTTCTCCATAATTTTTTTCTATCGTTAGGAGTCATATTTATATTTCTGTATATTATATGCTGAAATTCATCTACAACCATACAGTATGGAATCAACCTCGATATAGTACATAAATGCGAATATTTGTATTTTGAAGCATTTTTTCCAAAGAAAAGTTCCATCCACGGCATTGTAATAAATTCCATAGTCATTGAATGAATTTCACAACTATCAAGAGTCGGAAAGTTTATTTCCGGCATATCTATCCAATTCGACATATAAAGCTGAAAACCGTGCCCCATCTCATGAGTCAATGTATCAACATCATCAAAGCTTCTATTGAAGTTGGCAAATACAAAAGGTGATTTCAGATCAGGCACATACGTACAGTATCCACCCATCCCCTTCCGAGGTGCTGTTTTCAAATCCATCATTTCATTTTCAACAAGATTCCTGAAAAACATACCTGTTTCATCTGACAACTCTGAATACATTTTCTCAGCAGACTTTATCATTTCATCATATTCAATTTCCGGTTCCATATTCCATCCAGGAAATTCAACTTCATCATCATAATACTTTATTTTTTCTATCGACAATCTTTCAGATTTATTTTTATTTATTTTATCTATAATAATATCCCATGAATTTTCTACTGCTTTTCTAAGCTTTGAAACATCATTTTCATTGTAATCGGTTCTTTTCATTCTTTTGTATCCAAGTTCTACAAAATTTTCATACCCAAGCTTTTTAGCAATTCTATCCCTCACTTTTACGAGCTTATCAAACAGAATATCAAATTCTTCTTCATGCTCTTCAAAATATCCGGAAAATGCTTCAGCCGCTGATTTTCTAATATTTCTGTTACTGTCAGTCGTATATTTATTCACTTCAGATAGATTTAATTTTTCACCACCAAAGACTACATTTCCCGCTGCAAGAAGCCTTGTATACTCTGAACATAATCTGTTTTCTTCAATAAGATCTGTTATTATTTCATCTGATATTTCACTTATACTGCATTTTATAATATTATAAAATTGCATTCCATATGTTTCTATTATCTCTTTATCATACTTTGAATCTATAATTATTTTGTATAGATCCACATTTAATTTGTCATATTTAGGAGCATTTTCATCCCAGTAATTTTTTTCGGCTATATTATTTTTATCTCCTGTATTTATGCTGTAGTTTATCGATGCTACAATTTTCATACTCTCAATTCTATTTCTTTGTTTATTTATATCATCAAGTATTTTTCTGAAAGACTCAAAGCTTTCTGCTTTTTTCAGTTTTTCCATATTATCAGAAAACACTTTTTTCTCATATTCATAGTCCGGTCTTTGATATTTGTATTCTGAAAATTTCATAATACACCCTCCTTTTCCTTTTTTCTGAAATATTATACCACAGAGGAATTGATACAAACATATTTGTAATACAAGATTTTATAAATATATTTTCTTCATATTTATCTTTAGCTATAGACAATAAAAAAACTGTACCCCATATAAATCCTATATAAGATACAGTTTTTTAATTATAATTATATATTTCTGAGATTTTTCATACTTATATCGAGAGCTTTTACTGAATGTGTCAGTGATCCAGAAGATACCACATCTACACCTATTTTCCCGACTTCTTCTATATTTTCAAGAGTTACATTTCCAGAAAACTCTACAATAGCTCTGTTGTCTATTATTTTTACAGCTTCCTTTGCAGTTTCCATATCCATATTGTCAAGCATTATTATATCTGCTCCAGCTTCTACAGCTTCCCTTACCATATCAAGAGTTTCAACTTCAACTTCTATCTTCACAACAAATGATGCATAGTTTCTGGCTGCTTCTATAGCTTCTTTTACGCCACCTGCAGCACCAATATGGTTATCTTTCAGCATTACAGCATCCGAAAGATTCATTCTATGGTTGTTTCCTCCACCCATTCTCACTGCATATTTATCAAGTATTCTCATATTAGGCATTGTCTTTCTGCTATCAAGAAGCTTCGTCTTACTTCCTTTAAGCTTTTCTACATATTTTCCTGTCATAGTTGCTATACCACTCATTCTCTGAAGATAGTTAAGTGCTACTCTCTCTCCCATAAGGAGATTTCTTGTACTTCCTTTAAGTTCAGCAAGCATCTGCCCTTTTTTCACTTTATCTCCATCTTTTACAAAAAACTCTATTTCTACATCTCCAAGTATATCAAATACCCTTTTGAATACACCTAACCCAGCTATTATTCCATCTGCTTTACATATAAGATCCACCGCTGAAACAGATCCCTCTTTTACAACTGAATTAGTACTTATATCTTCATTTGGTATATCTTCTATAAGAGCATCTTTTATCATTTTATCTATAATCAAATAATTCATAATCAAAATCCTCACTACTTTTTATTATCTCATCAATTACCATTTTTCTATTTTCGCAGAAAATATCTTCTATATTTTTTTCAAGCGATGGTATATCTTTTTCATCTATCTCATCATCTGATATTGTACGGTTTATGCTTTGAGCTGCTCTTTTTGAAAATACAAGACCTTCAAGAAGAGAATTGCTTGCAAGTCTATTTGCACCGTGAACACCTGTACAGCTTACTTCTCCTACTGCATAAAGATTATCCATAGTAGTTTTTGAGTCAAGATCTACATGTATACCACCCATGAAATAGTGTTGTGCAGGAGATACTTTTATCATTTCTTTTCCTATATTTACTCCCTTTTCAAGGCATCCGTTATATATAAATGTAAACCTGTTTTTAAGATATTCTTCTCCAAGATGAGTTGCATCAAGATATACATATTCACTGTTGTCTTTTTTCATCTGCTCAAATATAGCATGTGAAACAACATCTCTAGGTAGAAGCTCGTCCACAAATCTTTCTCCTGCCTTGTTTCTAAGAACTGCTCCTTCTCCTCTTAAAGATTCTGATATAAGCATTCTTCTTCCATTGCTGTTTTCTTCATAAAAAGCTGTAGGATGAATCTGTATATACTTAAGATTCTCTATTTCTATATTATTTTTTAGAGCTATGGCTATACCATCTCCTGTAAGTTGTCTCTGGTTTGTTGAATTTTTGAAAAGTCCTCCTATTCCACCGGTAGCCAGAACAGTTGCTTTTGAAAATACATGTATTTCTTTTTCATCCTTATATATTCTGGCTCCAACGCATACATTGTTTTCTGATATTATATCTATAAGAGATGCATCTTCTATTATTTCAATATTATTTCTTTTTAGGACCTCTTTATAAAGTGTTTTGAATACTATTTCACCTGTATTATCCTTGCTGTGAACTATTCTGTTTACTCTATGAGCACCTTCTCTTGTATAGTCTATTTTTCCATCCACTTTATCCAGCGGCATTCCATACTCCTCAACAATCTGGGATATATTTTCTATAGACTCTTCAGCAAGAACTTCAACAGCCTCAACTCTATTTTTATATCTTCCGGCCTTTAGAGTGTCCTCAACAAAAGGTTTTATATCTTCCTCATCAAGAGCTGTAGATATTCCTCCCTGTGCAAGGTAGGTATTGTTATTATCCACTTTTGATTTTGAAATAACTGTAACTTTTTTACTGTTATCTATATTAAGGGCACAGTAAAGACCTGCTACCCCGCTTCCTACTATAAGTACATCTGTTTTCATTTTTTATACCTCTAATACTTCTATCCCCTGTATTTTCATTTACTGCTCTGCAAGTTTGTGCATATTAAGAAGAGATTTCAAAGCTTTTTCTCTTATCTGCTCGTCAACTACAACTTCATTTTCTCCGTTCAGTAAAGTTGTATATAGGTTTTCAAGAGTTGTTTTCTTCATATCGGCACATCTTACACTTCCACCTGGAATCATAAATTTCTTATCCGGATTCTGTTTTTCAAGCTCATAAAGAATTCCTTCTTCTGTAGCAACTATAAACTCCTTACAGTTACTGTTTGTAGCATATTTTATTATTCCTGATGTGCTTCCTGTATAATCTGCCATATCTCTTATTTCTTTTCTGCATTCAGGATGTACAAGAACCTCTGCATCCGGATATTCTTCTTTTAGTTTTTCTATCTCTTCAAGTTTGATTCTATCGTGGAAAAGACAACATCCATCCCAAAGTATAAATTCTTTTTCAGGGAAATGCTCTGCTATATATTCTCCAAGATTTCTATCTGGAAGGAATATTATTTTTTTATTTTCAACTTTTCCAAGTATATTAAGTGCACTTGAAGATGTAACAGATACATCACAGTGAGCCTTCACTGCTGCTGTAGAATTTATATAACACACTGTAAGTGCATCCGGATGTTTTTTCTTAAGTGCTGCAACCTGTATGTCATTTGCCATATCTGCCATCACACATCCTGCATTAGCTACAGGCATAAGTACTGTTTTCTCCGGAGAAAGTATTTTTGCACTTTCACCCATAAATTTTACACCACAGAATACAACTGTTTTCTGAGGACAGTCTCTTGCTATTTCACTCAGATAATATGAATCTCCAACTTCATCTGCTATAGCCTGAATTTCTGGTGGCTGATAAAAATGAGCCAGTATAATTGCATCTTTTTCCTTCTTTAACTCATTTATCTTTTTTGTTAATTCTTTAACCATTTCAATACCTACCTTTTGTTATTTTTTTACCATTATTTTTCTAAAGATACCGCTTTATTACAATATTTTTAACCTAAATGATTACAGAAACATTATATCATTAGGCTGACAACAGTTCAATGATAATGATTTTTTTAACATTCTGACTTTATATAAAATTATTAACATATTTTTAATCATTATTTGTTATTTTTTTATCATTTATCTTTTCTATATTTATCTTTTAACATTATTTATAAATTAGTAATTTTTTTGTATATATATTTTTTTCTTATAAATTATATATTTTTTCTTCTTTGTTCTATTTTTTATTTTGATTCAAGAAATTTTTTCATGTTATTTTTTTAAATATATTGAAAATTCATTCTTGAAGAGTTATACTCTTGTCATGGATATTCATATTGTTATTAAAACAACATTTACTATATTATGAATTATCCGGAATTATAAAAATCATATTATGAAAAGAGGTTTTAAGCATGACAGCATTTTTGATCGGTTTAGTAATGCTTATCGGCGGAGGTTTTCTTTATGGCCGCTATTGTGAAAAGGTTTTCGGACCAGATGACAGACCAACACCAGCAATAACTCTTGAAGACGGTGTCGATTTCGTTCCTATGAAAAAAATGAAAAACGCACTTATAGAGCTTCTTAATATAGCTGGTACTGGACCTATCCTTGGACCTATCCAGGGTATATTATTCGGTCCTATCGCATTTATACTTATTCCTATAGGTTGTGTTCTTGGCGGTGCAATGCACGACTATATGAGTGGTATGATATCTATGAGAGAGAACGGTGAACAGATGCCGGGAATTATCAGAAAATATCTTGGAAACGGAGTTTATAAAATATACAATGTTTTCCTTTGTTTCCTTATGATACTTGTCGGTGCAGTTTTCATCTATACTCCAGGGGATCTAGTTGTAACTCAGATTCTTCATCAGGAATCTATAGTTTCAAATCCAATTGTATGGGTTGTATACGGAGCTATATTTGCATACTATCTTGCAGCTACTTTATTCCCTATAGATGCAATAATCGGTAGAGTTTATCCTATATTCGGTATTATTCTTTTATTATCTGCAATAGGTGTAGGACTTGGTATATTTGTAAAAGGATATGAACTTACTCCTCTTACTGCTCAGAACTGGATGGGAGTTCATCCTGCAGGATTACCTATACTTCCTATATTCTTTGTTACTGTTGCATGTGGTATAGTTTCAGGTTTCCACTCAACTCAGGCAACTCTTATTGCAAGATCTGTAACAAATGAAAGAGAAGGTAAAACTACTTTCTATGATATGATGATACTTGAAGGTCTTATCGCTATGATATGGTCTGCAGCTGCAATGGGTGTTTACAACGCCGGAATAGATTCTGCTCTTATCGGTACTCCTAGTGTTATCGGTATAGTTGCAAATGATTTACTTGGTTCTGTAGGTGGACTTATAGCTATACTTGGTGTTATAGTTCTTCCTATAACTTCTGGAGATACTGCTCTTAGATCTGCTCGTCTTATGATAGGTGATGCTCTTCATATAGATCAGACTAAGAAGAAAAACAGATTTACATTATCTGCATGCATATTCGTGCCAGTTGCTCTTATACTTGTATTCGCAAAAATAAATGCAGAGGGATTCAATATACTTTGGAGATATTTCGCATGGGCAAACCAGACTATAGCATGTTTCGCATTTGCTATGATAACTATATATCTTCTTATCAATAAGAAAAATTATATAATGTCTCTTATCCCAGGTATGTTCTATGTATTTATAATATCATCATACATACTTAATGCGGAAATAGGATTCAGACTTCCTATGAATGTTGCATATATACTTGGAGTAATTCTTGCTATAGTATATGCTGCACTTACTATTAGAAAAGGTAAAAAACAGCTTGATGGAGCTGCCTTAAAATAATTCATAAACAATAAAAAACAGGATGTCCAATTGGATATCCTGTTTTTTATTCATTTTATTCATGATATTCTCTGGCTTTTTCTTCGCCTCTTAAAACTCTCAATGCTCCATATGCCAATGACTCAAGTTCATTTTCCCCAGGCATAACCTCTACATGAGATATAAATTTTACTTTTTTAATAATCATTTCTGTCAGTTTTTTAGAATGTGCTATTCCCCCTGTAAGAATTATAGCATCTACTTCTCCATCAACAACCGTAGCAAGTTCTCCTATACCTTTTGCCATTTGATATACCATTGCTTCGTATACAATCTCAGCATCCTTATTTCCCTCTGAAATCATCTTCTCCACTTCTCTTACATCATTTGTTTTCAGATAAGAATATATTCCTCCACGACCTCTTATTTTTTTCTTCATTTCATACTGTGTGTATTTTCCTGAAAAACATTCATCTATAAGAGCTACACAAGGAACTCTTCCTGATCTGTCAGGAGAAAAAGGTCCTTCATCGTCAGATATCATATCGCTCATAACACCTTTGTTATGAAGATATATAGTGGCTCCTCCTCCGATATGTGCAACAATTAAATTTAAATCCTTATATTCAAGATTATTTTCTTTTGCATATTTCAAAGCCATAGCTCTTGTATTAAGAGCATGACCTAAGCTCGCCCTTTTTATATCAGAAAGACCTGAAATTCTTGCCACATCACTCATCTCATCCACAGATATGGAGTCATATATATATGCCTTAACACCGATAGAATCGGCTATAGATTTTGCAACTACTCCTCCAAGATTTGACGCATGATCGAGAACCGGATTTGTTTTTAATCTTTCTATCATCTCGTCATTAACCTCATATGCACCTGATTTTACAGGAGGAAGAGCTCCACCTCTTCCCACAACTGCACTTAAAGTTTTTATATCTATACCGTCTTTTTCAAGTACTTCAAGAACCGCTTCTTTTCTCATATCAAGCTGGTCCATATTACTTTTATATTTTGAAAGAACTTCCGATGAATGAGATATAGATTCAGAAAGTATTATTTTTTCATCGTCATATACGGCTATTTTTGTAGATGTAGAACCCGGATTTATAACTAGTATTCTAAATTCCATTGTTGATTTCCCCCATACATATAAAATATATTTTTTAAACCTCGCAGTTTTCTATCTGAATTATATAATCCATACAATTCGCACATATTATAAAACTTACTATATAGCTATCATCAACCTTTCCTGCTGCAGAAAGTTTGTTGAACGACTGACCTTTATAAGCTTTATCTACATCACTTATTATATATTTTCCATTTTTTGTAAATATATAGTAGTGAGCCTCAAAAAATTTAAAGAATTTCTGTTTTTCTTTTACACCGTCAAGACATGCAGGACAGGCTTCCTGATAGTATTCAGACATAAATTCTATCTCATCAGATTCATTAAGCAATCTGAAAGCTTCCTCTACATCAAAACCTTCAACAGGTTTTTCCTCATCATTTATAAGCTCATCACACTTATCTGATTCTATACAATATTCTTTTTCGTCGCACTTAAATATGTATTTACTCATATATTCCTCCTACTTATCTATCTCACTTTTAAAATATACTTCTGTAGCCAGAGCTTCATTATACTGATTCTGATTTATATATTTAAGCTCAAGCATTTTTCTTAGAATAACCTTCTGACGACCTTTTGCTGCACTGTAATTGCTGTATATTCCAGGATTATTTGTTATTCCTACAAGCATAGCGCACTCCGCAAGATTTAAGTCCTTCACATGTTTACCAAAATAAAGTTGTGCACCTGCTTCAACTCCATATGCATTTTTTCCAAAATATATATTGTTAAGATATGCCTCCAGGACTTCATCTTTGCTCATTACTTTATCCATTCCATATGCATTATATATATCCTTTATTTTTCTGTTTATAGATACCTCTGAACTTGTAAGAAGATTTTTTGAAAGCTGCATTTCCAAAGTGCTTCCTCCCTGTCGCGAGTCTGTCGTTATATTGTGTATAAGAGATCTCACAAGGGCCTGTATATCCACTCCGCTATGTTTATAAAATCTTTCATCTTCAATTGATACAATAGCATTTCTAAGATCTTTTGGCATATCTTTTATTGACACAGGAGATGTGCTTATATAGTTTTCCTGAACCATTTTCTTTGTAACTTCAGGCATTCCCCATGTGACATATTTATAATATCCAAATGAAAAAACTCCTCCGGCAATAGATATAATCAGAATAATACTTACAATCCACTTTGCAATTACACCTGCGCTCGAATAATCCCTTCTTCTTTTGCGCGCTTTTCCAGATGATTTTGAGCCTTTTTTTATACTGTATCCACTTGATACATCTTTTTTTCTTTCCCCAAAACTTTTTCTTTCTGTTTCAGCTTTTTCTTTTTTTCTTGAAACCTTATCTCCTGCTACAGACTTCATCCTTTTTATAATTGAATCAGGCTCCGGTTCATATAAAGGTCTTACAGATGTTTTTTTTCTTAGATTTTTTTCTTCTAATGCATTTGACGGTCTTCTTACTCTTCCCGACGATACTGGTGTCTTTTCGGTCTCTGAAGAACTTACTTTTCGTCTTCTTATTTTATTTAAATTATATCTGCTACTCATTTTACTGCCCCCTAATAATATATATCCTATCTATGCTATTTAATAAATTATACTATTTATTTTTGCATAAAATAGAAAATAAATTCTTAAGATTTTATAAATCTACCCTATCTCTTATTTTCAGGAAAAGCTGTGCTGTAGCAAATGTATCGCTGCTTGCTCTATGAGCATTTTTATTTTCTATTCCATAATACTCACATGCTGTAGCAAGTTTTTTGTTCTTTCCTTTATAAGAACTCACTCTTTTCAACATTTCAAGCGTACACATATAATTTGTTATTTCCTTAAGTCCAAGTTTTCTCAGATAATAGTTGAGAAACTTTATATCAAATTTTGCATTATGTGCAATTAAAGTAGTATCCCCTATATACTTTCTGAACTTTGGAAGTACCTCATTTATTGTAGGTTCATTTTCAACCATCTCATTTGATATATTTGTAAGTCCTGTTATAAATTCAGGTATTTCTTTTTCCGGTTTTATAAGTCTATTGTGGTTTCTTACTATCTCTCCGTTTAAGATTTCAGTTGCACCTATTTCTATTATTTCACATCCATCAAAAGGATCGAGTCCCGTAGTTTCAATATCAACAACTATAAATTTCTCATCAAGCATACTTATCTGCTCCATCTTTATCACCTCAAATTCTCTATTCAAACTTCTCCATAAAAGAATGTTTTACTCCATTTTCCTCCCAGCCTAAAACAGAATCTATATTTACGTTTTGAGCCGCCTTGAATATTGATTTTTCAACATTATCAAACGTATCAGTAAGACTTTCTATAAGCTCTTTTATCTCATATCTTTTATTTCCTGTTTTTTTTGCTGTTACCGTACATGCACAGTCAAGAGGCTGTATTCCACTGTATCTTACAAATCTTTTTATGTATTCTTCCCTTATATGATAAAGAGGTCTTATAACCTGCATATCGCTGCTTTCAGATGAATTTATCTTTGGAATCATTGTCTTAAAATTCCCAGAGCATAGAATATTCATCATTGTGGTCTCTATTACATCATCAAAATGATGACCTAAAGCGAGTTTGTTGCATCCAAGCTCCTCGGCCTTGTTATACAAAGCTCCTCTTCTCATTCTTGCACACATATAGCAGGGATATTCCTTTGCTATTCTGTCAGTTATCTCAAATATACCCGATTCAAATATTGTCAAAGGTATATTTAGATAATCACACATATCCTCCAGATGTTTTCTTAGTTCAGGTCTATATCCCGGATCCATTGCAAGAAAGACAAGTTCAAAATCTGTCTTTGAATATTTTTTTAGTTCCTGAAACATCTTTGCCATAAGTATACTGTCTTTTCCACCTGATATTGCAACAGCTATTTTATCTCCATCTTCTATAAGCCTGTAGTCGTTTACTGCCTTTAAAAATTTTGACCATATGTGTTTTCTATATCTTTTTACTATACTTCTCTCTATTTCTTCAAGTGTTCTAAGCTCTGTTTTTTCAGATATTTCACCCATTTTTACACCTCTTTTCTATTATACGATACAATTACTCCATTATATTATAATAACATAATACAGTGTGTTCTGAAAGTGAAATAACTGTAAATAAAACGATTAAAATATATTTTTATCATCGTTCATTATAATTCAATAACATATAAAAAGCGCCCTCTGGATAAACCATTAAGGACGCTCCTCCAAACAATTATATTCTAGCTACACCAGTTTCTCTTGCAGCTTTTCTAACAGCTTCTGCAACATTTTCAGTTACTTTTGCATCAAATGCCATAGGAAGTATCATATCTACTCCAAGTTCATCATCAGATACAGAGTCTGCTATTGCATATGCTGCTGCAACCTTCATTTCCTCGTTTATATCAGTTGCTCTTACATCAAGTGCTCCTCTGAATATTCCAGGGAATGCAAGAACGTTGTTTATCTGGTTAGGGAAATCTGATCTTCCTGTACCCATTATAAACGCACCACCTGCTTTTGCTTCATCAGGCATTATCTCTGGAGTTGGGTTTGCCATAGCCATTATTATAGGTTTATCTGCCATAGTTTCAACCATCTCTTTAGTAAGCATTCCCGGTCTTGAAACTCCTACGAAAACATCTTTTCCTTTTATTACATCTTTTAAAAGACCTTTTTCGTTGTTTTTATTTGTAACTTTTACCATTTCTTTCTGAGCCCAGTTAAGATCTTCGTAGTCTTCTGTTATAGCTCCAAATCTATCGCAAAGTATTACATTTTTAACGTTCATATTAAGAAGCATTTTTGCTATTGCTATACCAGCAGAACCTGCTCCGTTTATAACTATCTCAAGGTCTTCTATATTTTTACCCTCTACAAGTTTAACAGCATTTATTATAGCCGCTGAAACAACTATTGCTGTTCCGTGCTGATCATCGTGGAATACTGGTATATTAAGTTCCTTTTTAAGTCTTTCCTCTATTTCAAAACATCTTGGAGCTGATATATCCTCAAGATTTATTCCCCCAAATACAGGAGCTATGTATTTTACAGTCTTTATTATTTCCTCTGTATCATTTGTATCAAGGCATATAGGGAATGCCTCAACTCCTGCAAACTCTTTGAAAAGTATTGCCTTTCCTTCCATAACAGGTATTCCTGCTTCTGCACCTATGTTTCCAAGTCCAAGTACAGCACTTCCATCACTTACTACAGCAACCATATTTCCTTTGCATGTATATTTATATACATCATCAGGATTTTCTGATATTTTCACACATGGTGCAGCAACACCTGGTGTATATGCTATAGAAAGGTCATCTCTGTCATTTACAGAAACCTTGCTTGATATACTTACTTTTCCAGCTTTTTCTTCATGAAGTTTTAAAGCTAATTCTGCATAATTCTTGCTCATAATACCCTCCAACTATTTCTTTTCGTATTTTTTTCTTCCTGTTTCATATATATTATTTCCTGAAGCATCTATTGCAACTGTAAGTTTTAATCCTTCTACTCTAAGTTTTCTGACAGCCTCTGCTCCAAGATCATCATATGCTATTACTTCACATTCTTTTATAGAGTCTGATATATATGCCCCTGCTCCACCTATTGCAGCAAGATAAACAGCTCCGTATTTTTTCATTCCATCTATAACGTGGTCTGCTCTTTTACCTTTTCCTATCATTATTCTAAGGCCTTTTTCAAGAAGAGGTATTGTAAGGTCGTCCATTCTATAACTTGTAGTAGGTCCTGCTGAACCTATGGCTTGTCCTGGTTTTGATGGAGTAGGACCTACATAGTATATCCCCTGTCCATCCGGATTGAATGGAAGTTCCTCTCCATTTTCTATAGCTGCTACAAATCTTTTGTGTGCGGCATCTCTTCCTGTATATATTATTCCGCTTAGTTCAACCATCTCTCCGGCTTTAAGCTCTCTTGCAATTTCCTCTGTTATCGGCATCTCTAGCTTTCTCATATCTAAACCCCCTATATCACAGTACTCTTGTGTCTTGATGCGTGGCAGTTTACATTTACTGCCACAGGAAGTCCTGCTATATGAGTAGGATAAGTTTCTATATGAACTGCAAAAGATGTAGTACTTCCACCAAATCCCTGAGGACCTATTCCAAGTTTATTTATTTCTTCAAGTATCTCTTTTTCAAGATTTGCTGTAAATTCATCATCACTGTGTTTTCCAAGTTCTCTAAATAATGCTTTTTTCGCTATCTGACAGCACTTATCCATAGTACCACCTATTCCAACTCCTATTACTGTAGGAGGGCATGGGTTTGGTCCTGCATTTGATACAGTTTCAACAACGAATTTTTTTATTCCCTCTACTCCATCTGAAGGTTTAAGCATTTTCAGAGCACTCATGTTTTCGCTTCCGAATCCCTTTGCTGCAAACTCTATTTCTATTTTATCGCCTTTTACAAAATCATAGTGTATTACAGCAGGAGTATTATCCTGAGTGTTTATTCTATCTATAGGAGATACGACTGATTTTCTAAGATATCCTTCTGTGTATCCTTCAGACACACCTCTGTTTATCGCCTCTGTAATAGTTTCTCCCTCAACTACTACATCCTGTCCTACCTTTACAAAGAATACTGCCATTCCTGTATCCTGACATATAGGAGTTTTCGTTTCTTCGGCTTTCCTTGCATTTTCAAGAAGTATTGAAAGTATATTTTTCCCTGTTTCACTTTCTTCTGTCTCAATTCTTTCTCTTATACAGCTTTTTACATCTTCACCAAGATATACAGCAGCTTCCATACAAAGTCTTTTGACTTCATCAGTTATAACTCTTGAGTTTATAACTCTCATATACACACCCTCAATCTATTTTATTATATCTGCAAATTTACATTCTGTAAGTTTCTGAAGATCTTTTGGTGAAAGTTCCACCTGATATCCTATCTTTCCTGCACTTACAATCATTGTATCAAGTATTTCTGCAGTATCATTTACAAATGTTCTGTACTGTTTTTTCATTCCTATAGGAGAACATCCTCCTCTTATATATCCGGTTACTTTATTTATATCCTTGACATGTATCATCTCGATATTTTTTTCTCCAGCAGCTTTTGCAGCCTTTTTCATATCAAGAGATTCATTTACCGGAATTACAAACACAAGAAATTCCTTGCTGTGTCCCTGTGCGACAAGTGTCTTATAAACTTCACTATAATCTCTACCTATACTATCGGCAACAGTTACTCCGTCTACATGATCCTTATCCACCGGATACGAAAGTTCCTTATGCTCTATTTTATTAGCATCAAGTATCCTCATAGCATTAGTTTTTACCATTTTTGATTTTGCCATATGAAATCACCTTCTGTCATATCTTTATCTTTTTGTGCGTTTACCTGATTTTCTAGAATTTCCGTTTTTACTGTTTCTTTTACTTTCTGTATTATTTCTTCCTCTATTTCTATTGTCCTTGCTTCCTGTTTTTCTGTTGTCTTTTTTCTTGTTATCTGATGATTTATTATTTCTTTTTCCTGATGATTTTTTCTTTGAAGATGAGGCTGAATTTCTTCTGTCTCTTGATTCGTCGTAACTCCAATCACCTTTTCTCGGTTTTATAAGACATTTAGGACCATATCCTATAAGATCTTCTCTGTTTGTTCTTTCCAGTGCTTCGTGAACAAGATCGTAGTTTTTAGGATTTGAGAACTGTAAAAGTGCTCTCTGCATAGCCTTTTCGTGTCTGTCTTTTGGTATATATACAGGCTTCATATCAAGAGGATTAAGCCCTGTATAAAACATCGCCGTAGAAAGTGTTCCAGGTGTAGGATAGAAATCCTGAACCTGTTCAGGCTGATAATGTGTATCCCTTAAAAATTCCGCAAGTTCAACCGCATCATCAAGCTCACATCCCGGATGACTTGACATAAGATATGGGATAAGATACTGTTTAAGTCCCATCTTTTCATTTATTTCAAAGAATTTTTTTCTGAATTTATCATATGTCTTTCCGGCGGGCTTTTGCATATAATCTAGAACTCTTTCAGAGATATGTTCAGGAGCTACTTTAAGCTGTCCACTTACATGGTGTTTTATAAGTTCCTTTATGAATCTGTCGTTCTTTTCAGCCATTACAAAATCATATCTTATTCCGGATCTTACAAATACCTTTTTTACTCCGTTTATATTTCTTACTGCTCTTAATAAGTCTATATAATCGCTGTGATCTGCATTCAGATTCCTACAAGGCGAAGGATACAGGCACTGTCTGTTTTTACATGCTCCATGTGTAAGCTGTTTTTTACATGCAGGCTGTCTGAAATCTGCTGTAGGACCACCGACATCATGTATATATCCTTTGAAATCCTTCATCTTTGTCATTTCTGTAGCTTCTCTTACTATAGACTCTTTGCTTCTGCTCTGTATTATTCTTCCCTGATGGAAAGTTATCGCACAGAAAGAACAGCTACCAAAGCATCCTCTATTGCTGACTATACTAAATTTAACCTCATTTATAGCAGGTATTCCACCGTCTTTTTCATATATAGGATGGTACGCCTTCTGATATGGAAGATCGTAAACAGCATCAAGTTCTTCTCTTGTAAGTGGTCTTTCCGGTACATTCTGAACAAGGTATTTATCCCCGTGTTTCTGAACAAGCACCTTACCCCTTATAGGATCCTGCTCTTCATACTGAATTTTAAACGCTTCAGCGTACTTTCTTTTATCACTTGCAACTTCTTCATGTGATGGAAGAAGTATATAATCATCATATATTTCATCCAGTGCATCTGCTATATAACATGTACCGTTTACATGTCTTATATATTTAGGATTGAATCCATCATTTATGGCATCCGCAACTTCTACTATCTGTTTTTCACTCATCCCGTAGATAAGCATATCAGCTCCACTATCTACAAGGATTGAATTTCTTACTCTATCGTTCCAATAATCGTAGTGTGAAAATCTTCTTAAACTTGCCTCTATACCACCGATTACAACAGGTATATCTCCGTAAATCTCTCTTATTTTGTTGCAGTATACTATTACTGCTCTATCTGGTCTTTTGCCCATTTTTCCACCTGGAGAATAAAGATCGTGATCTCTTCTTCTCTTGCTCACAGAATAGTGGTTTACCATAGAATCCATATTACCTGAATTTACAAGAAATCCGAGTCTCGGTCTTCCAAATTTCATAAAATCTTTATCACTTTTCCAGTCAGGCTGTGCAATTATTCCTATCTTGTATCCCGCGTTTTCAAGTACTCTTGAGATTATAGCCGTTCCAAAACTGTGGTGATCCACATATGCATCACCGGTTACAATTGCAAAATCGACTTCTTCCCATCCTCTTTCACGCATATCATCCATACTGATAGGCAGAAATTTATTTTCCATCAATTCACCTCCATTTTATTTTTTATCAGGTATTTCTATATATTCTACATCGTCGGGATTTTCAAACCATTCATCGCTTCCAAATTCTTCCCCTGCAATCATATCTATAGGCATTTTCATATATTTCCCATGTGCAGTAGCTGCTATATCCCCATTTGAAAGAATAATCTCACCTGTTCCCTCAAATAATTTTCTGTTCTCTTTTGTTATTCTTCCTACAACATATATTTTCTCATCTGTAGGAACCGGTTTTTTATATTTTAATTCCAGAGAAACCGTTACTCCCCAAACCTGATCATCACCTATACTGACAGCTCTTCCTATTGTTTCATCCAGAAGTGCTGCGGATATTCCTCCATGAACTCTTCCCGGATAACTTTGATGCCAATCTTTTGTATTGCATACACATACAAGTTCTCCATTTTCAAGTTCATAAAAATCTGATTTTAAGCCAAGTTCATTTTTATTTCCACAAACAATACAGCTTTTACCTATATTCTGTTTTTTTAATACCTTATATATCAAACTCCATTCCCCCTTTTATATATCTTTTATATAGAAACTAAGAATTATGCCGACAACTCCAATTATTCTCATTATGAACACGATAAACTCCATAAGGAATCCATCCTGAAGTTTCTCTACCCCGCTAATGCCTAGAATCTCCTTTGGATATACAAATAGTATTACACCAATAAATGTGAGAAGAAATGGTACAAATATCATACTATAGAAATTAAGCATCTCTTTTCCACTTGAATGATACATTATTGCAGATTCAATGAGCTTATATTCAAATGGCACCTGATCTTCATATTTAAAATCGTATTTAAGCTCACCGGTCTCCTTTGATATCGATATTACAGATTTTAAAAGTTCACTCTGCAGTTTATCATCTATTCTGAACTCTTTATTATTGAAAAGCTTCATAACTATGGTATTATGACTATCATTTGTACTTATATAAGTTGCCATATTGTCTTTACTTTTCAATATATAATCACTGTTGTATCTTCCTTCCATATAGATACCGGTATTCCGTTCCTCACCACGTCTGGTTTCTATAAGCTCATACTCTGTTCCATCTTCACATCTTATCTTTGATGTATTTCCGTCGGTCCCCATATACCTATATCTCTGATTATCTACTAAAAAAGTCTCATATCCTGTATAAACACGACCTATTATAAAAATATTTATACATATAACCACGAGCATCATAACAGAAAATACTCTGTCTTTTCCAATTCTATCAAGAACTCTATCTATCATAAGTAAATTCCTGCCTTTTTTTAATATTGTACCTCTTCTGTTTTATCTGTAATTATAAAAGGCTGCCTCTATACATTCTACCCGAATTTTAAAAGCAGCCTTTCTATAATAATGCTCTATTCTATTTCCAGATTCAATCAGAAAGATTATTCAACATCCAGATCCTTGAATTTATCTTTGAAAAGCTCTCCAAGACTTCCAAGAGAATCTTCAACTTCAAGATATTCACTTATATCCTCTTCAGGCTCTCTTTCTGCCTCTTTTTTTGATACAAGCATTCTCTTATCAGATGGTTTGAAGTTTAATACTTTTACTTTTACTTCATCCCCTACATTTACAACATTCTGAACCTTTAATACTCTATCTTCGCTAAGTTCAGATATTGGAAGATATGCCTCTACAGCATCTCTTACTTCAACGAATGCACCTTTATCTATTATTCTAAGAACTTTAACAGTTATTACATCGTCTACCTTTATTTCTTCCGCTGCAAGTTTCCATGGATCATTGTTTATATCTTTTAATGCAAGAGCGAATTTTCTTTTTTCCTCATCTTTTCCAAGAACGTATACTTCAACTTCCTGTCCTTCTGTTACGTAATCCTCTACATTTTCAACTCTATGCCAAGAAAGATTTGTTTTGTGTACAAGACCTTCTATGCCACCGATGTCAACAAATGCTCCGTATTCCATAACTTTAGTTACTTTTCCAGATTTTTTCTGACCAACTTCAAGAGAATCAAACATAGCTTCTTTTTCAGCTTTTATTCTGGCTCTTTCTGCTTCTCTTTCAGCTTTAACTCTAGCTCTTTCCGCTTCTCTCTCAGCTTTTATTCTAGCTCTTTCCGCTTCTCTCTCAGCTTTTATTCTAGCTCTTCTTTCTTCTCTTTCTTTATCTATTCTTTCCTGAAGAACTTCTCTTCTTGAAGCAACAGCTCTGTTTCTTCTTCTATCAAGCTCTTTTACATATACTTCAAGTGTTTTTCCTTCGTACTCTTTTGTATCTGTTACAAATTTTGTATCTAGCTGAGAAATAGGTATAAATAATTCCTGAGTTTTATATGCTGCAAATATACCTCTTTCTATAGCTTTTACACCTGTAACAGTAAGTATTGTCTTTTCCTCAAATGCTTTTTTAAGCTCTGCATAATCATCTTCTCTATCAGCTTTAAGTTTTGATATTCTTATAGTTGTATCTTTGGGGTGTATTTCTGTAACTATACCAGTTATTTCGTCACCTACGTTATATACATCAGATGCATATACTCCTTTTTCAAGGTTAAGCTCTGATGCAGGTATTAGTCCTATGAACCCCATATTTAAATCAAGTGTTATCTCATCATTGTTTATAGATGTAATTTTTCCAGTTATTTTTTCTCCAGGAGTTACTTTTGACATTTCCTGTTCCTGCTGCTCAAGTAATTCCTGCATTGTTAATTCTTCCATGTTGAAACATCCTTTCAGTTATTTTTTGTAATCATAATATCTGTTACTTTTTATACACTTAGTATTATACCATTTTTTATGACCTATTTTCACATTTATTTTCATTATTTTGATAATGATATATCTGTATATATAATTTACTCTTTGTTTAGAAGATTTTTTCTGTAGAATATACTGAAACATATGGCTGTAGATATAACAGCAAGTATATCTGCTATAGGTTCAGCAAGAAATACGGCAAAAAGTTTATCATCCATAATTGCAGGAAGTATAAATATAAGTGGAACAAGAAGTATTATTTTTCTAAGCATTGCAAGTATAAGCGAAATCTTTGCCTTTCCAAGAGATAGAAATGTCTGCTGACATGCTATCTGTATACCAAAAATCGCCATTCCTGCAAAATATATCCTCATTGCCCACGATGTAAATTCTATAAGTTCCGCGTTACTGCTGAAAATTCTTACAAACATCTGAGGGAATATAAGGCACATAGATACAGTTACTAATGTAAACAATAGACACGTTTTCAAAGAAAGTATAAATGCCTTTTTAACTCTTTTTATGTTTTTAGCTCCATAATTGTAACTTATAATAGGCTGCGCACCCTGCATTATCCCTATAAGTGGAAGTGTTACCATCTGCATAATACTGCTCATAACTGTCATGGCGCTTACTGCTATATCCCCACCGTACATCTGAAGTTTTGTATTCAATGATACAAGAACCAGACTTTCTGTAGACTGCATTATAAATGGAGATACCCCCAAAGAAGTAATAGAAAGTATTACCTTCATAGATGGCTTCATATTCATTATTTTTAATTTAAGAATTGTCTTTTTCCCAATAAGGAATAAAAATACCCATATTGCTGATACACATTGTGATATTATTGTCGCAAGTGCAGCTCCTTTTACGCCCATATTGAATCCGAATATAAATACCGGGTCAAGAATTATATTAAGTGCAGCTCCTATAACAACTGTTATCATACCCATTTTTGCAAACCCCTGAGTATTCAGGAAAGGATTCATCCCAAGTGCAATCATTACAAATATAGTTCCTATAAGATATATTCTCATATAATCCATGGCATACCCTATTGTATTATCACTCGCACCAAACATCCATAAAATATCTTCGGATGTAATCTGGAAAAATACAGTAAGTACCACTGCAATTATTATCAGCGATATAAATGAGTTTCCCATTATTTTTTCAGCAGATTCATTATCCTGCTCTCCCATTTTTATTGCTGCAAGAGGTCCCCCTCCCATCCCTATAAGTGAAGAAAATGCACTTATAAGTGTTATTATAGGAAATGCAAGTCCTACTCCAGCCATAGCAAGTTCTCCTCCCGGCATACGACCTATAAACATTCTATCTACAATGTTATAAAGTACATTTACAAGCTGTGCTATTATTGCGGGAACAGCCAGCTTTAAAAGAAGTTTTCCAACTTTCTCTGTACCAAGCTCTGAACTTTTATTATCCATTTTTTCACCTTCTTATATTATTTGATATGAAATATATTATATCATATTGCAATCATTTTAATGATTATTATTTTATGTATAAACTGTTTAAACCTCTTTATAGTATAGACAAACATTTTAAATATGATAAAATATACTAGCATTTATATTTTATCATTCATGGAGGTTTTAGGTTTGAATTTAAATAGAATTTCTTTTTTTAGACGTGTTTTGGATTTTTTAAAAAAAGAATCCGTTATGACAATTGCAGTCATACTCGCTGTTTTATCATCATTTATATCTTCCCCAAAAATGGAGTACATAGATTTTAGGGTGCTTATACTTTTATTTAATCTTATGATAGTTGTATCTGCATATAGAAAACTAAGTGTTATGGATAGTATTGCAGTTTCTATACTAAAAAAATGTAACAATTCATCTACACTTTCATTTGCACTTGTTTTTATAACATTCTTTTCGTCTATGATAATAACAAATGACGTGGCACTTATAACATTTGTTCCACTTTCACTTATAACACTTGAAAAAGCCGGAATAAATCCAATAAAAACAGTGGTTCTTCAGACTATAGCTGCAAATCTTGGAAGTTGCTTTACTCCTATAGGAAATCCTCAGAATCTTTATATTTATTCGTTTTATTCAGTTCCATCTGCTGAGTTTTTCCGTATAACCGGTGTTATTATACTGATATCAGCTATTGTTCTTGCTGTTGTTACACTTATTTCAGATAGAAATAATCTTACAGTGGATATAAAACCTATTTATCCAAGCTCAAAAACAGATACAATTGTTTTTTCAGCACTTTTTATAATAATTCTTTTATCTGTATTCAATGTCATAGATTATAAAATAGTTTTACTTATAACTATTCTAACTGTATTCATTGTTGACAGATCTCTTTTTATGAAAGTTGATTATGCTCTTTTGATTACATTTATCGGATTTTTTATATTTATAGGGAATATATCGGCTGTACCTACTGTTAGAGATTTCATGTCCTCTCTTTTAAAAACTCCAGAGAGTACATTCTTTACTTCGATAGCAATGAGTCAGATTATAAGTAATGTTCCTGCTACAGTTTTACTTTCAGGATTCACTGACCATTTCAAAGAACTTTTACTTGGCGTAAATATCGGTGGTATGGGAACTCTTATCGCATCCCTTGCAAGTCTTATATCATATAAAATATATGCGGCAGAAAACAACGAGGAAACTTCTGCATACATGAAAAAATTTACTCTATATAATATCATAGGACTTTTAATATTTATTCCTGCAGTTTATTTTCTTGCAGTTCATACAATATGGTAAAATAAAAACCTGAATCGGCTCGTTTTTTGCCGTATTCAGGTTTATTTTTTGCAATTATTTTATATAGTCAAACAAGGTAATCTCTTCTTCTATATCTTCTACATCAATAAGATTTGAAACTGAAACTCCAAATAATCTTATGGAATCACTTGTATCTTCTATATTGTTTATCAGTTCCCCTATACAGAATCTTATTTTCTCATTTTCATATATATATTTGTCCAGACTCATGCTTCTTGTTATCGTTCTGAAATTGCTGAACTTGACTTTTAGTGTTACTGTTTTGGCTGCCTTTGATTCTTTTTTCATTCTAAGTGTTACATCCTCACACAATTCATCAAGTATTCCGATTGTTTCTACATCATCTATATACATATTATTGTCAAGTGTAGTTTCTGAGCCTATTGATTTTCTTGTTCTTTCCGCTTCTACCGGTCTATTGTCCACTCCTCTTGAAAGATTATAAAGTTCATAACCTCTGTTACCGAATATTTTTTCAAGTTCATCAAGCGGTGTCATCCTTAGATCATACCCTGTATCTATTCCATGATTTTTTAGAACTCTTTCTGTAACCCTTCCAACACCGAAGAATTTTTTTACAGGAAGCCTATCCAGAAACTCCTGTGAATTCTCTTCTGTTATTACCGTCATACCGTCTGGTTTTCTGTAATCTGAGGCTATTTTGGCTATAAATTTATTGTATGATACTCCTGCTGATGCGGTAAGCCCTGTTCTAAGTTTTATTTCATCTTTTATCATTTTTGCTATAATAACATGGTCTTCTATATCAAGTTTGTTATTCGTTACATCAAGAAATGCCTCATCAAGCGACAGTGGTTCAACAATATCTGTATACTTATGAAATATATTTCTTATTATCGAGGATATTTCCTTGTATCTATCAAATCTTGGTCGTATAAAAATCGCATACGGACATCTTTTATAAGCTTCTCTGCATGACATTGCTGAATGTATTCCATATTTTCTTGCTTCATATGAACATGTACATACAACTCCCCTTCCTTTTGGAGAACCTCCTACGACTATCGGTTTCCCTTTCAAAGTCCTGTCATCATTCTGCTCAATAGATGCATAAAAAGCATCCATGTCTATATGTATAATTTTCCTTTTCATAAAACCACCCTCTAAATTAATGTATTACAGCAAAATAAAAACAGCAGATGATATGATTTATTTATCAATCGAACTGCTGTTTGTAGCATTAACTATATAATAACATATTTATCTACGTCTTTATAGTTTATTTTATACATAATATAGGTTCTGAGATGCAAACTCAGGATCACATGTAACATCTATTCCAAGTTTTTTAAGAGTCTGCTCATCATCTTTTGACATCATTACTGTTGAATGAGCCTGACATCCTCTAAGTTCTGAAAGTTTTTCAAGTGCACACTGTGCAATAGGATTTGTAACTGCACATATACTTAATGCTTCCAGAACTTCCTGGCAGCTTAGTGCTTCATTCTTACTTGAAAGTATATCTGATTTTAATTTAACTATCGGATCAAGTATTGCTCTTGATATAAGATGCATTTCATCAGGTATATTTCCAAGAGATTTTACTGCATTAAGAAGAAGTGCTGCAGATGCATTCATAAGTTCTGAACCTTTACCTGTAAGTATTGTTCCATCATTAAGCTCTATTGCCATTACAGGACATATATCATTTTCATCGTTGCTTCTTTCTTTTAGAACATTACTGTATTTTCTTGCTGGACTTACTACTTTTCTGTCTTCAGGTTTAAGGTTTAGCTCTTCCATTATAAACTGCATTCTCTGGTATGCGCCTTTATCTACCTGACCTCTTTTGAAATCACATGCAGTGTTGAAATATCTTCTTATTATTTCCTCTATTGAAGCTTCTTTAACTGCTTCATCATCAACTATACCAAATCCAACTCTGTTTACACCCATATCTGTTGGAGACTGGAACATTGACTCTTTTCCTGTTATTTTCTCTATTATCTTCTTAAGAACTGGGAAAAGTTCAAGGTCTCTATTGTAGTTTACTGCCATTTCACCATATTTTTCAAGGTGGAATGAATCTATCATATTGACATCTTTTAGGTCCACTGTTGCCGCTTCATACGCTATATTAAGAGGATGTTTTAGTGGTACATTCCATACAGGGAATGTTTCGAATTTTGAATATCCAACTTTGTTTCCTCTTTTGTTTTCATGATAAAGCTGACTTAAACAAGTACCTAATTTACCACTGTTTGGTCCTGGAGCTGTAACAACTACTATTGGTTTAGTTGTTTCTATATATGGGTTTGCCCCAAATCCCTCTTCACTTACTATTGTATCTACATCTGATGGATATCCTTTAGTAGGACCATGTTTATAAACTTTTATACCTCTTTTTTCAAGCTTGTTTATAAATACTGTTGTTGCAGGCTGTCCCTCAAATCTTGTTATAACAACACTGTTTACATCAAGCTCATATGATCTAAGATCATCTATAAGTCTAAGTACTTCCATATCATATGTAGTACCAAAATCTCCTCTTACTTTATTTCTCTCTATATCTCCTGCATAAACACATATTACAACTTCAACAGAATCTTTCATATGGCTAAGAACTTTTATTTTTGCATTCTCATCAAATCCCGGAAGAACTCTCTTTGCGTGAAGATCTGCTATAAGCTTTCCACCGAACTCAAGATAAAGTTTATCAAAGTTGTTTACTCTTTCTAATATGTATTTTGACTGTTCCTGTAAATATTTTTCGTGGTCGAATCCTATTTTTCTCATGTCTATAACCCCTTTCTTTTCCCGAGAACTTTTGTCCTCCTTTAAAAACATAATCGTTATTATACATTTTTTATTTTTAATTTTCAATAGGTAAAACATTATTTTTGCTTTTTAAAATTAAAAACACCTTTTCATATTCATAAAATTATATTGCTTTTATTTCCCGGTACATAAAATTATATTGTCCTTATTTCCCGGTGAATATTTTCCTGATTTTCCCGCATCAAAAAAGAACTGCTATTCAATAAACAGTTCTTCTTTTGATTTTTATATATTATTATAGATTTCTTTCAAGATTTATATTTTTATACTCTTCAAGAATTTCATTTGAAAGTACTGTTTTCATAGTAGACTGTGCATTTTTCTTGTCAAAAGAAGGTTTAGCCTTCATCATAGACATAAATTTACCGGCACCGTTTATACATCCACCTTCACACATCATACCTTCTATGAAGTTTCCACCAAGTCTGTTGACTTTAGCCATTGTCATAACTTTCTTAGCTTCTTTTCCACCAGAAATTTTTACAGGTTTGAATTCAACATTTACCTCTGAGTCATTTACATAGTTTTCTATAGCTTTTGTAAGTCCTCCAGCTGCACCGAATCCTCTACCGAATATAGAAGCATCATCTACATCTTCACTCTCACATTTTGCGAATTCTATACCGAATCCTTCAAACATCGCCATTATTTCTTCAAATGTAAGAACGTAGTCAACTGCTCCTGCAACATCAGGTCTAACAGCCTCTTTTTTCTTTGCAGTACAAGGTCCTATAAACACTACAACTGCCTCAGGGTCCATATTTTTTATATATCTGGCTGTTGCTATCATTGGAGATACTGTCCCTGAAACCTTATCTTTAAGCTCAGGATACATTATATCAACATAGCTTACAAATCCTGGACAACATGAGTTTGTCATCATTGTATCTCCATTTTCCATTCTTTCAGCAAATTCATTTGCTTCGTGAACAGTAACAGCATCTGCTCCACATGCAGCTTCGTACATATCTTTGAATCCAAGTGCTTTTATAGCATTTTTAACCTGACCATAAGTTATTATCTGAGGAACCTGTCCTGTTATAGCTGGTGCAACTATTGCATATATATTTTTTCCACCTTCTTCAAGCATTCTTGCCACAGGTGCTATAAGACTTCTATCTGATATAGCTCCAAATGGACATGCAGACATACATGAACCACAGTTTACACATTTTTCTTCATGTATTTTAGCTTTTGATGTATCCTGATCTATATCAAGAGCTCCTGTAGGACATACAGATTTACATGGTCTTATTATTTCTGCTATTGCATCGTACTGACATGCTCTTTTACATGCACCACATGATTTACATTTATCATGATCTATATAGGCTCTTCCGTTTATATAGTATATCGCATCAAATTTACATGCTTCCTTACATCTATGTGCAAGACATCCTCTACATAAGTCAGTTACCATAAAATCATTTATAGGACAACTGTCGCATGCAGCCTCAAGTATGTATATTATCTGATCTCCCTCAGATATTTTTATATCATCTATATTTACATCTCTATTCTCTTCTGTATTTGGGTCTATATCTACAGCCATTCTTGCTCTTTCAAATGCTATTTCTCTTTCTTTATATATACAGCATCTGTAAGTGGCTTTTTTCCCATGTATTACCTTATCTGGTATCTTATCAAGATTTTCCTTTGTAAGTTCATCTTTTCTTGCATATTTTACTATTTCAACAAGAATATCATGTTTTAATTTTTTTAGCTGTGTTTCAAACTGAAGCACTTCTTTTCCCTCCTTAATAAATCAAACTCCACAATTCTTCAACCTTTTACGTTTAATAATTATAACATATTTTTTCAATATTTTAATGCCGTGTATAATATGCATAATTTTCTGACACATCAAAAAAAGCCACAATTTATACTATAGTATAGTATATTGCGGCTTTTTTAACATTTTTTTAACAATATAACTTTATTATATTTTTTATTTTATGAAATAGTAACTAAAAAACATAATTTTTTATTTTTCCACTGCATCATCCATAACTTCTTTTATTCCCTTAAATGTTCCAAGAAGTTTTACTGTGTCTGATGGAAGTACAAGTTTTGCAGAGTCACTTTCACCAAGTTTTTCAAGTGCTTCCATTGATTTAAGTGCAAGTATATTCTCGTCTATATCCGCTTCCTTCATAGCCTTGAATACCATTGCAAGACCTTCTGCGGTAGCCTCCTGAGCTCTTCTTATCATCTCAGCTTCTCCTACAGCTTTTGCTATTGCAGTCTGTTTTATAGCTTCTGCTTCACCTTCTGCAACAAGTATAGCAGATTGTTTCTCCCCTTCTGCCTCTCTTATCATGGCTTCTTTTTTTGCTTCAGCTCTAAGTATAGCAGACTGTTTTTCTCCTTCTGCCTGAAGTATTGATGCAGATTTATTACCTTCTGCCTGAAGTATTGCCTCTCTTCTTTCACGCTCTGCTCTCATCTGTTTTTCCATAGCTACCTGAATGTCATGAGGAGGCATTATATTCTTAAGTTCAACTCTGTTTACTTTTATACCCCACTTATCTGTTGCCTCATCAAGTATTGTTCTCATCTTGGCATTTATTATATCTCTTGAAGTAAGAGTTTCATCAAGGTCTAGCTCACCTATTATATTTCTAAGTGTAGTTGCTGTCAGATTTTCTATGGCAGATATAGGATTTGCTATTTCAAATACATATCTTACAGGATCTGTAACTTTATAGTATACAACTGTATCTATCTGCATAGTTACGTTATCCTTTGTTATAACCGGCTGAGGCGGGAAATCTACAACAAGTTCTCTAAGGTCTATTACATATGCCATTGTATCTATGAAAGGTACAAGAAAATGAACCCCTGTTTTTGCCTCTTTCCTGAATTTACCAAGTCTCATGATTATACCTACTTTTGACTGTTTTATAACCTTGACACATGATATTGCTATTACTACTATGGCTATAATCAGCACAAGAAGTATAATTGTTCTTACTATTGCTCCTGCAGTCATGTCTTTTTCCTCCCTTGACTTTAATTTCTATAGAAACGGATAATCCGTAGTCTATTCCTGTTTATCATCATCTTTTTCTGTATCATCCTTACATCTTCTTACTATAAGTTTTACTCCCTCTATTCTTACAACTTCAACTACAGTTCCAGGTTCGATAAGTTCATCTTCTTCAGCTGCAGCGCTCCATTCTTCTCCATCCAGAACTGCTATTCCATATATCATTTTTCCTGTAAGAGCTTTTATAGTAGCTTTTTTGCCAACTATAGCATCAATATTTGTATTTGATACATAAGTCTTATCTTTTTTTATTATGCATTTTGTAGCTATTATAAGCATGATTGTCGATGTAACACCAAATATTATTATCTGTACAACTATACTTTCCACATATGAAGATGCTACCATTGCTATTATAGCTCCAAAGCTGAACCATATAAGCGTAAGACTGGCTGTAAATATCTCTGCAACACCAAATACAACAGCGGCTGATAACCACATTATTTTTATCATATCTATACTTAATTCAGCCATATTAATCTCCTCCTGTCGTGTTTCTTATTTATATTATACACTATAATTGTATGTACAATACGTTACAATTAGGTTTCAATATTCTCATTATTATCTCAATATCTCTTTGATAGCGACAGGCAGATAATTTATTATATCTGATGCATTTACCACAAACTGTTTTTCCGAAATAATATCCGCTATATATCCATGAATATACGCTCCTGCAGCTGCAGCATGAAGTGGTTCTGTTCCCATTCCGCAAAGTGAAGTAATAATTCCAGTAAGACAGTCTCCCATTCCTCCATTTGCCATGGCACTGTTTCCTGTAGGATTTACAAAAGTATTATATCCATCAGTTATAACCGTTCTGTTTCCTTTTAAAAGAATTATCGCTCCTGTGGTTCTTGCCGCTTCTTTAGCTGTATCTATTCTATTTGAATTTATATCTGAAATACTTTTTCCTGTAAGTCTCGATAATTCTCCCGGATGAGGAGTCAGTATCACTTTCCCAGGATAATCTTTTATAAGTTTCAGATTTTCTGAAAGAGAATTAATTCCATCTGCATCTATTACAAGAGTAGAGCTTGTTTTTTCCATTATTTCATTTATCTTTGAAAGAGTCTTGCTATTATTTCCCATTCCCGGACCTACCGCAATGGCATCTGAGTCACATATAATTTTTTCAACTCTATTTTTTTCATCATATGAACATGTCATTGCCTCCGATAATTTCCGAGAAACTATATCCTGTATCTCTTTTTCAGTAACGAGTGTAACAAGACCGCTTCCTGTCTTTACAGCAGATTGCGCGGCAATATACGCAGCACCTGAAAATCCGCTGCTTCCGGCAAACACTGTTACTTTTCCATAACTTCCCTTATGATCATTTTTCTTCCTTCTTTTGATCCACTTACTTATATCTTCTTTTTCTGTTATAAATTCATAATTATGAAATTTTTCTTTTATTTCTTTTGGTACTCCTATTTTTTCAACAACAACTTCACCTTTATATTCGTCGGAACTATATTCAATCAATCCCCTTTTATAAAATTCAAAGCTTATTGTTTTATCTGCTTTTATTGAAATACCCATGACTTTTCCCGTATCACTGCTGAGACCTGAAGGCATGTCTATTGCATATGTATATGCTGATTTTTCATTTATCGCTTCAATAACTTTTCTGTATATTCCCTCTATATTTCTTTTTAGACCTGTTCCAAAAAGCGCATCTATACATGCATCACTTTTTGAAAACCGATCTTTTGCATACTCCAGATTTATTTCATCAAGTATTTTTATATCTGCGTCCATATTTTTCAGTATATCAAAATTTATTTTTGCACACTCGCTTAATTTATTTATATTTCCTACAGCAAATATTTTTACATCTATTCCTTTCAGTATAAGATGTCTTGCTATACCAAAACCATCTCCTCCGTTGTTACCCATACCACATATTACACATATGCTTTTATGAATTTTTGTATCTATATGTTTCATCGCAGCATGAACTGCATTTTCCATCATTACAATCATTGGGATACCTATATCATTTGAACAGGCATTATCTATATTAGATGTCATATTTGATGTTCCTATTATCATATCTCAACCCTCCATAATTTTTCCTATAGGTATTTATTCTCTAAAAGAGTTGTTTTCCCTTTATTTCATATTCACTATTTTGTTAATTGTGTATAAATTTAGAATTTTTTTCTTTTTTTTGTTGACAGATGCTTTTTTGTGAGTTAGAATGAATAACATAGAAAAGCGAATCACAAAAGATTCAGAAAATAGATATTTTAATTTTAGAAAAATCAATTTTTAGAAAAGGAGAAATGTATTATGAAAACTTTAGCAAATGTTCAGAGACGATTTTATTATAGCCAGTTTAGATAGGGTTTGTGTCTAATCCTTATGCGACTAGATACAGGCCCCTTAAGACAGAAGGAACTTGTATCTATGTTGGCTAGGATTTACGTTTGTTATAGTTTTTATATTATAATATGTAGCCACATAGAAACGACTATGTGGCTTTTTCGTGTATAATTATTGCCGCATAGTATTCAAATCTATGCGGCTTTTTTAATTAAATTGAAATATCTCAAAATTAATTAGAATAGGAGTGTTACATTTATGATTTCAGTATTTACACAAAGTTTAATTCTCGCAATTATGGCCCTGGGGGTTTACATCACTTACAAAATTCTTGACTTCCCTGACATGACAGCTGATGGAAGTTACACAATGGGAGCATCTATAATAGCAATATCACTTGCAAGCGGAATATCACCGGTAATCGGTATAGTTCTTGCAGTTATAGGAGGAGCTCTTGCAGGACTTATAACAGGACTACTTCATATAAAATTTAAGATATCAAATCTTTTATCAGGAATACTTACAATGGGAATGCTTTACTCTATAAACCTTAGAATAATGGGAAAATCAAATATACCACTTTTCTCATACAAAAGTATTTTCTCAGGTACAGTTTCTCCGGTAATAATAGCAATTGTATTTGTAATAATAACAAAGCTTCTTCTTGATTTATTCCTTAAGACAGGAATGGGCTACACTCTAAAAGGTGTCGGCGATAATGAACAGATGATAAAATCTCTTGGTATAGATGTAGGAAACATAAAAATACTTGGACTTATGATATCAAACGCACTAATAGCATTATCTGGTGCTCTAATGGCTCAGTTCCAGGGATTCTCAGATGTTACAATGGGTATCGGTACTCTTGTACTTGGAATAGCCTCAATAATAATAGGACTTACATTATTCAAAAAAGTAAAATTTGTAAAAGACACTATGGCAATTGTTGTAGGAGCTTTCATATACCAGTTCACTATATACTTTGCTCTAAACCTTGGAATGCTTTCAACAGATCTTAAACTTATATCATCACTTATAATAGTCGCATTCCTTGCAGTAAGTAATCTAAAAATCGAGAAAAAACAAAAAGCGAAATAAATATAAATTTTCAGGAGGTAATCACTATGCTACAGTTAAAAAAAGTAACAAAATCTTTCCCAAACCCATACGGTGAAGCAAATACAGTATTAAATAAACTTTCAATAGATGTACAGGATGGAGAATTCGTATGTATCGTAGGAAGTAACGGTACAGGAAAATCAACTTTACTAAATATAATTTCAGGTCTATTAAAAGAAACATCAGGACAGATAATGCTTGATGGTGTCGATATCAGCAGCCTGCCTGAATACAAAAAAACACAGGTTATAAGCAGAGTTTTCCAGAATCCTAGTCTTGGAACATGCCCTTCAATGACAGTAAGAGAAAATCTTTCTCTTGCACTTAACAAGGGAAAACTTCTTAATCTGAAAAAATGTCTAAGATACAAAACAGATAAACTTGAAGGTCTTCTTGATGGAATCTCTCTTGATTTGAAAAAATTCCTTGATACAGAAGTAAGATTTCTTTCTGGAGGTCAGAGACAGTCTCTATCACTTATAATGTCTTGTCTTGCAGATCCTAAGGTTCTTCTTCTTGATGAGCACACAGCTGCACTTGACCCAAAAACATCAAACGAGGTAATCGCACTTACAGATGAGATTGTCAGAAAAAAACACATAACAACTCTAATGGTTACTCACAACCTTAAACACGCTCTTGAATACGGAGATAGACTTGTTATGCTTCACAAAGGTGAAATAGTAATGGACGTAAAAGGTGAAGAAAAGAAAAATATGACTGTTGAAGATATACTTGAAAAATTCGAATACGCAGTATAAAAAATTTATCAATAACCAAAAGCAAAAAATCAGATATGATTATCAAAAGAATATATTTCAGAATATTATGATTATTAATTATCGATATTATTAAATTGGGAATAAACCCGTATAAATAATATACATAAGGCTAAAAAACAGGAGGACAGAACAATGATAAAAAACAGCAAACTTACATCACTACTACTTGCAGGAATATTAGGAGCATCTCTTCTTACAGGTTGCTCTGGAGGAGGAGATACAGCTTCATCTGATGAAGTAAAAAAAATAGGTATAACACAGCTTGTTGAACACCCTTCACTTGACCAGACCAGAGAGGGATTCATAAAAGCTCTTGAAGATAACGGATATAAAGACGGCGAAAATATAGAAATAGATTATCAGAACGCACAGAACGATAACCCTACTTCTCAGACTATAGCATCAAATTTCGTAAACGATAAAAAAGACCTTATATATGCAGTATCAACTCCATCTGCTCAGGCTGCATATAACGCTACAAAGGATATACCTATATTATTCACAGCAGTTACTGATCCAGTGGAAGCTGGACTTGTAAAATCACTTGATAACAAAGATGGTGGAAATGTATCAGGTACATCTGACTATCTTTCTATAGATAAATCTCTTTCACTTATAGACACACTCAAACTTGATGTAAAAACTATAGGTGTAATGTATTCTACAAGTGAAGTAAACTCAAAAGTACAGGTTGATGCTCTTAAAGAATATGCAAAAACTAAAGGATATACAGTTGTAGAAAAAGGTATAAGTGCATCATCAGAAGTAAACCAGGCTATATCAAGCTTAGTTGGAAAAGTAGACGCTCTTTATGTTCCAACTGATAACCTAGTTGTATCTTCTATGCCAATAATAGCAAAAACTGCAAACGAAAATAACCTTCCAATACTTGCATCTGACGAAGGATCTGTTACTTCTGGAGCTCTTGCATGTGCAGGTGTTGACTACTATCAGTTAGGATACAAAACTGGAGAAATGGCTGTAAAAATACTTAAAGGTGAAGCTACTCCAGCTGACTTAGCAGTAGAAACTATGGATGAGCCGGTTATAACTATGAACGAGGATACTATGAAAACTCTTTCTATAGAAAAACCTGCTGATGTAGAAGTAAAAACTGTGACTACTGAAACAAACTAAAATTTATTTTTCAGATAATTTCAAAAAAAACTATTGACATTATTAATCTAAGAGTTTAGTATATATACATAACAAGTTCAGAATATTTTAAGAACTTGAATTAAAGAATAAATTTAATGAAAAGGAGAAAATGATATGAAAACTACAGCATTATTAAACAGCAAAACTTATTATTACTATTATAGCCTATACATTTAGGTCTGTATCTGACTTACAGGTACAGGCCGGAACACAATTCCAGGGTTTGTATCTGTGAGGTTATAATAAGTCTGTTTTTAATGATGTTTTCATGCTTATATATGCCGCATAGATCGATATTATGCGGCTTTTCTTTTGCAAATACCGGCTGTCATAATATCCATGACAGCTTTTTTAATCCCTGGATTATACGACAAAAAAATCATAATCACAATTAATTATAATCAGGAGGAAAATAAAATGAAAAACAAAAAACTTTTATCAATATTATTATCAGTATCACTAGGAGCTATGATGTTTACAGGATGTTCATCTAACGCAGGTTCATCAGGGGATGTTAAAAAGATAGGTATAACACAGCTTGTTGAGCACCCTGCACTTGACCAGGCAAAAGAAGGATTCATTGAAGGACTTGCAGAAAAAGGATTTGTTGAAGGTGAAAATATAGAAATAGATTTCCAGAATGCACAAAATGACAACCCTACTTCTCAGACTATAGCTTCAAACTTTGTAAACGATAAAAAAGACCTTATATTTGCAATATCTACTCCATCTGCACAGGCTGCACTTAATGCAACAAAAGATATACCTATAGTATTTACAGCTGTTACAGACGCAGTTGAGGCAGGACTTGTATCATCAAATGAAAATCCTGGAGGAAATGTAACAGGAACTTCTGATGCAATACCTGTTGAAAAAGCACTTGACCTTATAAAGAAAATGGTGCCTGATGTTAAGAAAATCGGTGTTGTATGTAACACAAGTGAGATAAACTCAAAACTTCAGGTTGATGCTCTTAAAGAGGCCGCTTCAAAAGAAGGTATAGAAGTTATAGATAAAGGGGCTACACGGGCAAACGAAGTAAACCAGGCAGTTTCAGCTATAGCAGGAAATGTAGATGTAATATTTGCACCGACTGACAACCTTGTAGCATCTTCAATGTCTATAATATCAAAAGTGGCTTCAGATAATAATATTCCGGTAATAGGAACTGAAGAAGGACACGTTGAAAATGGAGCACTTGCCTGCAACGGTATAAGCTACAAAGAACTTGGTAAAAAAGCAGGAGAAATGGCAGCAGATATATTAAATGGAAAATCTCCTTCTGATATACCTGTTACAACTCTTGAAGATACTCAGCTTATAGTAAATAAAAATGTTATGAAAAAACTTGGATTAAATGCAGATAATCTTGAAAATGTAACATTCAAGTAATATATAATAATTAAAACAAAATATTTTTATTCAATTGATAACTATAAAAACAGGACAGATTCTTATTCAACCTACATCAGGTTAATTTGAATCTGTCCCTTCTTTTATATATAATATTCTATCTGTACATATGATTTTATATCACAAACTATTTCCAAACAAAATATACTATACTTTCTTTTTTTATAGAAATTCTATATTCTTTTTTATTCTCATCGTAAACATCTCTATCCATATCAATATATACTTTTCCTGTATATATCCTTACACTATCTGGACTTACCTCTGCATAATCAACCCTTATATTTGTATTTATAAATTCTTCATTCTCACAATTCTCATCGGATACAAAAATGTCCCTTCTATCTATTGCAAAACAGTGTTTTCCTGTATTTTTCCAATCGTTTTTTTCTATAATTTCTTCATATAATATATACTCTATACTATCAGGACTATATGCATCTTTTTCTTTCTCTACCTCGACGATGCAATATCTGCCTGTAGCCATAGCTTCCTCAATACTAACCGGTCTTTCAAATATATCATATTTATATGCCGATCTTTTTATATTTCCATCGTATATAACTGCTATATCGTCAGAAAGCCTGTATGCCTCTCCTACATCGTGGGTAACTATAATCACTGTTCCATCAAACTCATCTATTATATCTCTGACTTCTCTTTCCATCTGTCGTCTCAAATTTATATCCAATGCTGAAAAAGGTTCATCAAGTATCAGTATATCAGGATCTGATATTATAGCTCTTGCAAGTGCTGTTCTCTGCTTTTGACCACCTGAAATTTCTGAAGGCTTTTTGTTTCTTATGTCCCCAAGTCCAAATTTCTCTATTAAATTGTTTGTTTTATCGATGGCTTTTTCTTTTGAAAATCTCTTTACTGCACCGCTTAATATATTTTTCTCTACGCTCATATGAGGAAAAAGTGCGTAACTCTGAAATAGAAATCCAGTATTTCTGTCTTTTATAGAGAGATTTATTCCTTTGTCTGAGTTATACAGTTCTTTACCGGATATTGATATTTTTCCATAGTCTGGTGTTTCTATTCCCGCAATACATTTAAGAAGCATACTTTTACCTGCACCAGATTTTCCCAGTATGCACAGTCTGTTTTTTTCGGATTTTATATTTACATTGAGATTGAAATCTCCTATTTTTTTGTTTATATTTATATCTATCATGTACTACCACCTTTCAATGGCTTGTATAACATTAAACTTCCTTTGACATTTCATACTGTCCTACTATATATTTAAAACCAATAGAATACAGTACATTTATTAGCTCCTCGTATTTTGTATCTACATTTTTTATATATACTTTCCCGTATCTGTTTATAAGATTTTCTATAAGTACAACAATATCTTCCTTTTGTGAGTACGCTATCTTTGCTACTCTTCCATTTTCCTTCATGTATATGATATAAGAGAATACTTCAGCACCATCTTTTATATATACAACCTCATAATCCTCAATATTATTATCTAAATTTGTTTTATTATATTCAAATGAAAATGGAACATCTACTTCTACTTTTAATACTTCTGATTTAAAATTCTCAAAAGAATCTGTTTTTATACTATCACAATTTTGGTTTATATCCTCTGAGTCCGATTTATCAAATTGAAAAACTGCAAACTCTCTTTCAAAATCAAATCCCTTTGACTTGTATGAATTGATAGCTTTTTCGTTATTTTTTAGAACTTCAAGATAGTATTTTTTTATTCCTTTTGATTTTATTCTCTCTTCTACAAATTTTACCATTTCTCCGAGAACATGCTTTCCTCTATGCTCAGGGACAACTCCTGTTGCAAAATCAAATACTGATACTTCATCATTATATATTCCTCGGCAGTTCATTATAAATCCTACCATTTTGTTGTTATAGAATGCACCACATGATATACTTCTATCAACACCATTTCTTTTCATTTCTGATTTTATGGCTTTTTCATTTAATACTATAGAAATCTCGTAATCAGAAAAAGCCTTATTAAAACATTCAACTAACTCACAATATGATACTTCTTTTAAATCTCTAAACTCGTACATTTTTAATCCCCCACTTAAAACTTATTTAAACAATCGTTTTATATAGCTACTCATTATAAATAATATCATAATCAAAATATAAACTAAATATGACTATTTTTTTCAGATATACTGTTCATAATATAAAGCACAATTGATGCCATAGACAGCATAACAAATACCCATATATAAGCCGTATTCATATCATTTCCTTCAGCAGCGAAGAATATAGCCATTGGAATTGTCTGAGTTTCTCCCGGTATATTTCCAGCTATCATAAGTGTCGCTCCAAACTCGCCAAATGCTCTCGAAAAACCGAGAACTGTTCCTCCAATTATACCCGGAAGTGCTATTGGAAACGCTACTTTTGTGAATAATTCAAACTCATTCATTCCTGTAATTCTTCCTGAATGAAGTATGTCCTCATCTATTCTTTCAAATGAAGATCTCGCTGTCCTATATATCATCGGAAAAGAAACAACCGCTGCTGCAATCACTGCTGCTGACTGTGTAAATATAACATCAATTCCCATATTATAAAGAATTTTTCCGACTGTTCCATTCCTTCCCAGTATTACAAGAAGTATAAAACCCGCAACTGTAGGTGGAAGAACCATCGGCAAAGTAAATACTGTGTCCATAATTATCCTGACTCTTTTTTTCATAAATGTAACAAAATACGCAACAATAACCCCAGATACAAAGGTTATCATAGTTGCCAGAAAAGATACTTTCAGAGATATTATAAACGGTGATATATCAAATCCCATCAATCAGTTTCTCCTTATAATTTTTTAGTCAATAAAATCTATTCAATAACCGTATATCCACATTCCCTGAATACTTTCACAGATGAATCATCATCTGTTATATATGTGTAGAGATTTTTTACATCTTCACTGTAGTTTCCTTTTATTACAGTTATTGGATATATTATTTCTGACAACTCATCGGCTTCATCTATTATTTTTATATTGTCTTTTCCAACAGTGTCTGTGTAATATACAAATCCCCGCTCGGCATTTCCCGTACTTACCCATGAATATACTTCCTTGACATCTTTTGCGAACACAAATCTACTCTGTAGCTTATTCCACAAATCTATATTCTCAAGGTATTCCTTTGCATATTTTCCAGCTGGTACACTTTCAGGCTCACCTATTGCTATTTTTCCATCTGTATTTGATATGCTTTCTATATTCTCCATTTCGCTATTATCCGATACTATTGCGACCAATCTGTTTTTCAGAAAATCCATTTCAGTTTCTTTTTCAGTAAGTTTCTTCTGTGAAAGTTCCTCTACCTGTTTTGTATCAGCTGATATAAAAATATCACACGGTGCTCCGTTTTCTATCTGTTGCATAAGAGATCCCGATGCACCGTAATTAACCCTTATATCGATATTTTTATTATTTGCCTCATATGTTTTCTCTATTTTTTCCATAGGTTCTTTCAGACTTGCTGCAGCAGATATATTTATAACATTCTTATCATCTGATGTAGTTTTTGAACTGCATCCCGACATAAAAGTCATAGATATTGCAGTTATTACAGAAAAAGTAATTATATTTTTAAATCTATTTTTCATTTTAATTCTCCTTTATTAGCTCGATGATATAATTATACGTCAAATACTATATTATTGCATATATACCTACAAAAATTAAATAAAAAAGCCGATGTAAATATCATATATATTACACCAGCTTTTTATTATACGTTCAAATATTCAACTATTTTTTCGAGATCATCAAAATTTATAAAATCTACTCTCTTATTATATGTGACAATAATAGACTTTGATTCTTCATCCAGTTCATCATATGGCTTTTTCTTTATACTCTGATAAAGTCCAAACATCATAATTTTATGTTTGATTCCCATAGTACCATAGTCAAGTATTCCTCTCAGATTAAAGATTTTTGTATTTTCAAACTGTCCTTCTGAAATCTGTTTTTTAATAGAATTTCGTATATTTTCTATATTAGTAGAACTTTTGTTATCAGCTATACCAACTGTTATAATTACAGTGTCCGTATCATAACTAATCTTTTTAAAAGTCTTTGAAAGTCCTACTACACCACCTGCATAAAGTCCACCAAAATATACAATCTGTTCATACTTTTCGATATCCTTTATCTTATCAAAAGATATACAGTCTATTCCTGTCAATTCAGAAAGTTTTTCTGCATACTTTCTGGTCGAACCATAACAACTTCCATAAATAATAATACGTTTCACTATAATCACTCCTTTTTGGATACTACTTTGTTCCTGTTGATCCGAATCCGCCTTCTCCTCTTTCAGAGTCAGTAAGTTCATCAACCTCTACAACATTTACCTCGTATATTGGTTTTACAATCATCTGAGCTATCTTCATATGCTTCTCAACAGTAAAAGTCTCTTTTCCGTGGTTTATAAGTATTACCCCTATCTCTCCTCTATATCCCTCATCTATAGTTCCCGGAGTATTAAGAACTGTTATAGAATGCTTAAGTGCAAGTCCACTTCTAGGTCTTACCTGTGCTTCTGTCATAGATGGAAGCTGTATTGCTATACCTGTTTTTATAAGTCTAGTCTCACCTGCAGGTATCTCGACCTCAGATACAGAATAAAGATCCATTCCTGCGTCTCCCTTGTGAGCAAATTTTGGTATTATAGCCTCTTCATTAAGTTTTTTTATTTTTAATTCGAACATGTTTTCGACCTCCAATTGATAAATATCTAAAAATATTATATACTAATATATGCACTTTGTATATTAATTACAATAAGTTATAAATCTTTATTGTAATTTGCTTATATTTCAGTAATTACATTGTATATTAAACTATAATAAATGGAAATAATACATATATACTAAAAATACAGGAGTAAAAAAATGAAACTTATACTTGCAGAGAAACCCTCTGTAGCCAGAACAATAGCGTCTTTTCTAGGTGCAAAAACTAAACACAAAGGCTATTTTGAGGGAAACGGATATATAGTTACATATGCGGTCGGACACCTGGTATCACTTTATGATATGAAAGACTATGACAAAGACCGCTACTCAGGTTCATGGAAAATGGAAAACTTTCCATTTATACCCGAGGATAAATTTAAATTCAAAGTAACATCAGATAAAAAAGAACAGTTCAATATAGTCAAATCTCTAATAAAAAGAGATGACGTTGAACTTATAATAAACGCAACCGATAATGATAGAGAGGGAGAGCTTATAGCTTTTCTTATTTTCTTTCTGGCAAAACCAAAGAAACCTATAAAAAGAATACTTGTAAATGAGTGGACTCCTGAGGATATTACCAGAGGAATGAACTCTCTAAAGGAAAATGATGAAATGCTTAATCTTCAGGCAGCTGGATATACAAGACTTATAACAGACTGGCTTATTGGAATCAATTTCACATCAGTAGCTACTTTAAAATACGGAAATGGAAAAATGCTCAACATCGGTAGGGTAATACTTCCAACTGTCAAACTCGTATACGACAGAGAAATGGAGATAAAAAACTTTGTTCCAAAAATATACTATGAAATCGAAGGTAACTTCAAAACTGAAAAAGGAACATACAAGGGAAAATATATTAAAGGAAAAGAATCAAAAATAGATACTATTGAGGATCGGAAGGCTGTTATAGACTCTATAACATCTGATAAGGGAACAATAAAAGATAAAAAAGTTACTAAAAGCAAAGAATATGCACCAAAACTTTTTTCTCTTACATCTCTTCAGGGGTATATAACTTCAAAGTACGCCAGATTCACATCTGACAAAGTCCTAAGTGTATGTCAGTCTCTTTATGAAGGAAAAGGAAAAGGTGGATTTATAACATATCCAAGAACCGACTCTATTTACCTTGAGGAAAGTTTGGCTCCAAAGGCCGAGCAGACCCTGAACAAACTTAAACAAGGACTTCCATACGAGGATAAACTGAAATTTTCAAAGACAAAAAGAGTTTTCGACTCTTCAAAGGTAGACAGCCACAGTGCCATCATACCTACATACATAGTTCCATCAAATCTTTCTGAAGACGAAAAAATTGTGTACGAGGCTATAAGAGATAGATTTCTCGCTGCATTTATGCCTCCTGCAGAATTTGAAAATACAGAAATAAAAACGGATGTCGACGGAAATTTATTTGTCACAAAGGGAAAAGTTCTGAAAGTCAAAGGATATCTTGAAATATACGGAAGACAGGAAAAAAACGATCTTCTTCCAGAAGTACAAAAGAACGAGGTTGTAGATGTTCTTGATATAAAACCTGTAGAAAAGCAGACCACTCCTCCAAAATCATACACAGAAGATACTCTTCTTAAAGCTATGAAAAACTGTGGAAAAAATGTATCCGAGGATGATACTACAGTTCTTTCAGGATATTCTATAGGTACCTCTGCCACAAGAGCTGAAGTTCTGAAAAAAATAAAAGATGTCGGATATGTCTCAAAAAAAGGTAAATCCTACTCCATCACAGAGCTTGGAATAAATCTCGTTGAAATATTCCCTGTCAAAGAACTTCTCGACGTCGATTTTACAGGTAAACTTGAAAAAAGTCTGAGCGATATACAAAAAGGACAGTTCACAAGAAGAGAATACCTAAATAATATATGCTCGTTTATAGTCAAAAGTGTCAACACTATGAAGATGGACAGAAAACAGAATATAAATACAGAAAGCTATGTCTACAACCAGAAGACAAAGAAATACGTAAAAGCATCTTCTCTGAAAAGAAAAACTGATTCCACAAATAAAACTTCAAAATCTTCATCATCAAAATCTGCCGGCAAGACATCAGGTCGGAATTCATCTAAAGAGTCAAAAGCTCAGAAGAATACAGATGAAGTTCTTGGAAAGTGTCCTGTATGTGGAAATGATGTAAAAGAATTTGAGAAAGGATTTTTCTGCGTAAACTACAAGGAATGCAGATACGGTATTTGGAAAGAGGATCGGTATTTCAAGAGAATGAAGAAGAAACCTACTAAGACTATGGTTAAATCCCTACTTAAAAAGGGAGAGGCAAAGGTAAAAGGATTTAAAGACAGCGACGGAAATAAGTTTGATGCTGTTGTTAAATATGAGAAAAATCCATCAAATGGAATGTACGGATGGATAGTAAAGAGGGAAGATAACTAATATAAGTCAATAAAGAAAACGACCATACAGCAAAATTACCGTATGGTCGTTTTTTTATAAATTATAAGTCGATATATATTTCATATATTATTTTGTTTCATAATATATAGATTCACTAATTTACTTTCGTAAAATATTTTCCATTTTCTTACCTTTTGCAAGTTCATCCACTAATTTATCAAGACATCTTATTTCCTGCATTAATGGATTTTCAATATTTTCTACTCTTACACCACATATGGAACCTTTAATTAATTTTCTGTTCGGATTTAGATTTGGAGCTTGTCTGAAAAAATCACCATATGACAAATCAGTATTCAGAAGTTGATTGATTGTTTCTTTGCTATATCCAGTCAGCCAACAGGTAATCTCTTCTACCTCTTCTCTTGTACGACCTTTTCTTTCAGCTTTTGCTATCAACATCGGATATACCTTGCTAAAAAGCATTTCAAATACTTTTTCTTCTTTCATACTTACTCCCCCTAATATATTATTACCATTCTTTTAAATTTTATACTTATTCCACTAATAATTTCAAACAACCTATTATATAAGTTATTATAATTATAACATTCACATTGAGATATTGAGAAGTAATAATCATATAACAATTGATATAACTTTTACGATTATTTATGCAGTATAAAGGAAAAATTTATATATGAATAGAATTCTAACAATATAATCACGAATTGGATTATATCTAAAGGAGATGATTTTATGAAAAAACCTGATTTTAAGACTCAAATGTGTATTATGATAACTATATTAATAATTTTATTCGCTGTATCTACAGTTACCAAAATTGAATTTTTCTCAAATGCAGGTACTTTCATATATGGTCTGGCTTTTTTTATAAACCCTGTATATCCAAAATCAGCTTCCGGAAATCATAAAACCTTGGAAAGAACCTCTAGAATCTGTGGTTTTATTCTGATGTTGTTTTCTTTTATTGCAAAATTTTGAGCATAAAAATACCCATTTTATCGAGTAGATTACTTTGATAAAATGGGTTTTATTTATTTCATTATCTTTTTCATAATAATCTCATAAAGTCTTACTATTACATTTGCTGTGAAACAAGCCTCCAAAATCAGTAAAAACCAGGCGATAATCATAATCAGTAAATTAAATGATAAATTAAAATAATTTATTCCATATAACGCAATACTTCCAACTATAAATGATATTACACTTTCCTTAAAAAAATACATACACTACCTCCATGACGATACCAATATCAATGTCTTTATCTGTTATAATATATACCCACAAAACTGAAATTTAAATATTTTATATAATATATATTATAGCATTATTTTTAAACAAACAATAGTGTTTTATTTACATATTGAAGTAAAGTATTTTACATATTATCAAATATATTAAAAACAAATAAAAACTGTCTGAATTAATATCAGACAGTCTACTTCAATCCTATATTTATAGTATTTAATTATAAAACATAAGTATAATCACTTTTTTCTTCGGCGTTACAGACTCCATTATTTCCCCACTCAAAATTTCCTCCACATATAATTTCAAAGTGGAGTTTTGCAATTCCGAGATCAACCTCATCAAACGGATAATCCATAGCTATACCAGCATAGACTATCCCATTTTTTAATGATATGACAGTTTTTTGCGAGTTAATTGCAGAGGGAGCTCTTACAACACTTTTCATACCGTCGACAAACCAATCCGGCATATCTATATCGCAATCGCTCATATCATATATGCTTTTACTCTTTCTATGTATCATCTTTCTTATTACATTCTCTTTGAGAGTAGTATTTTCCTGAACTTTCCCAATCGTTATCAGCGAAACAACAACTTCATCTTCTGACACATCCACAAGTTTTGATTTCCTGTCGTACGTTCCACCTACCCAACATGTACCAAGATTAAGTTTTTCAGCCTCAAGAACTATTATTTCTCCGTAATATCCAACTTTTTCTTTTAGGTTTTTTATATCTTTTTTGCCCTTTAATACGATTACTTCCTTTACATTCTTGAAAAATCCGTATCCTTTCATTCCTGATACAAGAGATGATCCATCTTCTATAAGTTCAATAGACATACCCGTTGTCCGGTTTATTCTATCTATCAGACCATTTATCCTGTTTTTTTCCTTCAGTCTCATCTCTTCACCCGTATAGCTTCTTCTTGATATTCTTTTTTCTATTGCTTCTTTTAAATCCATTGTCAAACCCTTCTTTTACACCTTACATAAACTATACTATCATTTTATTATACAGATATCTTTATTTTATTATCCACTCTTTTTTTATTCTCCAAAGTCCTGCCTGTACTCCAGAAGTTGTTGTATCATTTCCTGATTTTATACTGTCGTTATGTCTGAACAGATTACTCCAACTCATTTCTATCTGTCTTTTTAAATCTGGATAAAAAGTCGTAAACATAACTTTTGTTTCCATTACTCCATAATTTTTAAGAAGTTCCTTGAATTCATTTTCTTCATTTTCATTTTTTCCAACATATTTCATGCATAGAATTCTGTTCCAGTCCCTTACATCAAATAGTACAACCTCATCAAGCGGAACTTCAAGTTTGAGAAAATTGCCACCTCCAGACATATCCAGGTTATACATATCTGCAAATGCCCAATAAGGATATTCTGCCTCTTCAGGTTTTTTTGAATATTTTTCTGCCTCTTTTACAAACCAAGAATACGCAGTTGTAAAAACCTGTGCACTTTCCTCATATTTTTTCTCTACATATTTTTTCTTTGAGTAACATACACCATCTTTTTCTATAACATCAAGTACAGTATCTGACTGATTCGCATATAGTATTATTTTGTTATCCCTAATATCCATTCTTTTCTTACCTCCCATATATTTCCATAACATGAATTATTTCCCATTGATATTGAGTCGTCAAAAAGTCTTTTCCAGCTGTTTTGTATCTCCATCTTTATCTGAGGATAAAACCTGCTCATATATGCCTGTGCATCTCCTGTTCCATAGTCTTTCAGAAGCTGCTTATGTCTTTTCTCATCCTCTTCATCTTTTGGAATATATGAATAATTAAGTATCATACCCCATTTTTCTATATTTATATAAGTTATCATATCCTCATCTATTTCAAGTTCAAGAACTGCAAATCCTTTTTCAGGTTTCATTGTTGCATCCTTTGAAAATGAAACCCATACAGGATAATCGGCATAATCAGGCTTTTCTGAAGCTTTAGGTCCATTTTTTACAAGCCAATCATATGTTTCAAGTACAAGATCTGCCTCATCTCCGAGATCCTTTTTTATAAATTCTCTCTTTGTCAGGTATCTACCCGTTTTCTCTATTTCATCTAATACTTTTATATTCTGTTTTGTCCATACCTTTATTTTGCCCATAAATACACCACCTGAATATAAATTTTAATATAATTATTACAATAATATCAATTATACTACTCTAATATATTTCTACATGAAAAAAGGTATCCCCTTTTTAGAGGATACCTTTTGTTTTCTATTTATTTTTAATGTACTTATTAATATCTTGGATTTTTTATTGAAGCCTGAGCTGCAGCAAGTCTTGCTATTGGAACTCTGTATGGTGAGCAAGATACATAGTTAAGTCCTGTATTGTAGCAGAACTCTACTGAAGATGGCTCTCCACCGTGCTCTCCACATATACCAAGTTTAAGCTCTGGTTTTACACTTCTACCAAGTTTAGCACCCATCTGTACAAGTTTTCCTATACCTTTCTGGTCTAGTACCTGGAATGGGTCTTTTTCAAGTATTTCTTTGTCTACATATTCTCCAAGGAATTTACCAGCGTCATCTCTTGAATATCCGAATCCCATCTGAGTAAGGTCATTTGTACCAAAGCTGAAGAAGTCAGCAACTTCTGCTATTTCATCAGCAGTTACACATGCTCTTGGTATTTCTATCATTGTTCCTATTGTGTAGTCTACTCTTACACCTTTTTCTTCCATTACTTTTTCAACTGTTTCAGTTATCATTTCTCTTATAACTTTAAGCTCGTTTACTTCACCAACTAATGGAACCATTATTTCCGGAACAACTTTTATACCTTTTTCAACAGCCTGTATTGCACCTTCCATTATAGCTCTTGCCTGCATTACACATATTTCAGGGTAAGTTATTGCAAGTCTACAACCTCTGTGTCCAAGCATTGGGTTGAACTCTTCAAGGTCTACTATTCTTTTTCTTATTTTTTCTGCTGGTATTCCCATACTTTCAGCAAGTTCTTTTATAGTTTCATCATCCTGTGGTAGGAACTCATGTAGAGGTGGGTCAAGAAGTCTTATGTTAACCGGTCTTCCTTCCATTACCTCAAATATTTCGAAGAAGTCTTTTCTCTGCATTGGAAGTATTTTCTCTAATGCTTTTTCTCTCTGTTCTACAGTTTCAGAAAGTATCATTTCTCTAACTGCTGGTATTCTGTCTTCTTCAAAGAACATGTGCTCTGTTCTACAAAGTCCTATACCTTCTGCACCGAACTCTATAGCTGCTTTTGCATCTCTTGGGTTGTCGGCATTTGTTCTTACCATCATCTGTTTAGTTTCATCTACCCAGTTCATAAGTTTTTCGAAGTTTCCAGTTACCTCAACAGGAGACTGTTTAACTTCTCCAAGATAAACATTACCAGTTGAACCATCTATTGATAGGTAATCTCCTTCTTTTATAACAAGATCTTCACCTGCTCTTATTTCTTTTGCAGCTTCGTCAACTTTTATTTCACCGCATCCCGCAACACAGCATTTACCCATTCCTCTGGCAACAACTGCTGCATGAGAAGTCATACCACCTCTTGCAGTAAGTATACCTTCTGCTTTTACCATACCTTCTATATCTTCAGGAGAAGTTTCCTGTCTTACTAGAAGAGCTTTTTCTCCATTTGCAACTGCTTCTACAACATCGTCTGCATTGAAGTAAACTTTACCGCATGCAGCACCAGGAGATGCTGGAAGACCTTTTGCTATATGATGAGCTTCTTTTAATGCTTTATCTTCAAATGTTGGGTGTAGAAGCTGGTCAAGCTGATTTGGTTCAACTCTCATTATAGCTTCTTTTTTGTCTATTATTCCTGACTCAACAAGATCAACTGCTACGTTTATTGCAGCTTTTGCAGTTCTTTTTCCGTTTCTTGTCTGAAGTATAAATAATTTTTCATTTTCTATTGTAAATTCTATATCCTGCATATCTCTGTAATGGTTTTCAAGTATCTGAGTTACTTTTACAAACTGATCGTATATTTCAGGCATTACATCTTTTAAAGTAGATATATTCTGAGGAGTTCTTATACCTGCAACAACGTCTTCACCCTGTGCATTTATTAGATACTCACCGAATAGTTTGTTTTCTCCAGTAGCAGGATTTCTTGTAAATGCAACACCTGTACCACTTGTCTGTCCCATGTTACCGAATACCATTGACTGTATGTTTACTGCAGTACCAAGTTTGTTTGATATATCGTTAAGTTTACGATATACTATTGCTCTTGGGTTGTTCCAAGATCTGAATACTGCTTCTATTGCAAGCATAAGCTGTTTTTTAGGATCCTGAGGGAAATCTTCTCCAACTTCTTTTTTGTATATTCCCTTGAATTCTTCAACTATGCCTTTTAAATCTTCTGTTGTAAGGTCTGTATCAAATTTGTATCCTTTTTCTTCCTTAACTCTGTCTAAAACGTTTTCAAACTTATACTTAGGAACCTCCATTGCAACATCAGAGAACATCTGTATAAATCTTCTGTAACTGTCATATGCAAATCTCTCATTCTGAGTTGCTTCACAAAGACCTATTACACTATCATCGTTAAGTCCAAGGTTAAGTATTGTATCCATCATACCAGGCATTGAGAATACTGCTCCTGAACGAACTGATACAAGTAAAGGATTCTTAGTGCATCCAAGCTTTTTACCCTGAAGTTCTTCAAGTTCTGCAAGATGCTCTTCTATTTCTGCTACTATTTCAGCTCTTATAACTTTGTCATTATCATAGTAGTCATTACATGCATCTGTTGTTATTGTGAATCCCTGAGGAACAGGTAGACCTATTTTTGTCATTTCTGCAAGGTTTGCTCCTTTTCCTCCTAATAGAGATTTCATCTCCTTACTTCCTTCTTTAAAACTGTAAACATACTTAGTTTCCATTTTTAATCCCCCAATAATAGTTATTTTATAACCTTCTAAAATATTTTTATTTATATCTAAAGCTGAGTATCAATAACTTCTCCAAATTTATTATTACACAGCTTTATATTTCTCCATCTTTGAATATATTAAGTCCATTTTCTTTCATTATATCCAGGATTATCCCGGCTGTTTCTTCTATAGCCTTGTTTGCTACATTTATTACAGGACATCCAAGCTTCTTAAATACCTTTTCCGAATACTCAAGCTCATCCAGTATTCTTTCAAAGTTAGCGTAGTTAGCTTTACTTGAAAGTCCAAGAGCCTTCAGTCTTTCTGTTCTCACCTGATTCAGTTTTTCAGGAGAGTTAGTAAGTCCGATTATTTTCTTTGATGAAACATCTGAAAGTTCCTTTGGAATAGGTACTTCCGGAACAAGAGGTACATTTGCAACCTTTATATGCTTGTTTGCAAGGTACATACTTAGAGGTGTTTTTGAAGTTCTTGATATTCCTACAAGTACAAGATCCGCTTTTAACACTCCTCTAGGATCTTTACCGTCGTCATATTTAACAGCAAATTCTATTGCATCTATTCTCTTGAAATATGATTCATCAAGCTTTCTTATTATACCCGGTTCTCTCTTTGGTTTTTTATTAAGACGTCCACTTATCTTCTTTAACATATCAGACATAAGGTCTATAGTTGTTATATTTTCCTTCTGAGCAAAATCTTCAAGAAATTCTATAAGCTTTTCTTCAACAAGTGTATATACTACAATTGCATCCTGCTGTTTTGCATTTGTAAGTATATCAGAAAGCGTATTCTGATCTGTTACAAAAGGAAATCTCTTTATTTCATATGGATCCTTACCGTAAAACTGTGACATTGCAGCTTTTACAACATTTCTTGCTGTTTCACCGATAGAATCAGATATAACATATACTATAAGCTTTTCCACGGGCATTCCTCCTAACTGTCAACAACTTCAAGAAACAACTTGGTTATTGTTGTTTTTGAAATTCTTCCTACCACTTTTATTTTTGATTCATCTTCTGACTTTTCTACAACAGGAAGAGAATCGACCTCGTGCTCTATGATTTTTTTTGCTGCTGTAAGCACAGTATCATTTTTATCAAGCGTAACTATATTTGGCATTCTGGTCATTATCATTCCTACAGGCATTTTCTGTATATCAGTTCCACCCATAGTGGCCTTTAAAAGGTCTTTTCTTGATACCACCCCACAAAGATTATCATCGTCGTCAATTATCACAATACTTCCTACATCAGAAAGAAACATATTCACTATCGCATCATATATGCTTCCATCCTTTTTAGTAAGTACTGGAACACTCATTATGTTTTCGACCTTTCTTTCTTTTATATTGTTTCCAATAAGATTTACTTCATTGTTTCCTGAATAAAAGTACCCCACTTTAGGTCTTGCATCTAGTATTCCTGTCATAGTAAGTATCGCAAGGTCAGATCTTAAGGTAGCACGCGTCACATTGAGGCTTGATGCTATGTTCTCACTTGTGATTGGCTCTCTTTCCTTAACAATCTCTATAATCTTCAATTGTCTGTCGTTAAGCTGTATGGTAATCACCTTCTTTCATTTGTGCTACACTTTTTAACATATCACGCTTATATAGTATATTATATAACCTATTATCATATTCTGTAAATAGCATTTTCACATTTTATATCCAAAAAATAAAAAGGTGCCATAATAACCGGCACCTCATTGTATTATTTATTTTTCCATAGGCATTGACTCGTCTCCGCCCCACTCGTATATAGAACCTTCATAGTTCTTTACATTATCGAAGCCAACGGCTTCAAGTATCATAGTCACATAACCTGACCTGATACCCATAGTTCAGTATACGCAGAAACTATCTTCCGGTTTTACACCGTATTCAGCCATTATATCTTTTATTTCTTCTTTACTCTTTATTACACCATTTGAGTACATAAGATCCTGCCAAAGAAGATTTTCTGCTCCTTTTATATGTCCTCCTCTTGGTTCTCCAGCATTCTGTGAACCGCCATATTCGCTGTCTGTTCTTACATCAAGGATAACCTCTTTATCAAGATTCTCATATACATAATCTTTTGTTGCAGAACTGCTCTTATCAAGTTCAGAAAGTTTTACATCTTTATCTGTAGGAACTGCCTTTGATTCTTCCTTAGTAGTTTCATATCCTTTTTCAACCCAGTAAGTATATCCACCATTAAGGAATTTCACATTGTCCATACCAGCCATTCTAAGCTGCCATACAGCTCTACCATCGGCTCCAGGTCCATTCATTACATCTGAATAGAATACAACTGTCTTTTCATTATCTATTCCAAGTTCCTTAAGTTTTTTTACCATTTCATCCTTGTCTACAACTGTTCCCCAGCCTTCTTCACCTATTTTACCACTTATATCGGAAAATGGCTGTATACCTATATTTACTGCACCAGGGATATGACCTTTTTCATATACTTCCGGCTTGTTACAGTCAAAAATAAGTACATCATCGTTTTTTCTTATACTTTCAAGTTCATCTGCACTTATTATAAAGTCCACATCAGAATATTCCTCTATCCGGGCTTTTATTGTATCTTCGTCTTCAGAGGCTTTCTTTTGAGAACATCCAGAAAGCATAAATGATATAAGCATAGAAAAACTTAACAATATTACACTAAGCTTTTTCAATAGCTTCTCCCCCTTTATAAAAATTTATTATAATTTATATATATTACTATAGATATTATATATCTGACATTTTATATTTTCTATATATTAAGACAATAAAAGTCATAGTATATTCCTATATATAAATAGAAAAATACTATGGCTTTCATTATTTGAATAGATAATATCTATTCTATATTAAATAATTTATAATTTCTTTTTCATTCTATTGAATATACTCTTCATACTTTTTTCTGGATTTTCTTCTATTTCCAGTATCTCATTTAGAATATGTTTTACATTATTATGGCCATTTCTGCTGAAGTTTCCTGCACATGATGCACAGTATACAAGCATCTCTTCTTCAGAATTTTTTATTGCTTCATCCGCAAACTTCTTAGATATATCTGATTCTTTTCCCCCTGCACATCCGCCAAGACCACAGCATTGAGATTTTATAATTTTTATTTTATTAGTATCGTTTATGAAACATGAGAAACTATCAATTATTTCCCGGTTGTCTCTATCCGGACAAGGTATGAATAACGATTTATTTTCCATATCGATATTTTTTCCTATTCCAAGCTCTGAAAGAAGAGAGTATATACTTATTACTTCAGCATTTATCCTGTCTTTTAAAAAATAATAGCAGTTCGGACACATTGTCACTATTCGTCTTATACCTATTCTATCAAGATTGTAGTTTATATTTTCTATAATTTTATCAGATTCCGTTTTCATTCCAAGTTCTGATATAGGTTTTCCACAGCAATCATATACAACACCTATACCATATGATTCCAATAGTTTTTCTATTTTATCAGTTGCTTCGGGATAGAATGACGGAAAATTGCAACCGGGAAATAATACTGTATCTCCTTTTGCTTTTCCGTAATTTTTAAATATATAATCCTTCTTTTCCATAACAAGCATTGAATAGCCTTTTTCCGGTATTTTACCTGAATTATCTTCAACCAGCTTTTTTCTCATCTCTAGAGCTATTTGTCTGCCGTCTATATTCTTTGGACATACTCTTTTGCATTCTCCACATAAAAAACAATGGTATGCTATATCTTCTCTTGTGGAAAATTCTCTTAAATTAATATTATATTTATCTAAAAATAAACAGTTCCTTGTACATAGACCGCATTCTATACAATCAGAAACCATTTTTTCCATTTTCTCTTTGTATTTATTCATATTATTTATCTCCATCCCGTATATCTTTTTCTGAATTTATTCTTTTTGCAAGTATCAGTGAAACAACAGTTAATATTACAAGAAGAGCTATAGATATTATAAATTTTGGATCTGATATATCCGATGCCTTGTCTCCTATATTTATAAACACCAAAGTTCCAGGGAAAATCCCTATCATAGTAGCCAGTATATAATTTCTGAAGCTTATTCCGGAAAGTCCTGCTGCATAATTTATTACATTATATGGTATGGCTGGTATAAGCCTCATTACAAATATAACAAAAAAAGAGCTTTTGTCATCTGCTTCTATAAATTTATTCCACCATTTTTCCGGCAGTCTTTTCTTTAGAAAATTAAGAACCATTTCTCTTGCAAAGAATTTTGCCATTACAAACATGATTGCACTGTTAAGCCACGCTCCTATAAGTGTAAAAACAGTTCCTTTTAAAAGTCCAAATACTATCCCACCTGCAACTGCAAGGACAGGTACAGGAAAAAAAGCTATAGGAAGTAAGGCAAAAAGTACCATATAGGCAATAGGTGCAAAAATTCCAAATCCATCTACCCATATTCTTATATCTTCAACACCTATTCCACTAAGATATTTTTTATATAAAATTACAAGAAATACTATTACAGCTATTACTCCAAACTGTTTTAATCTCTTATTTATCTGCATTATATCTCTCCCATTCCTAAAATATGCTATATACATTATAGTTTATATAACTGTATACCGTTTATAGTTTATTACTATATATTCATAGATTAAATCTATTTATTTTGTTGACAAAAAAACTGCCTGACATTCATCAGGCAGTCATATAATAGAGATTTTACTTATATTCTATTTTGTTAAGATCGCATATTTTAAGCATAGTATCAGATATATTCTTAAGCATATTTAATCTGTTGTTCTTTAATGCTTCATCCTTATCCATTACCATTACATTATCAAACATGTTGTCAACGGCAGGTCTTAAAGATGCGAATGAATCAAGAGCTTTACCGTATTCTTTTGCATCAAGATATACTTCAACCTCTGTTTTAACTGACTTGAATGCTTCATAAAGTTCTTTTTCAGGAGCTTCTTTAAGAAGATTTTCGTCTACACAAGTTCCCTCAGCTTTTTCAGCTAAAGTTGATACCCTGTTGAATGCAGTAAGCATTTCTACAAGCTCATCTTTGTTTATCCACTCGTTAAGTTCAGATGCTCTCTTATGCATGTCGTATATATCGCTTACATCTGAGTTAAGTACAGCATCTACAACGTCGTATCTTATTCCCATATCTCTGAAAGAGTTTTTGATTCTCTCTGCAAAGAAATCCATTATCTCAGATACAACTTTTTCTTTATCAAATTCAATCTCAGTATAGTTATCAAGAGCATATTCAGCTGCTTTTCTTATATCTATAGTAAGTTTGTTTTCCATAAGTATGTTTATTATTCCAAGTGCCTGTCTTCTAAGAGCATATGGGTCCTGAGATCCTGTTGGCTGTATTCCTATAGCGAAGAATCCTGCAACTGAATCAAGTTTGTCAGCTATTGAAAGAACTGAACCGTGTATAGATGATGGAAGCTCGTCACCTGCAAATCTAGGCATATAGTGTTCGTATATAGCTTTTGCAACTTCTTCTTTTTCTCCATCAAGTTTAGCATACTCCATTCCCATGTAACCCTGAAGTTCATCAAACTCGAATACCATGTTTGTTACAAGGTCTGCCTTACATATACCTGCAGCTTTTACTATATCAGCTTTTTCATCTGCGCATCCAAGCATGTCAGCTATACTTCCCGCAAGTTTTTCAAGTCTTTCAGATTTATCGTATATAGTTCCAAGTTTAGCCTGGAATACTACAGTTTTTAATCTTTCCTTGAAGTAGTTTATATCTCTCTTCTGGTCTTCTCTATAGAAGAATAAAGCATCGGCAAGTCTTGCTTCAAGAACTTTTTCGTTTCCAGCTTTTACATTCTCTATTCCATGGCTGTTACCATTTCTTACTGCTATGAAGTTTGGAAGAAGATTTCCACATCCATCCTCTACAGGGAAGTATCTCTGGTGTTCCTGCATTGGAGTTATTACAACCTTTTTAGGAAGTTTTAGGTATTCTTTATCAAATTCTCCATAGAATGCTGTTGGATATTCTACTATACAAGTAACCTCATCAAGAAGATCCGGATCCATTATTACTTTTCCACCAAGAGATGCTGCTACTTCTTCAGCCTGTTTTACTATCATTTCTTTTCTTTCAGCCTGATCAAGTATTACAAAGTTTTCTCTTAGTTTTGTCATATAGTCTTCAACTGAGTTTACAGTTATTTCTTTTGCTCCAAGGAATCTATGTCCTTTTGTAACATTTGAAGCTATTATTCCCTCTAAATCTACAGGAAGAACCTCATCGTTAAGAAGAGCTACAAGCCATCTTATAGGTCTTACGAATCTTATATCTTTTCCTGCCCAGTGCATTGCCTTAGGGAATACAACTGATTTTACTGCAAGAGGAAGTATTTCTTTTAATACTTCAGATGTTTCAGCACCTTCTTCTCTTATTGTTGCAAAAAGGTATTCGTCTTTTCCAGCCTGTTTGAAGTATATATCTTCAGGATTAAGTCCCTTGCTCTTCATAAATCCAAGAGCTGGCTTAGTAAAGTTTCCATCTGCATCAAGAGATATTTTCTTTGAAGGTCCTTTTACTTCTTCTTCAAGATTTTCCTGCTTCTCAGCAAGTCCTTCTATTATAAAAGTAAGTCTTCTTGGTGTTGCATATGTTTTTATATTGTCAAACTTAACTCTTTTTTCATTAAGCATTGATTCTGCGCTTTCCTTTATCTGTTTTAAAGTACTTGCAACAAATCTTGAAGGCATTTCCTCAACGCCGACTTCGAATAAAAGGTAGTTGTTCATTATTTGTCACCTTCCTTTTTTAATAGAGGGAATCCCATTTCTTCTCTCTGTTTTATATATGTTTCAGCTATTACTTTAGCCATATTTCTTACTCTAGCTATAAATGATGCTCTCTGGCTTACTCCTATTGCTCCTCTTGCATCAAGAGTGTTGAATGTGTGAGAGCATTTTAATACATAATCATAAGAAGGAACAACAAGTCCTTTATCCATAAGTTTTAAAGCCTCTTTTTCATATTCATCGAAAAGATGGAAAAGAAGTTCCGCATTACATTCATCAAATGAATATACAGAGTTTTCATATTCCTGTTTCTGGAATACCTCTCCGTAAGTTATCTCATCATTCCATTTCAGATCGTAAACACTGTCTACATTCTGAAGATACATTGCTATTCTCTCAAGACCGTAAGTTATTTCTCCTGTCTCAAGCTCGCATTCCTGGTTTCCTACCTGCTGGAAGTAAGTAAACTGAGTTATTTCCATACCATCAAGCCATACTTCCCAACCAAGTCCCCATGCTCCGACAGTTGCTCCTTCCCAGTTATCTTCAACAAATCTTATATCGTGCTCAAGAGGATCTATTCCTATAACCTTTAAACTGTCAAGATATAAATCCTGTATATCAGCTGGAGAAGGCTTAAGTATAACCTGGAACTGATGATGCTGATAAAGTCTGTTTGGATTTTCTCCGTATCTTCCGTCTGCAGGTCTTCTTGAAGGTTCCACATAACATACCTTCCATGGTTCTGGCCCTAAAGATCTTAAAAATGTATTAGGGTTCATAGTTCCCGCACCTTTTTCAACGTCATACGGCTGTGTTATGATACATCCCTGCTTAGACCAGTAGTTCTGTAAAGCAAGAATCATCTCCTGAAAATTCATAAAAATCCCTCCTATAGATATATAGCCTCTCGCAGATACACGAAAGGCTATTTTACAATACTTTCATATGTTTTAAGCATATCAGATTAAAACATGATTGTCAACTTACTGACATTATATAGATTAAGTAAAATAAAGAATATCAGTATTTTATACTATTTTTCTTCATTAACCTCATCATATTCTTTCATTAAGTCATCTGTAACATCCTTATCGTCTTCCTCTTCCTCTTTTGCAGCAAATGTCTCTTTTATATCGTTTGCTGTATTAAGGAATATATCCTTAAGTATTTTTACTTTTTCTTCATTAAGTTCTCCCAGGTCGACTATGTTACCATCTGACTCATTCTGTATTTTTACTCTGTATTTTGTTATAAGAGCCGCTGATAGCCCAAGAAGTGTTATCATAGGCATTATGGCAGTTCCCATAACTCCTATAGTAAATGGTATATTCATCATTGATTTACCATCTTTTTCAACTATTACTCTTATCTGATTTGTTTTTGAAAAAAGTTCTTTAAGCTGAGCCTTTATTTCATTTATATCCTTTGGAATAGCTTTTTCAGCATTTTCCCTGGCATCCTTTATATCCTCTTTGCTTTTTCCGAATATATCTTCAACCTTTTTCTTTGCTTTTGATGCGTATGTTTCTTCTTCAAGAAGTATAATTGCATCAAGTACATCTCCTTCAGATTTTACAAGAGCTTCCTTCACTTCCTTGTATGTCGCATAAGGTACTCTTTCCATTACCTGATCTACCATTTCTATTGTTATTGTGTTGCTCATGCTAATCAGCTCCCTTTTTATAATGATTTAAATCATAAAGTATATTAAGTGATTTAAGATTCAGATTGCTCATATAAGCTGTCATATATTTTTTCATAAGCTTTGACAGCTCTTTTGTAAGAATCCTATTCACTTTTGCTCTGCTAACTGTTTCTATATCATTTTCAAGTATATATTTCATAAGTTTTTTTGTGGTTACATCAAGAATTATATTATTTTGAAGGTTTCCTGCACATCTTTTGCACACCATTCCACCTTCTTCTATATTGAATATAGAATAGTTTCCTGTATCGTCTCCACATAAACTGCATACATCCACAACGGGACATATCCCCATATAATCTGAAAACTTAAGTTCAAATGCCGCTGTTATAAATTCTTTGTCTGTACCTTTTTCAGAAAGAAGATACAGAGTCTTTACAAGCATATTGAAAAGTCTGTGATTTGTCTGGTTTTCAAGACTTGAATTTTCAACAAGTCTTGATATATATGAAGCATATGAAAATGCATCCAGATCATAAGATATATCATAGAAACTTTTGATTATATCCGCCTGTATTACTCTATACATCCCCCTCTGTTTTTTCAGCACGAATTCACTGAATGAAAACAGCTGGGAAGATGCTGTAAAAGGCGATCTGTTTCTTTTAGCACCTTTTGCTATTGCTGTTACTTTTCCAAGACCTCTGGTATACATTGTAAGCACGACATCATTTTCAGAATATCCTGCCGTTCTCAGTACAACTCCCTGAGTACTTATTGTATTTATATTTCCCATAGGATTTCCTTCTTTTTATCTATATAAGTTTAAGCATAAGAATGGCAGTTCCATAGTATATACATATTCCTATAATATCAAGAAACATTGATATTACAGGAGTCGATATTATCGCAGGGTCAGAATCAATTTTTCTGATGAAAAGAGGCATTAAAACACCTACAATAGCACCTATAACCATGTTAAGAAGAAGTGTTATAGAAACTATCAGTGTAACATCCATATCTCTGTACATCAGATATATCAGTATAGCCGAAATCAAAGAACATATTACTCCGCCTATAAGCCCTACACAGAATTCCTTTATAATATCCTTTCTTTCAACATCTCTGTTTGAAAGTGTTATTACTGTAACTGAAGAGGCCTGACTTCCTGTATTTCCACCCATTCCTATTATTAAAGGAAGGAAGAATAAAAGCTGAACAAATTTTGAATCCCCTATAACCTCAAATTTTGTAAGTATAAGAGATGCAACCACTCCACCTGCCAGAGAAAGTATAAGCCATGGAAGACGCCCTCTAAGTGAAGAAGTTATCTGCTGAAGAAGAGTTGATTTTTCGTCCTCTGCTACATCCATTTCATGTTCTGAACTTCCGGCAAGTTTATACATATCCTCATTTGCCTCTTCTTCCATAACATCTATTATATCGTCTACCTTTATTATACCTCTAAGTTTATTTTCCTTATCTATTACAGGTATTGCAACAAGATTGTATTTTGATACAAGTCTTACAGCTTCCTCTCTATCCTCATAATCATATACGGATACAAGATTTTCAATCATAAGATCCTCTATTATAGAGTCATTTCTTGCTACTATAAGCTCTCTCAAAGATAATACTCCAACAAGTTTTCCATCATCGTCGACAACATATATATAATATATTGTCTCAGCATCTTCAGCCTCTTCTCTCATATGTTCTATAGCCTCAAGTGCTGTCATATGTTTGTTTATTGAAATATATCCTTTTGTCATTGTACCACCTGCTGTATCATCTTCATAGAAAAGAAGTTCCTTTACAGCTGCAGCATCTTCTGGATTAAGATAATCTATTATCTTTAATCTCTCATCCTCTTCAAGTTCATTAAGTATATCAGCCATATCTCCAAGAGACATACATTCAAGAATATTCTTTGCATGCTCTATCTCAAGCTTTGATATCATATTACTGAAAAATTCAACTCCACTTTCTTCGAGAATTGATGCTGCCATATCACTTGGCAGTACTTCAAAAAGTTTTATCTGCATATCCTCATCTTCAAGAGATTCCATAATATCAAATATATCTATTATGTGATATTCCTCAAGAAGTTCTCTAAGTTCAAAGTATTTATGATTTTCTATTAGCGATTTGACCTCTTCGAGCAAATCCTGCGATGTTTCCCGTGTCCTGTCCATTTTTTTCCACCTTTTTAATATATTTTTCAGTCGTATTATTTATTGTCATTAAGACCGAAATTGTTTATATAATTCTGCAGGTTTCTCCAGTTTTCCTTTACTTTTACCCAAAGCTGAAGGTTTATCTGTGAACCAAGCAGAAGTTCTATATCCTGTCTTGCGGATTTTCCTATTCCTTTTAATTTTCTTCCGCCTTTTCCTATTATTATTCCCTTGTGGGAATCTCTTTCGCAGTATATAACTGCTGATACGTCTATTATATCTCTGTTTTCCCTTTTTCTCATTCTTTCTATCTCAACCGCAACTCCATGAGGAACCTCATCATCAACATAATGAAGAACTTTTTCTCTTATAAGTTCCGCTATAAGAACTCTCTCCGGCTGATCTGTTATCATATAATCAGGGAAATATTTTGGCCCTTCTTCAAGACCTTTTTTGATAACTTCAACAAGTGTTTCTATATTTTTTCCTTTAAGTGCAGATATTGGAACTATTTCACTGAATACGCCTTCTTTGTCGTACATTTTTATTATATCAAAAAGTTCGTCTTTATCTGCTATCTGGTCTATCTTGTTTATAACAAGAACTACAGGAGTTTTTGAACCTCTAAGTTCCTCTATTATTCTTCTGTCTCCCGGACCTATATTTTTTGAACTGTCTACAACAAAAAGTATCATCTCAACATTGCTGAATGCATCTGTTGCAGCTTTTACCATTATTTCTCCAAGCTTATTTTTCGGCTTATGTATTCCCGGTGTATCAAGGAATATTATCTGTGCCTCTTCATCTGTATAGACAGCCTGAATTGTATTTCTTGTAGTCTGAGGCTTATCACTCATTATAGCTATTTTTTCTCCGACTACATTATTCATTAGAGTAGATTTACCTACATTTGGTCTACCTACTATACTGACAAATCCTGATTTGAACATATTTATTCTCCTAATCCTTAAACTGTATCATTTTGTGTTAAAGTTTATTATACCACATATTCAGCTTCAATTTCCATTTTTCTAGTAGAACAAACCGAGCTGAAATACCCGTATTGCAATTAATGCTCCTAGTGCACCTCCTGCTATAGTTTCCCAGAATGTATGAATCTTTCCTTCAATCCTGCTCTGTGCCACCAGTACCGCCATTATGTACGCAAGAGTTGATGCTTCAACCCTCTCTGTCATAAGAGTTATTGCAGTGGCAATTGCAAATGCAAGTGCCGAATGACCACTTGGCATACCTCCCTGCATAGGAGTTCCTGTATCTGTAAGTGCCTTTGCGACAACAACGGCAATAAGTACCAGAACTATACATATAAGAGTTATATGAAGTTCCGATTCTCTTATCGAATATATAAGATATCCGGAAAGCTGTGTCAGCTTATCATAAAAAATTATATATCCAACCACAACTGAATTGAGGGCTGCTACAAGAACTGCTCCCGCTGCCACATCTTTTGCTATCTTTGCAAGTTCGTGGTATTCAGATGTTACAAGGTCTACAGTTTTTTCAACTGCTGTATTGAACATTTCCGCAACAACTACTACAGTTATCGAAGTCAAAAGCATTATAAACTCCAGTCTTGATAGTTTAAAGAAAAGACTTATCACCAATACGGCAAATGAAATCAGATAATGTATTTTCATATTTCTTTCTGACTTGAACGTATATATTATACCCTCTATTGCCGCATTGAAGGATTTTATTATATTCTGCTTTCTTTTTTTCTTTTTTCCGTTTTCATCCATATTCGACTACTCCCTTGTAATATTAAGTTTTGCAAGAACTGCCTCTTCCTTTTCTCTCATTTCCTTTGTATTTTCTTCTGTATCGTGATCGTATCCAAGTAAATGGAACATACTGTGGCATACAAGGAAACATACCTCTCTTTCAAAACTATGTCCATATTCAACACTCTGCTCAAGAGCTCTCTCAAGAGATACAACTATATCTCCCAGTGACTGTTCCTCATATTCTACATCTTCAAATTCATCTGAAAGCATTGGAAATGAAAGTACATCTGTAGCTCTATCAACGCCTCTGAACTGTTTGTTAAGTTCATGTATTTCTTTGTTGTCAACAAAAGATATACTTATATCATAATCATCGTCATATCCTTCGTAGTCAAGTACTTCCAAAACAATATCTTCTATTTTTTCATAAAGCTCATCACTTAATTCTATTTTGTCCTGTCTGTCATCAAATATAAATCTCATAAAATTCACCTGCTTATTTATTGTTTCTTTTTAGTTATTATTCTGATATATAGCTTTTTAACTATCTTTTGCTGTTTCTTTTTCTTTCTTCTTTCTGCTCTCTTTTGTATGCTTCTCTCTTGTCATACTTATCATAAGCCTTGATTATTCTCTGAACAAGCTCATGTCTTACAACGTCTCTATCTGTAAGTTCCTTGATACCTATTCCTTTTACATCCTTCAGAATGTATGTAGCCTGTACAAGACCACTTTTCTTGCTTGAAGGAAGGTCTGTCTGTGTAACATCTCCTGTTATTACCGCCTTTGACCCGAATCCAAGTCTTGTCAGAAACATCTTCATCTGTTCTGGAGTGGTATTCTGTGCCTCATCAAGTATTATAAATGAATTGTCAAGAGTTCTACCTCTCATAAATGCAAGAGGAGCAACCTCTATTATTCCTCTTTCTATATATTTATTTACCTTATCTCCACCAAGCATCTCGAAAAGTGCATCGTATAGCGGTCTAAGATATGGATCTATCTTTTCCTGAAGATCTCCAGGTAAATATCCAAGACTTTCTCCGGCTTCAACTGCCGGTCTTGTAAGAATAATTCTGTTCACTTCATCTCTTTTAAATGCCTTTACTGCCATTGCAACAGCCAGATATGTTTTTCCTGTACCTGCCGGACCTATTCCAAATGTTATGTCATTGTCCTCTATAAGTTTTACATATTCTTTCTGTCCTATTGTCTTTGGCTGTACCGGCGTTCCTTTTTTAGTAAGAACTATTGTGCCTTCAAGCTCCTGTATTCTGTTTTCTTCTCCCTCCATAAGCAGAGAAAGAGAATACATTATAGACTGCTTATCCAGCTTTTTGCCGTTTGATACTGTAGCATGAAGTTCATTCATAAGACTAAGTGCAGCATCAACATTTTTCTCGTCTCCTATAAGTATAATATTTCCCTCTCTTAGAGTCACATCTATATTAAGGGTACTTTCTATAAGTTTTATATTCTCATCAAAATTTCCGAAAAGCTCTCTTTCAAACTCCGGTTCTGAGATTAAAAATTTTTTCTGTATTATCAAACTACTTCCTCCTGTTTATATGGACAAAACTCCATATTTATACTTCTACATTATATATTATACCATTTATAATTATAAAAAAATAGGAGACTTATCATCTCCTATCTTAAAAATATATAAATTTTACAATTATTCTATACTATTTATTTCTTTATGAAATGTGATTTATCTACTGCACATAGAGGACATACATAGTCATCCGGCTCTTTTGTTATATCTCCTACATACTCATATCCACATACATCACAGTAATAAACTTCCTCAGAAGCTGTTTCTTCTACTTTTTCCTCTTTTTTATCTTCTACCTTGTGGAAATGTGATTTGTCTACTGCACATAGAGGACATACATAGTCATCTGGCTCTTTTGTTATATCTCCTACATATTCATATCCACATACATCACAGTAGTATTTTAAATCTTCCACTGGTTCTTCAACCTTTTCTTCTTTCTTATCTTCTACTTTGTGGAAATGTGATTTATCCATTCCGCATAGAGGACATACATAATCATCAGATTCTTTTGTTATATCTCCCACATACTCATATCCACATACATCGCAGTAGTATTTTAAATCCTCTGCTGGTTCTTCAACCTTTTCTTCTTTCTTATCTTCTACTTTGTGGAAATGTGACTTATCCATTCCGCATAGAGGACATACATAATCATCAGATTCTTTTGTTATATCTCCCACATACTCATATCCACATACATCGCAGTAGTATTTTAAATCCTCTGCTGGTTCTTCAACCTTTTCTTCTTTCTTATCTTCTACTTTGTGGAAATGTGACTTATCCATTCCGCATAGAGGACATACATAATCATCAGATTCTTTTGTTATATCTCCCACATACTCATATCCACATACATCACAGTAGTATTTTAGATCTTCCGCTGGTTCTTCCTCTATTACTGGTTTGAAGTGTGATTTGTCCATTTTACATAGAGGACATACATAGTCATCCGGTTCTTTTGTTATATCTCCATCGTATTCATATCCGCATACATCACAGTAATATTTTTTCGCTGCTGGAGCTGATTTTTCTTCTGAATTATCTTCTTTTACATAAGTAGGTGCATTTTTAGGAGCTTTTCCTTTTACTACTCTATGATAATACTCATAAGTCATTGGCTTGTAATCACTTGTTACATCAGATTCTACAACTTTTGCAAGTATAAGGCTGTGAGTTCCTGCATCTACAAATGATATCACTTCACATATTAAATATCCGCACATATTTTCCATAACTACAGGCATTTTTGAAACATATTCGTATTTGAATCCTTCATATTTTTCCTTGTCCTTTGATGAAGAGAATCCAAAAGAACTGATAACAGCAGGATTTGTTTCCTCAGAAAGTATAGAAACACTGAACTTGCCGTTTTCTTTTATACAATCATGTGTAAAGTTATTTTTGTTCATACTAACACATATAGTAGCCGGTTCTGAAGTTACCTGAAATACTGTATTAACTATACATCCTACCTTTCTTCCGTATTTAAGTGTTCCGATTGTGTATAATCCATAAGACAGATTCATTAAAGCTGTTTTTTTCATTATTATATACCTCCATTATTTATGTTATTATAAACTATACCCATATTAAATATGTCAAAACTAAAAATTTCAAATAATTAAAAGATATTTGGCACTAATTTAATCTGACTTACTCAATATAATTCATTTTTTAGGGAGGTATTTTATGAAAATAGGTATTTTAGGATCTGGTTTTATAGCCGGAAAAATGGCTGAAACTATAAATCTTATGAACAGAGATGATGTAGAGCTTTATGCTATAGGTGCCTCATCATTAGAAAAAGCCGAAGCTTTTGCCGAAAAATACAATATAAAAAAATTCTATGGCGACTATGAATCTCTTGCAAAGGACAATGACATAGACCTTATATATATTGCTACTATACATACTATGCACTATGAACACGCTATTTTGTGTATAAAAAACGGTAAAAATATTCTAGTTGAAAAACCATTTACTGTTAACTACAGCCAGGCAAAAGAAGTTTTTGATATTGCAAAAGAATATAATGTATTTGTATCAGAGGCTATGTGGACAAGATTTATGCCGTCTGCAGACTTCTTTGCAGGTCTTGAACAAAGTGGAATAATCGGTTCACTTGAATCATTAACTGCAAATATAGGATACAATATAAGAGATGTCAAAAGAATAAATTCACCGGAATGTGCCGGCGGTGCACTTCTTGATATAGGTATTTATCCTATACATCTTGCCATGATGCTGTTCGGAAATGATATAGAAGATATATTTGGAAAATGTACTTATCTTGAATCAGGTGTTGACGCGGTGGACTCTATAATAATGAACTGGAAAAGCGGCAAATCTGCAACACTTCAGGCTACCATTCTTTCAGACAGTTCAAATCCTGGATATATATACGGATCAGATGGATATGTATTTATAGATAATATAAACAATCCTCAGAAAGCTGATATATTCAAAAACGGAGAGTGTATAGAAACTGTAGATTTTTCAAATCAGATTACAGGATTTGAATATGAAGTGGAAAAATGTATAAATGATATATCAAAAGGTAAAAAAGAATCCGAATCTGTAAATCATAAACTTACACTTACTGTGATGAAGTATATGGATACTCTTAGAAAAAGCTGGAATGTTATATATCCTTTTGAATAATAAAAAAGGGACTATCTTCTGATAGTCCCTTATATAATCTATTCTTCATGTTCTATTAAACCATATCCGCCTTCTTTTCTCTTATATACAACGCAGATTTCAAAGCTGTCCCGATCTCTGAACATATAGAAATCATGTCCAACTAAATCCATCTGAAGTATAGCTTCTTCTGGGCTCATAGGTTTAAGAGCAAATTTCTTTCTTCTTTCTATTACCATTTCTGGTTCTTCTGGTTCATAATCTAATTCCTGAGCTAATTCTTCTATTCCTTCATATCTTATAGAGAAGTTTCCAGGAACTCTTGTTTTGAATTTAGTTTTGTATTTAACTATCTGTCTACTTAATGTATCACATACCATATCTATTGCTGGATATAAATTTTCCTGCTCTTCTTCAACTCTTATAGTACGTCCATTTACGTTTGGTATAGTTATTTCTACTTTCTGACTGTCTTTCTTTGCACTGACTGTTACTCTAACTTCTGTATCAGGATCAAGGTATTTTCCCAGTCTTTTTAGTTTCTCCTCTGTGTATCCTTTTATACCGTCTGTTAACTTCATATGTCTTGCAGATACTGTAACTTTCATAAAACCCTCTCCCTTCGTAAGCCAACATAAACGTTTTCTTTTGATTTATTTTTTTGATGTTTATGTCTTTTTAGCTTAGTTATATAATACTATGGTTTTAGAATAAATTGAAGTCTTTTAATTTTTTGAATTTTGTGTTATTATGAAAATATGTGAGTTAAGTATTATAATCGTTCTTTTATTCAGAAAAAAATATTTCCAATTGAACAAATTAAATATTTTGTACAATTGGAAATATTTTTTTGAAGTCTGTATATTTTTAATTATTCCCGATAAACGTTTAAAAGCCTGGACATACATCCAGGCCATTATATACATTATTATTGTAAGTTTTCCTTAACTAATTTATTAATTAGTTTTCCGTCTGCTCTACCTTTTACTTTAGGCATTATAGCTGACATTATTTTTCCCATATCTTTCATAGAAGTTGCTCCTACTTCAGATATAGTCTGTTTTACAATCTCATTTAGCTCTTCTTCGCTTAACTGCTGAGGTAGGTACTCTTTTAAAATTTCTATTTCTGATCTAGTTTCTTCAACTAAATCTTCCCTTCCGGCATCAAGAAATTGCTCTAAACTGTCATTGCGCTGTTTTAACTGTTTTGATATTATATCAATAATATCATCATCGTTCAGTTCGATGCGTTTATCAACTTCTATCTGCTTTATTGAAGATCTGATTAAGGTAACAACAGATTTTCTGACTGTATCCTTATTTTTCATTGAAGTTTTAAGATCTTCCTGTAACTTCTGTTTAAGGGACATTTCCCCTCACCTCTTTGCTTAATTTTTGCTACTATCTTTTAGCGTTTTTTCTTCTAGCTGCTTCAGCTTTTTTCTTACGTTTAACACTTGGTTTGTCGTAGTGCTCTCTTTTTCTAACTTCTGACATTATGCCAGACATAGCACACTGACGTTTAAATCTTCTTAAAGCACTGTCTAATGATTCGTTTTCTCTTACTCTAACTTCTGACATTCTTTTTCCCTCCCCTCGATAGCGCAATTATGCTGGGACTGTAACAACTGTTAAGGATTACAAACCTAACACTTAATCTAGTATAAACTAATTTTATTCATTTATCAAGTGTTTTTACAACTCAAATTGCATAATTTTTTACATTCTTTTTACACAGACTGCAAATACTTAATTATTTCTGCTCTGCTTCATAATTAGGAAGTTTTTTTCCTGCAAGAACATGGTAGTGTATGTGTTTTACTTCCTGTCCTCCATTTTCACCGCAGTTGTTTATTATTCTGAATCCTTCTTTGTCAAATCCCTTTTCGGCTGCTATTTTATTTATTGCACAGTGTATATGTGCTATTATATCCATTTCTTCGTCTGGAACATCGATTATACTTTCATAATGTTTTTTTGGTATTACAAGTATATGATATGGAGCAACCGGATTAAGATCGTTGAATGCAAGTACCTTATCATCTTCATAAACCTTTGTTGAAGGTATTTCCCCATTAGCTATTTTACAGAATATACAATCCATTTTCATCACCTCGTAGTCTATTTTTATATAAGCAGTATACACTGTCAATTTATAATACCTTATCTATATTATTTCTATATACTAGGCAAGAATTCCTTTTACTGATTCATTTTTAACCTCAGTTATTTTTACTTTCAGTATCTCTCCTGATATATCTTTTTCTGATGGAACTTCAACTCTTATATAATTTGTTGTAAGTCCCTCGTAATTTCCATCCTTGTTCATTTCCTCAAACAGAACTTCCATCTCAGATCCGACAAATTTCTCAGCAAACTTTCTGAAATTCTCTTTGCCAAGAGATATAAGCTGTTCACTTCTCATATGTTTCATCTGAGGATCTATCTGATTTTCCATAGTCGCAGCTGGAGTTCCTTTTCTTGGAGAATATTTGAATATATGAGTCTGTGCAAGACCTATATCCTGAAGGAATTTCTTTGTCTTTGCAAACTCGTCATTTGTCTCTCCAGGGAAACCTACTATAACATCTGTAGTTATAGCGACATCCGGCATTTTCTCTCTAAGTCTTTCAACAATCTCTCTATACTCACCTGAAGTATACCTTCTGTTCATTCTTTTCAGAGTCTCATCACATCCACTCTGAAGAGAAAGATGGAAATGAGGACACACTTTCTTCATAGAAGATATAGCCTCGACAAATTCATCTGTGAAAAGTATAGGCTCAACAGAACTTGTTCTTATTCTCTCTATACCGTCTATTTCATTTATGGCCTTTATTACGTCAAGAAGACCTACTTTTTTATCCTTTATATCTTTTCCATAAGATGCAACATGTATACCTGTAAGTACAACCTCTTTGTATCCATTTTCAGCAAGATTTCTGACCTCTTCAACTATATTGTCGAGATCCCTGCTTCTTACTCTACCTCTTGCATATGGAATTATACAATAAGTACAGAATCTGTCGCATCCGTCCTGTATCTTCATAAAAGCTCTTGTCTTGCCGTTTGTCTGGCTTATTTCTATTTCTTCAAATTCCTTTACCTTCATTATATCGTCAACAGTAGACACTTTATCATTGTGAGTAACAGACTCAACTTTTTCTACTATATGTCTTCTGTCATTTGTACCCATAACAAGGTTTACTTCCTCTATATCGAGTATTTCTTCAGGTGCAACCTGAGAATAACATCCTACAACAGCTATTACAGCTTCAGGATTTTTCTTTTTTACTCTTCTTATATACTGTCTCGATTTTCTGTCGCTCATATGAGTTACAGTACATGTATTTATAACATAAACATCTGCATACTCCTCGCTGTTTACAGCTTCATAACCAGCAGCCTCGAAAAGCTCCGTCATAGCCTCAGTTTCATACTGGTTCACTTTACAGCCAAGAGTATAAAAAGCAACTTTTTTCACTCTATTCCTCCTCTAATCTACCTATATCTCCAAGTTCATACTGAACTATTGATGTAGCCACAAGTCCAGCGGTCTCTGTTCTGAATATTCTCGGTCCAAGTGTAACAACTTTTGCTCCGTTTTCCTTCAGAGATGCTACTTCCTCATCTGCTATACCACCTTCAGGCCCTATAAATATACCTATTTTTTTTGCATCTGTTCCTTTTATTTCCTTCATCATAGGTATATTTCTCTCATCTTCATAAGGACATAAATTAAGATCATTTCTTTTCATATCCTCAAGTGCCTCTTTGAAACTAAGTACAGCTTTCAGAGATGGTATTCTTCCTCGCTTGCTCTGTTTTGCAGCTTCATACATTATTCTTTCCCATCTCTCTATCTTTTTGCCCTCTTTTTTTGAATCGACTTTTGCTACACTTCTTTTTGTATCCACAAGTATTATTTCATCAATTCCTGCCTCTGTCAGTTTCTGAAGTATATACTCCATCTTTGGTCCTTTTGGCATTCCCTGATAAAGTCTTACTCTTATATCAGATTCTCTTTTTATATCTCTTTTTTCTATTATATCGAGATTTACCTCGTCCTTTGACATAGAAACTATCTCTGCAACGTATTCATTGTCATCTCCATCACAGACTTCAAGTTTCTCTCCTTCTCTATATCTCAGAACCTTTGTTATATGCTTTACATCTTCACCAGTTATAGTACATTTTCCGTTTTCTGTATCTATACTGGCTTTATCCACAAAAAATCTATCCATAGTCCACGTCCAGTCCATATTTATTTTCCTATTTTTTTATTTTTGATACTATAGCTGACCATTCGCCTTTTCTTATAACTTCAACTATTTCAAGTCCGTTTTCCTCAAGGCTTTCAACTACCTCGTCTATTTTTGCAAGTATTATTCCTGAAGATATGAATATTGCATCTTCTTTCATAAATGTTTTTACATCTTTTGCAAGTATTTTTATTATGTCAGCTATTATATTTGCAACAACCACGTCAGCTTTGTCATTTATGACATCTGTAAGGTTTCCGTGAAGAACAGTTACCTTGTCCTCAACTCCACTTTCTGCTACATTTTCTTTTGCAACTTCAACAGCAACCTCGTCAAGATCCACTGCTACTACATCATTTGCTCCTAATTTTGCAGCTGCTATTGCAAGTATTCCACTTCCGCAACCTATATCAAATACCTTTGAATCAGGTGTTACATATTTTTCAAGTTCGCATATACACATACTTGTTGTTTCGTGTGTTCCTGTTCCAAAAGCCATACCTGGATCAAGTTCTATAACTATATCTCCATCCTGAGCCTCATATTCTTCCCATGAAGGTTTTATTACTATCTTCTCACCAACTTTTGTAGGCTTGTAGTATTTTTTCCAGTTATTTGCCCAGTCAGCTTCGTTTACTGTATCCATAGATACACTACCTTCACCTGCATCTATACCACATTCAGAAAGAAGTGCTATTCTCTGTTTTACATTTTCTATAAACTCTGGTACGTTCTTTTCCTCTGATATATATGTTTTTATTTTTACGCAGTCGTCCTCACCTTTTTTGAATACTTCCTCTTCAACATAGTCCCAATCGTACTCATGTTTTTTCTGGAATTTGAAATCGCTAGGATCTTCTATCATAGCTCCTGCAGCTCCATTTTCATAAAGTATATTAGTTATAGCTTCAACTGCTTCAGTTGTAGTTCTTATAGTTATCTCTATCCAGTTACCCATATTATCACCTTTCCTTTCAAATAAAAAATGCTCATCTGTACCCGCATCAAATACCTAGTCTTCAATAAATTCTAAATTATATTATATCATATAAATTCTATTGTCGTATATTATAAATATCTACACGCTGTTATCCTCCTATTTAAAAATTACTTAACACTGATATGATATTATTTACTCTGCAAATATAAATCAGGAGGTATTTTATGGCAAACAGAACAGAAGGAGATATAAATCTGAGCGACAGACGTATTGAGTGGCAGAAAAAAAACATTTCTGACTCTACATACAGAATTCTTGAAGAAGACAGCAAATATTTTATACATCAGGCACTTTCAACACCGTGTCTTGACTGTGTCGAAAGCGTAGACGGTATATATCTGTACACAAAGGACAAAAGAAAAATAATGGATTTTCATGGAAACAGTGTTCATCAGCTTGGTTACAATCATCCATACCTTATAAATGCACTGAAAACACAGCTTGAAAATCTGTCATTTTCTCCAAGAAGATACACAAATCAGACAGCAATAAATCTTGCAAAAAAATTATCTGAACTCAATGGAGGAAACAAAAGAGTTCTATTCACACCATCAGGAACAGCTTCTATAGGAGTTGCCCTTAAAATGGTACGATACGCTAAAAAGAAATTCAAAACGATATCACTGTGGGATTCTTTTCACGGTGCAGGACTTGACTCCATATCAGTTGGCGGAGAAGCACATTTCAGAGAGGGAATAGGACCTCTTTTACCAGGAACAGAGCATATCATGCCGTACAATTCATACAGATGTCCATTTGGAAACTGCGATGACTGCGGATTCAAATGTCTCGACTACCTTGAATATATATGCAGATGCGAAGGTGACATAGGTGCAGTAATAATGGAACCCATAAGATGTACAGATGTACAGATTCCACCAAAGGAATACTACAGAAAACTGAGAGATATATGTGACAGATACGATGTAGCTCTGATATTTGATGAAATACCTACAGCATTCGGAAGAACAGGTAAAATGTTCGCCTATCAGAATTACGACATAGAACCTGACATACTTGTCATAGGAAAAGGGCTTGGCGGATCTCTTTATCCACTGTCAGCTGTAATAGCCAATGAAAAATACAATGTATGCAGTGAAATATCACTTGGACATTACACTCATGAAAAAAGTCCTCTGGGAACAGCTATCGGATTATCTCTTATCGAATACATAGAAAACAATAATATACTTGACAGAGTTTCCGAAATTGAAAAATTCATGACTTCAAGAGTATATGAAATGAGAGATAAATTTGAATGTATAGGAGATATAAGATGTGTCGGTGCACTTATCGCCATTGAAATTGTAAAAGACAGAGCATCAAAAGAAAAAGATATAGACCTTGCAGAAAAAATACTGTATAACTGTCTGGAAAACGGTCTGAGTTTCAAGGTATCACAGGGAAATGTTCTGACTCTTGCACCACCACTTATAATATCTGATGAAGAACTTTCGGAATCTATGAATATAGTTGAAAATGCAATATATGAAAGTATCCAAAAGTAAATATTTCATTAATAAAAACAGGTATCTGACAATTATCAGATACCTGTTTTATATATTTATATGACGTGTATCATAGTTTTATATATATTATTTTGCAGATATTTCAAAATCCATTCCTCCGACCTGAACAGTATTTTTGTCTTCAAGGACTGAGTTGTCTGATTTTGAAGATACAAGCACTATTCCGTAATTTTTGGCTGGAAGTGATGCTGAAAGTGCATCTACAAGTGTATTTCCATTTGTAAAGTAATATTTTGAAGAACTGCTGTAGAATTTCTCTATCACTTCTCTACTTGTTTCATATCTGTCATCTCCGGAAATTCTTTCCGCATTGTATTCTGATACGATAGAATCTGAAAGGACTTCTTCTCCACCTATAGCATAGTATTTTGTATCAGATTTTTGGTCGTAATCTGAATTTTTACCGTTTGTAAGTATTATAGGTGCATTGTATTTTGACGATACAACTGATGCAGACATAGCATCTGCCTCACCTTCAAGTCCGTTTACTATAAATGCCCTGTCGTAATTTCCTATATGCTCTGCAATAAGCTCTGATGTTTCATATCTATTGCTTCCACCTATTCTTATGACTTTTTTGCCTGATAGTTCTTTTTCCACATTTTCACTTATCGCATTTTCTCCACCGATTATGTATATTGTAGATGCTTTTTTAAGTCTTTTCACTGTAGAGTCTGGGATACTGTCTTTTTTAGTTAGAAGTATAGGTGCATTGTATTTTCCGCTAAGTGCAGATGCAGAAAGTCCATCCGACATAGTATTCTCTGCATTTACAAGTACAGCTGTGTCGTAGTATCCTATCTTATCAGCTATAAGTGCTGCTGTTTCGTAACGGTCTTTTCCTATTATCTCTGTGTGAGTAGGTGATGGTGGTGTAACTGTACCTCCTCCACTGGAATTGCGTTCAAAAATTGCTTTTACAGTTACAGGTTCTGCCGGCATCGTAAATTTATTATCTTTGATAGTAACATTACCTTGAGTAACTTCCCAACGTACAAGGTGACAACCACTATTTGGTGTTGCTGTTAAAGTAATTTCTGTTCCCTCTGTTGCAGAATTTTCTGAAGCGGTTGCTTTACCATTTGCACTTTCCTCAACTATTACATTATAGGTAGTAGGATTGATTGTCAAAGAAAATTCTTGACTGGCACTACCAGCTTTATTTTCAGCTTTTGCAGTAAAACTATAAGTACCCGCATTAGTTGGTGTACCTGATATAGTACCATTATTGCTTAGGGTTAAACCATCAGGTATTTTTCCACGTTCAATACTCCAACTAATATTATTTCCCTCAGCCTCAAGTTTTTGGCTATATTCTGAACCTACTGTTCCATCTTTCATAATTGTTGTTTTAATTTCAGGAATAGATTCAATCGTACCACTGCCACTTACATCACCGTTCAGTGTACCTTTGTTGATAATGGTTCCATCGTTGTTTATTGTACCGTTATTGTTCAAAGTCGTTCCCTTTGGCACGGTAAGGCTGGCGTCCTTTCCGATGTTCAGAGTTTCGTCCGTACTGATCTCCAAATTTTCCTGCAATTCAACATCGCCGTACACAGTGCCATTCTTGCCGTTAAAGACGACACCTCCGTTGCCATCGCTGCCTGTTTCGTACTGGATCGGAGAAGAAGAATTACTCGTAATTCCACCGGCACTGCCGTTGGCCCGCACGATAGCGTTGTTGCTGACGGTGACTGTGGGCGTGCCGGAGCCGGAACCACCGGAGCCAAACTGCAACTTAATTCCCGCATATATCTCACCGCTGCCAGTCGCGGTCAGACTGCCGCTATTCACGGTCAGAGAGACGGACGAGTTCTCGCTGGACTGCACGAAAACACCATTGCCGCCATAGCCATCAACTACGGTTGCAGTGACCTTGGCATTCTCGATACTCAGTGCGGCAGCGCAGCTGTTGCCCTGAACCCAGATGCCGGTCTGACTCGCGCTGGCATCCAGACTGCCGTCGCCCTCAATGGTCAGGGTAGCATTACTGGCAGAACTACTGGTCGTCAACACATAAATCCCTTTGCTAACCTCTGCGATTGTATTGGTACCCTCCAATTTGATGGTCAATTCTGCATTGCCGTGCTCATTGAACACGCCAATGGCCGAACTATTGATGTATGTGCTACCTGTAATACCCGGATTATAATCCAATCCTTTTTTAATGGTGGCGTTGCGCAGGGTCAGGACATTGTTCTCTGCGTCATAATGGATAAATTTGTCCGCCGGTGTGCCTTCGCCTGTGAATGCGGTGACAGTTCCAGCGCTGTCCGTCGTCCAGTAGCCGCCGCTTGTCACATTTTCGTTGCCTACATAGATCACCTGTCTGTTCGGCGCAGCCGCCAGCGCCGTGACGGGCAGTATAGAAATAATCATGCACATACTTGCAAACAGCGCAATTAGTTTTTTTCTCATAATCATTTCCTCCTTTTCTATAATTTCATATATATATACAGGTAAATTTAGCAAGAGAAGATTTATTCAAACAAAAAGGACACATCATATCCACGCAAAACGTGGGCACAATGTGTCCTATATATATCTATAAAATTTTTTACAACATAAAAGGACAGAGCCATTCTGTCTGTATTTTTATTTATTTGTCTAGTTATCTTATATCTATTCCTCATACAAATCAACTCTTTCTCACCCTTTTTTAAAAAAAAAAGCATAATATACTATATTCCAACAATCATTTTGCTTTCTAATAATTATAAAAATAAAATCCGTCTGGATCATACTGCCCGTATATAGGCATGTATTTTCCCGACGGATTGTTTATTTTATTCGCATATCAAAAATCCTTATCAGATTTTATTTTTTCTTTCCAAAGAAATTCTCTATCTTTTCGCTGAACGTTTTTTTCTTTTCATGGTTGCCCGACCCACATTCACCTGCGAATTCTCTTAGTATTTCTTTCTGTCTTTCATTAAGTTTTTTCGGAACTTCAACAGATACCTTTACATACTGGTCTCCTTTTGAATTTCCTCTCATACGTTTTATACCTTTTTCTTTAAGTCTGAATACTGTTCCACTCTGAGTTCCCTCTGGTATAGAGTATTTGACCTTACCATCAAGTGTAGGCACCTCTATCTCATCACCAAGAGCAGCCTGAACAAATGTTATAGGTATTTCAAGGTATATATCGTATCCATCTCTCTTGAATACAGGATGTGGAGCAACTTCTACAACTATATACAGATTTCCTCTAGGAGCTCCCGGTTCACCGAATTCTCCCTGACCTGCAAGTTTTATCATCTGACCATCGTCTATTCCCGCTGGTATATCGACTTCGATAGTCTTAGTCTTTCTTACGCTTCCTTTTCCACCACATACATTACATGGAGTATCTATTATTTCACCTGTACCTCCACATGTAGGACAAGTTCTGTTTGTAGCTATGTTTCCAAACGGAGTTTTCTGTACGCTTCTTATAGATCCTGTTCCGTGACAGTTAGGACAAGTTTTTTTAGATGTTCCAGGTTTGCATCCTGTTCCATGACAGTTGTCACATTCGTCGTTTCTTGTTACTTTTATTTTCTTTTTAACACCTTTTGCAGCTTCTTCAAATGTTATTCTGACAGACTGTCTTATATCGGCACCTCTCTGAGGACCTCTTCTGGCACTTCCGCCACCGCCGAAGCCTCCAAATCCTCCGCCGAATATATCGCCGAATATATCTTCAAATCCGCCGAAACCTCCGCTGAATCCGCCACCGCCGAATCCACCGAAGCCTCCCTGGCCTCCGAATCCGCCCTGACCGTTTACACCGTCATGACCGAACTGATCGTACATTTTTCTTTTTTCGTCGTCAGAAAGTACTTCATACGCTTCGTTTACTTCCTTGAATTTTTCTTCTGCTTCTTTGTCATCTGGATTTCTGTCCGGATGATATTTCATGGCAAGTTTTCTATATGCTTTTTTAATTTCCTGAGCAGTTGCACCTTTGGCAACTCCAAGGACTTCATAGTAATCTCTCTTACCGCTCACTTTGTGCACCCCTTTTAAATATTTAATTTTCTCTCATTAAAACAATAGCTTGTAGAATACAAACTACAAGCTATCATCTTCTATATCATTCTACCTAACTATATTATTATATTATTCAGTCTCTCAAAACTCAAGTTTTATAGGACTATTTCAGAAATATAGTTATCTTTTATCTTATACTTCTTTGAAATCTGCATCTACAACATTGTCATCGTTGTTTGATGATCCTGTTTCAGCCTGTTCAGCACCTGCCTGCTGCTGAGCCTGCTGTGCCTGCTGATACATTACTTCAGATACTTTCTGGAATTTCTGCATTAAAGCATCTATTGCATTTCTTATTTCTTCAGCTGTTGCATCTTCTTTATCTTTTGCAGCTTTTACATCTGCTATAGCTTTTTCTATTTCAGCTTTATCATCAGCGCTTATTTTGTCTTCTACTTCTTTTAATGTTTTTTCTGTCTGATATATAGTTGATTCAGCCTGGTTAACAGCTTCTATTTTTTCTTTTTTAGCTTTATCTGCTTCAGCGTTCATTTCAGCTTCTTTAACTTTTCTTTCTATTTCTTCTTCAGAAAGGTTAGTGTTAGAAGTTATTGTTATTTTCTGTTCTTTTCCTGTTCCAAGGTCTTTTGCTGTAACGTGAACTATACCGTTTGCGTCTATATCGAATGTAACCTCTATCTGAGGGATACCTCTCATTGCTGGTGGTATATCAGTTAACTGGAATCTACCTAATGTAGTGTTGTCGTAAGCCATACTTCTTTCACCCTGAAGTACGTGTATATCAACTGCAGTCTGATTGTCAGCTGCTGTAGAGAATATCTGTGATTTCTTAGTAGGTATTGTAGTATTTCTTTCTATTATCTTAGTAAATACATTACCTAATGTTTCTATACCAAGTGATAATGGAGTAACGTCAAGTAATAATAAGTCGTTTACTTCACCAGTTAATACACCTGCCTGTATTGAAGCACCTGCTGCAACACATTCGTCTGGGTTTATTCCTTTGTGTGGTTCTTTTCCTATGAATTTCTTAACAGCTTCCTGAACTGCTGGTATTCTTGTTGAACCACCAACTAATAATACATCGTCTATTTCTGATACTGATATTCCTGCATCAGATATTGCTCTCTTCATTGGTTCCATTGTAGCTTCAACAAGTCCAGCTGTTAATTCTTCAAATTTTGCTCTTGATAAATCAACATTTAAGTGTTTTGGACCTTCTGCTGTAGCTGTTATGAATGGAAGGTTTATGTTAGTTGACATTGTAGAAGATAATTCTTTTTTAGCTTTTTCAGCTGCTTCTTTTAATCTCTGTAATGCCATTTTGTCATTTCTTAAATCTACACCTTCAGCTTTTTTGAATTCTTCTGCAAGGTAGTCTATTACTATTTTATCGAAGTCGTCTCCACCAAGTCTGTTGTTACCAGCTGTTGCAAGAACTTCAAATGTACCGTCACCTATTTCAAGTAATGATACGTCGAATGTACCACCACCAAGGTCGAATACTAATATTTTCTTATCCTGATCAAGTTTATCCATTCCGTATGCAAGTGAAGCTGCAGTTGGTTCGTTTATTATTCTCTTAACGTCAAGTCCTGCTATTCTACCTGCATCTTTTGTAGCCTGTCTCTGAGCATCTGTGAAGTATGCTGGAACTGTTATAACAGCTTCAGTTACTTTTTCTCCAAGATAGCTTTCTGCATCAGCTTTTAATTTCTGAAGTATTATAGCTGATATTTCCTGTGGTGAATATTCTTTTCCATCTATGTTTACTTTGTAGTCAGTACCCATATGAGTTTTTATTGAACTTATAGTTCTTTCAGCGTTTGTTACTGCCTGTCTTTTTGCAGGTTCCCCTACTATTCTTTCTCCATCTTTAGTAAATGCAACTACTGATGGAGTAGTTCTCATACCTTCTGAGTTTGCTATTATCTGTGGTTCCCCACCTTCTAAAACTGCAACACATGAGTTTGTTGTTCCTAAGTCTATACCTATTACTTTTGCCATTTTGTTTTCCTCCTGTTTATCTATACATATAATTGATTTTTTACTTTTTTAATATATCATTTAGCATGATACCTTAACCATTGATGCTCTTACTACCTTGTTTCCAAGTTTGTATCCTTTCTGAAGCACCATTACAACTTTGTTTGCTTCAACTCCTTCAACTGCTTCCTGCATTACTGCAAGGTGGAAGTTAGGATCAAAGTCACATCCTTCAGCTTCTATTTCCTCTACACCGAATTTTGAAAGTGTATCAAGAAGCTGTTTGTGTACAAGTTCTATTCCTTTGTACATCTGATCTTCTTTATCCTGAGAAGATTCCATAGCTCTTTCCATACTGTCTATTACAGGGATAAGCTCAGTTATTATCTTCTCGTTTGCAAATAATCCTATAGTTTCTTTTTCTTCATTTGTTCTTCTTCTATAGTTTGCATATTCAGCCTGAAGTCTCTGATATTTATCATTAAGAGAATCTATCTCATCTTTCAGTTTCTTTTCCTCAAGCTTTTCATTTATATCTGTAACATTATCATCTTTTTCTTCAGAAACTGTTTCTTTGGTTTCTTCACATTCCGATGATGCTGCAGTTTCCTTTATTTCTTCGTTTGTTTTCTTATTTTCTTCCAAGACGTACACCTCTCAGTTTTTTATTTTTTATTGATAAGCATGCTCATATAATTTATTATAGAGCAAAGTCTTTCATAATCCATTCTGGTAGGTCCGATAAAACTTATCTTTCCAAGAGCATTTTCGCCTACATTATATGTTGCTGTAACAATACTACAGTCCTTTGCAAGCTCCCCTCCATTTTCAACCCCGATTGTTATTTTCCGGTTGTCTTTTGTTATTCCCGGTTCTTTGATAAGTTTTGCTATATTTTCTTTTTCCTCAATCATATTGAGAAATTCTTTTGCCTTTATTACATCTCTGAACTCAGGATAATTGAAAATATTTGTTGCTCCACTCAGATACATCGAATAATCTCCTTTTGAGCTTTCCTGATTGAGCATGTTTATAATCTCATCAACTATTATTGAAAACTCTCCTATCTGATATTTTATATATGATATAAAGTTATCATCAAGGTCTGATACACTCTTTCCAGACAACCTCTTTGTAAGGTTATCTGAGATTATGTTCAGCTTAGACTGTTCTATGTTTGAAGTGGTCTTTATGTGAGTTTTTCTGATGTCTCCTTTTTCTGATACAACGATTAAAAGTATGTCCTCATCAGAAAGGTTGACAAGCTGTACATGTTTTATTATGTTATCCTGAACTTTCTTTGTTATGGCAACTGTCGTATAGTTTGTCAGCTTAGAAAGCATTTTTGATGTTTCATTCATAAGCCGGTTTATATTTCCTATATTATGTTCCATACACATTTCTATAGCATGTTTCTCATCATCTGTCAGTTCATTTTTTCCCATAAGAGAATCTACATAAAGTCTGTATCCTTTTTCTGTAGGTACCCTACCTGCAGATGTATGTGGCTGAACCAGATATCCAAGTTCTTCCAGATCTGCCATTTCATTTCTTATGGTAGCAGCACTGACACCAAGGTCATATTTTTTTGAGATGGTTCTTGAACCGATTGCCTCAGCAGTCTCTATATAATCTTTGACTATGGCTCTGAGTATATTTAATTTTCTTTCATTCAGTTCCAATTTTTATCACCTCTCGTTTTGTTAGCACTCACTAGGTAGGAGTGCTAAAAACCTTATATCTATTTTATACCACCATAGAACTTCTTTGTCAACACCTTTGATTAAAATATTTTTGTTACTTTTAAATTAACCTTTTTCACGCAAAAAATCCGCATATACTGCACATGCAACATATACGGATTTCTATTAGCCACATATTATATCGAGAAACACCTTGTTCGAAATTTCTCTACCTGATTGAGTAAGTTTTATTCTATTTTCATCACATTCTATAAGATTATCTTTTTTCAGCCTTTCAATAATCTCTTTTCTGTATTTTCTTATATCAATACCAGATATTTTTTCAAAATCCTCGTACAGAACTCCCTCATTCATTCTCAATCCCATAAAAACAAGTTCCTCAAATTTTTCTTCATCTGTAAGCACTTCCTCTGATAACACAGGAAGTTTTCCTGCTTCAACAGTTTCATTGTATTCATCAACTTCCGGTATATTTGAATATCTTCTATTTCCTATATATCCTGAAGCCCCTGCTCCCAGACCTATGTAGTTATCACATTTCCAATAGATTATATTGTGTCTGCATTCTTTTCCCGGTTTTGCATAATTTGATATTTCATACTGCATATAGCCATTTTTCTTCAGATAATCTATTGTGTATCTGTACATTTTTATATCTGTATCATCTCCACTTAGAGTAAATTCACCTCTTTCGTACATATCGCAAAGCTCTGTCCCCTCTTCTAGTATCAGAGAGTATGCAGAGATATGTTCCGGATTTAGCGATACGACTTTTTCCAGAGTTTCCATCCACTCTTTTTCCCTCTGGTTTGGGAGGTTGTACATCAGATCTATATTTACATCGTCAAAGCCGCATTTTCTGACAAGATTATATGTTTTTTCAAATTCTTCAAATGTATGAATTCTTCCTATATATTCAAGTATATCGTTCTGAACCGCCTGAAGACCTATACTTAGCCTGTTTACCCCGGATTTTTTCATGGCATTAAGTTTTTCTTCATCAAGTGTACCCGGATTACATTCCATTGTTATTTCAGCATCTTCTGATATATCAAATGAACTGTTAAGTTTTTCAAATATACTTTCTATCTCATCCGGTTTAAGTATACTCGGTGTACCACCGCCAAGAAATATAGTATCTATTTTTCTTTTGTTATCCATTTTAGAATAAATTTCAATTTCTTTTTCAAGTGCTTTTATATATCTTTTTTTCTTTTCTATATCTATTTTATATGAGTTAAAATCACAGTATCTGCATTTTTTTACACAGAACGGTATATGTATATAAATTCCGTACATAAATACCTCCTTTGAATATTATAGTTTCAATAATAACACGTTTTCGTATGCTTGTGAACCAGTACCTCTTACTTCCAGACAATGTCAATACTACTGCATTTATAAAATAAAAAGGGACAGTAAAAACTGTCCCTAAAAATCAACCTAAGTTTAAATTACATTTTGCAGTATCCTACAACTTTGAATCCAGCTGGTACGTCATATCCATTTGCATCTGCATCAAATACCCATTTTGAATCCATTAATGTAGCATCTACTATTGCTCCGAAATAAAGCATTACTATACCTGAGTCTATGCTTCCTTCGTATTCATTTTTAAGTTCTTCTACATCTACAGCAAGTACAACCTTACCTCCGTCAACTATAAATCTCCATGGCTGTCTGTTAAGAGCTGATGGAGCAAGTCTTGCATATGAGAAAGCTTCAAGAAGAGCTCTTTCTTCAAGAACTTCAAGATCTGCATTCTGTCCCCATTTATCCATAAATACTATTTCTTCAACAGCTTTTCTTCCTGATGCTATTACATCAGATTCTTTTGCCATTTCAGATTTAGAGTAGTTTTCTCCTGTTTTTGTAGCATTTACAACTTTTTTCTTTGCTTCTTCAGCATATCCGAATGCTATAAGAGCTACAAGTTTTTTGTCTGTAAGCAGTCCAAGTTTTTCAAGTATTGCATTTCCATCGCTGAAAGTTATCCAGCATGAATCTATTCCGAACTCAGTAGCTTTTAATCTTGCTTTTTCTGCCACATATCCTGCATTTTCTATATAGTTATCCTTTTCTTCTGAAAGCATAATCATATAGTGTGGAGAATCTATAAGGAATCCATTGTATCCTGCAAGTCCATCTATTTTATCATATATTTCATTTTTATTGTAAAAAGATATTTCTGTGTCTATTTCTGGAACAAGAACTTTTGATGTTTCGACAAATCTTTTTATTTCATCGAAATATCTATTTTCTACTTCCTTTTCTTTAAAACTTCTAACCGATTTTGAATTAAGTATAAGATTTTTATAATCTATCATCAATAACACACCCTTCTTTATTTCCCGTACTGGAATTTTTTCTTACTTACGTTAATTATATACCCTTACACAATATAATTAAACATATTTTTGAAATTTTACGAAATTTTCAGCCTCTTTTAAAAGCGTATCTTTTCTGTTCATTTCAGGGTTTTTTATTACTTTTTTCAGGATTTCTTCAAGTATCATTCCAATCTGTTTTCCCGGTTTTATTCCCATTTTTATTATATCTTTCCCCGTTATTTCCAGTTCAGATACCTTGAAACATTCTCCTTTTTCTTTTATATCATCAATTATTTTTCTTATCTCAGATATTACATACAAGCCTTCATTGTCAAATGCATCAATTATTTCTGTCACATGTGAGAATTGCACATCTTTTATAAGTTCAAGCTCAGCTTTCATCTCAGCTTCTCTCACATATAAGTATTCATTGAATTTATCGGCATTTCCAAATCTGTTCAGATGTTTTTTTATATCCACTCTGTCTATATATATATTTCTCGCTCCATAGTTTATTATATATGAAGATTTTTCAACTGTTTTATTGTCAAATCTAAGTGCTTTCATTATATCTTCAATTTTTCTTTCTTTATTATTTGTACATATATAATACGTCCACATAAGAGCTGCCATTTTTTCAGCCGCTCCACCCTCACATAGTCTGCACATTTCGACAGATTTTCTGTATAAATCAAGCCCTCTGAAATCTTTTACACCTTTCAGCTTTTCAATTTCTTCTATTATATATGTAAGAAGATTACACTCACCAAGTGTATATATCTGAGATGCATCGGACATTATAAGTTTTACAAACTCTGTATTTATCCTCTCTTTCGATATACACTCAATCGATGATGACAGTTTTTTTATTGCATCTTTTGTATCTGTTTCTATTTCGAATCCAAGCTGGGCTGAAAACCTGATTGCTCTCATCATCCTTAGAGCATCCTCTTCAAATCTTTTGTATGGATTTCCAACACATCTTATTATTCCTTTATTCAGGTCCTCTATACCACCAGAGATATCAACAAGGCCTCTTTTATAGTTATAAGCCATCGCATTTATTGTAAAGTCTCTTCTCTTCAGGTCGTCTTCTATGTTTTTTGAAAATTCCACGCTGTCCGGATGTCTTCCGTCACTGTATTCTCCATCTATTCTATATGTAGTAACTTCATAGCATTTCCTGTCTATTATCACAGTTACAGTTCCGTGCTCTATTCCTGTATCAACTGTTTTTTCGAATATAGATGCTATTTTATCTGGTGGAGCATCTGTTGTAATATCCCAGTCATTTGGAATTCTTCCAAGTATACTGTCTCTTATACATCCACCTACAGCAAACGCTTCAAATCCATTTTTTTCAAATTCTTCTATTATATATTCAACGTCTTTCGGTATATCGATTTTTATATCACTTATATCTAATATATTTACTTTTTCCATAGTATTTAAAAATACTCCTTTTCGATATTTTAAAAAAGGGATATCCATAACGGATATCCCAAAACAATCTAATTCTAGCTGTCAAGTTTAAGAACTGACATGAATGCCTTCTGTGGAACCTCAACGCTTCCGATCTGACGCATTCTCTTTTTACCTTCCTTCTGTTTTTCAAGAAGTTTTCTTTTACGCGATATATCCCCACCGTAACATTTTGCAAGAACGTCTTTTCTAAGTGCGCTTATAGTCTCTCTTGCTATTACCTTGTTTCCTACAGCTGCCTGTATAGGTACTGCAAACTGATGTCTAGGTATTTCGTCTTTAAGCTTTTCACACATAGCTTTTCCTCTTGTAAATGCTTTTGATTCATGTATTATGAAACTAAGTGCGTCTACCTGTTCCTTGTTTATAAGTATATCAAGTTTTACAAGTTTTGATGGAACGTATCCCTTCATTTCGTAGTCTAAAGATCCGTATCCTCTTGTTCTTGATTTAAGTGCATCGAAAAAGTCGTATATAACCTCATTCAGAGGAAGATCATAGTGAAGCATAACTCTTCTATCATCTATATACTCCATATTATGCATTGTTCCTCTTCTTTCCTGACAAAGCTCCATAACAGCACCTACAAAGTCTTTCGGTACTATTATATCAGCCTTTACTATAGGTTCTTCTATCATATTTATTTCACCTGGTTCAGGAAGGTTTGCAGGGTTCTGTATCATAAGAACCTCTCCATCTGTTTTTGTTACTCTGTATATAACAGATGGTGCAGTTGTTACTATATTAAGGTCAAACTCTCTTTCAAGTCTTTCCTGCATTATCTCCATATGAAGAAGTCCAAGGAATCCACATCTGAAACCAAATCCAAGTGCTGCTGATGATTCAGCTTCAAATTCAAGAGCTGCATCGTTTACCTGAAGTTTTTCAAGTGCATCTCTTACGTTTTCGTATTTTTCTCCTTCTCCCGGATATATACCACAGTAAACCATCGGTGTTGCCTTTTTGTATCCAGGAAGTGGTTCGTCTGTTCTGTTGTTCGCATCTGTTATTGTATCACCGACACGACAGCTTCTTATATCTTTTATACTCGCTGCAATATATCCAACGTCTCCTGCTGCAAGTTCCGGAAGTTCAAAATGGTTTGGTGCCATTACACCAACCTCTGTAACTTCGAATTTCTTTTTGGTATTCATCATTTCGATTGTCATACCTTTTTTTACAGTTCCCTCAACTATTCTTACATATGCAACAACACCTTTGTATGCGTCATAATATGAGTCGAATATAAGTGCTTTAAGAGGTTTTTCAGCATCTCCCTCAGGAGCTGGTATATGTTTTACTATTCCCTCAAGGACATCCTCTATGTTTATTCCGTTTTTAGCCGATATAAGCGGTGCCTCTGATGCATCAAGACCTATATAGTCCTCTATTTCAGCCTTTACTTCATCAGGTCTTGCACTAGGAAGGTCTATCTTGTTTATTACAGGAAGTATTTCAAGATCCTGTTCAAGGGCAAGATATACGTTGGCAAGAGTCTGTGCCTCAACTCCCTGTGCTGCATCAACTACAAGTATCGCTCCCTCGCATGCTGCAAGACTTCTTGAAACCTCATAGTTGAAGTCGACATGTCCCGGAGTATCTATAAGATTAAGATAGTATTCCTCTCCATCTTTTGCTTTGTATACAAGTCTTACGTTCTGAAGCTTGATTGTTATACCTCTCTCACGCTCAAGGTCCATATTATCAAGCAGCTGAGACTTCATATCTCTCTCACTTACAAGACCTGTATTCTGTATCAGTCTATCTGCAAGTGTAGATTTACCGTGGTCTATATGCGCTATTATACTAAAATTTCTTGTTCTGCTCTGTTTGCTGGCCACTCAATTTTCCTCCTTCTTTTATTTTCATAATTACTATTTTACTTTATATCACGCCCTGTGTAAATAGAAACAGCGGCTGTATTGACAGGTATTTGCACTATACTGTATATTATACAATAAGATAAGTAATGATAAACAGATAGATATGAAAAATTATATTCATAAAGTATATTTTTCCCTTGATTTTTAGTTTTATATCTGTTAAAATCTAATATGTTGACGATGAGTGATTAATAATAAAGTTATTATGGGAGGTGAAACGAATGGCAAACATAAAATCAGCTAAGAAGAGAATAAGCGTTATAGAAAAGAAAACTGCTCTTAACAGAGTTAGAAAATCTCAGATAAAAACTGCTATAAGAAGATTTGACGAGGCAGTTGCTGCAGGAAACGTAGAAGATGCTAAGGCTAGATTCCAGTACGCTCAGAAGAGAATATACCAGGTAGCTTCTAAAGGAACTATACACAAAAATGCAGCAGCTAGAAAAGTTGCTAAATTAGCTCAGAAATTAAATGGTATGAACGCTTAATTACCATAATAAAAAAGATCGCTATACCCCCGTTCGCTAAGGGGGTTTTTTTATTTTATATATAAAACAAAATAAACGGTATGTCTGTATTTTATACATTCATACCGTTTTTATTTATATATCCTTATTTTATATTTATTCTTCCTCAGGATATTTCATTCCCCATTCTCTTCTTATCTGTGTCATTATATCCATTACATCTTCTGTATACTCAGGATACATAAGATTTTCATTTCCGGATACAGTTTTCTCCATATCTTCAACTTCATATAAAAGTGCATCTGAAGTGTTTCCTGCTTTTATTGTTTCTTTTTCTCCACTTTCTGTATATGTTATTACAGCCTCCTGACCTCTTGGATATTCATAAAGCTCAACGTATCCTTTATCAAAGGATATAGTTCCTCTCTTCGGCTGTTTTGAATGAAGAGAAAGCATCACTGTTGCCATTTCCTCTTCTTTGTTTTTCAGAAGAATTCCTGCCTGCTCATCTACACCTGTTGGAGCATATCTCACCTGCGACAATATCTGATCAGGCTTTGATGTCATAAACCATCTTATAAATGATAGAGCATATACACCTATATCAAGCATCGCTCCTCCTGCAAGATTTCTGCTGAAAAATCTGTTGTTCATATCGTATTCTTTATAACTTCCAAAATTCATCTGTATAAGATTCAGTTTTCCAAGTTTCCCTGAGTCGATTATATTTTTCAGTTCCTTGTATATAGGCATATGGAATATCGTCATTGCTTCAGCAAGAATAACATTATTTTCCTTAGCAATTTCCATAGCTTCTCTGAGCTCCTCTATATTAAGTGTTATAGATTTTTCACATAATACATGTTTTCCTGCTGCAAGAGCCTTTCTAAGATATTCTATATGAGTGTTGTGAGGTGTTGATATATAGATGATATCCACATTCTCATCCTCAAATACATCGTCTATTCTATTGTATACTTTTTCTATACCGTATTTTTCAGCAAAAGAAACCGCCTTTTCGTGGGTTCTATTGGCTACTGAATAAAGTTTTTTGCCTCTTTTTTCCATAGCTTCTGCAAGCTGATTTGCTATGACACCACATCCAAGTGTAGCCCATTTATATTCCTTCATAACAACCTCCTAATATATTGATGAGTATTTTTCATCTATATATTAACACGATATTTTTTTTCGGTCAACTCTGTTTCACAATATTTATTATCGTTTAAATTTTTTCATCAGCCATCATCTTTTCACACATACTTACTTTTTCATATCTTTCCTTTTCTCCTGACGCCAATATAAGATGTATTATTTCTATCACAGTCATCGCCGATACTCTAGAAAAATAAAATTCATTCATAAATAATCTTTCTTTTGTTACTGTTTTTATATGATAATCAGATATTTTAGCTATTGCAGAATCCGGATTGTTCGTTATTCCAATTGTTTTTACTCCTCGTTTTTTTGCCTGTTCAACCATAGAATAAACTTTTTTTGATTCCCCAGAATTCGAAATAGCAACTATTACATCATTTTTTTCAAGTGTCATAGAAAATGCAAGCTGTGTTTCCCATATAGGAGAAGATACTGCTTTTATACCTATTTCACTCAATCTATATGCTCCATCAAGAGCTACAGGTATCGTATTTCCAACTGCAACGAAATTTACTATATTTGCCTTTTCTATTAAATCTATCACTTTTTCCAGTATATTGCTATCAATCATATCTATTGTTTCCTGTATTTCAGCAGCTTTATTTGCTGCAATGCGATTCAAAGATCCTCTTATATTTTTTCTCGTAATATCATTTGCGATTTCTCTTGTGCCATGAGCTGAATTAACAATTTCTCCGGCTATACTTATTTTCAAATTATGAAATCCACCTGAATTACATTTTTTGCATATCCTGGATATTGTTGCCACACTCACACCACTTTCTTTTGCAAGTTCTCCTATAGTCATATTTATAACTTTTCTACTGTTTTTTATTATATATGAGGCAACTTTCTTTTCCTGCTCATAAAAATCGTCATACATTTTATACAATCTATCTAAAACTGAGTCTTCGTTCATTCTCTTATGCTCCCTTCATCAAAATAAAGTTATTTTTTATATAATTATATAATACATCACCTTTTTTTGATACACTTAAAAAGGTCCGAAACCTTATAAATAGATTTCAGACCTTTTTCATTCTATTTCCGTATGCAGTATCTGCTTATCAGCATTTCAACTGATACAACATCTCCTATCATACCGTTTTTTATTTTATATTCACTTTCAACCATATAATTCATAATTTCAAGTATTATACTATCTGAGAAGTTCTCAGCCTGTCTTGAAGCATTTCTGATTACAAACTCCTGAACGCCGAGCTTTGATGCCATTTCAGCCGGCTTCATTTTTTCATTTTTCATATCCTTTACCTTCAGAATTATTCTGAACTGTCTCGATATCAGGCTCATTATTCTAAGTACAGGCTCACCTTCAAATATCATATCTCCAAATATTTTAAGCGCTTCAGGTGCATTTTTTGCACCGATACAATCTATCATTCTAAAAATATTATTCTCAACTTTTCTTGGAGAAAGTTTTTCTATTATATCATTTGTAACAGTGTTTCCAGCACCGGTATAAGATGCAACTTTTATAATTTCATTTTTTACATCTGTAAGAGTCATATCACTGTTTTTATCTCTATAGCCAAGCTGTTCTATAAAATATGCAACTGCCGCATTTTCTATAACAGTATTCATTCTTTCAAATTCTCTTTTTACCCATCTGAAAAGTTCCATATCTTCAAGTTTTCTGCATTCACATACCACACCGGTATTTTTTATTTTTTTAAACATGGATTTTCTTTTGTCCACATCACCATATACTATAAATACAAGTACAGTAGTTTCCGGTATATTTTCCAGCCTTTCAAGAAGATATTTTTCATCGCTGTCAGAGAAGTTTTTTCTTGTTCCTGTCAATATCTCAAAATCTTTTACTATTACTACCTTTCTTGCATCCATAAACGGAAAAGTTTCTATCGAGCTTAAAAGCTGATCCAGCTGAACCTCTTTGCCGTCTATTATATCGAGGTTAAAATCCAGCATATCCGGATTAAGCCCTGCCCTGAATTTTCCAACGGCATCTTCAAGAAGATAATACTCTTTTCCATAAAAAAGATACAGTCTGTCAAAATTATTCACTTTTACTTTTGCAACAATATCCCTGTAATCCATTTTTCTGTTCTCCGATAACCTTAAACCCGTAAAATTTTATTCCTAGACATACTATTATATAATAAATCCGAATAAAACTAAAGCCTAATTTATCAAATTCTATATAAGAAAACCATATTTTATCTACACAATCGAGCAGAAAATATATAAAATCTATAAGAGATGAATTTATAAACGCTATAATCTGTCCTAATTCTATAATACTTATTGCAGAAAAAATTATAGATACAATATCCATATATACAATAGATGCAACAAATGGAACCGCAAGAATATTGGCAATCGCACTTAAAACAGAAATTCCATCAAACAGATATACAATTATCGGTAGCGTCATTATATTTGCCGACAATGTCACTGATAATATCGGGATTTTTAAAATCCCATTTATTATCGGATAGAAATATATTATAGAAAAAGCGGCAAGAAAACTCAACTGGAATCCCGTATTGTATATCACATATTCATTCATTATTATCATGATCGAAGCTATAAATCCAAGAGTATTTATACCGTCTCTTCTTATATCATAAAAAAAACATATATGAGATAAAAAAGCTGCTGCAGCTGCCCTTCCAACCGATGGTGTTCCACCTGCCACAAAGAAATATATAAATATCATTATATCAGAAATTATAAGTGTATATCTCCTATCCAGTATTTTCCCTGTAAATTCAATCAATACACAGAGTATCGATATATGCATTCCCGATATTGCTATAATATGACTCACACCAGTCCTTGAAAAAAGCCTCTCATCCTCTTCATTCATAAACTCTTTTTCTCCAATGAGCATCGAATTCAGAAAGTCAGATTTTTCCTTGTACAGAAATCTGTTTTCTTCTCTGATTGTTTTCCTTATTTTTTCTATAAATACATAAAAAGTATCTTCTCCTACTTTGTCAATTGTACTGCATTTTATATATCCGTCTATTCCACAGCTTTTCAGATATCTTCCGTATTTGAAATCATCGTACACCATATCATTCATATTTTCATATTCACCGGATACCTTAACCACATCTCCTGTATTAAAGGAATTTATATCAGAGTTACACCTTACGATAATATCATCCACCAGATATTCTATATATTTCTCTTTTTCTGTTTTGTCCTTTATTATTCCCGTTATATAATCTGGAGTTGTGTCATAGACTATATTTTTTCCGCTTGTCGATATATATGAAACTGCTATAAGTATCATACACAATATAACTGCTGGTCTTCTCATATATGCACTTCCTGTAAATAATATTCTATCTAATATTATTTACAGGAGTTGAGTTTATATTCATATCAATCTATATTTTAATCATATTCATTTATATGATTTCTTCTTTTAACAAAAAGTCTTTTTAGAACTTCTTTTTTATCGTCTGAAATTCCAAGATTATAAACAAAATCAGCCTCATCTATATCTATATACGAAAAGACAAGCTGAGATATACAGTTTATATTCATTGATACATCAGAGTTTTCCTCATTATATTCAAATTTTTCATATGTAATTCCATCATCAGAAGCTCTTATATCATAGACTGCATTATTTGATTCTATATAATCATCCTTTATTGCTACTTTTATAGAGTCCTCAGCATTTACACCTGAATTACATTCAGAAACCATAGAGTCAAGTACTCCATCAAAATTTATTACTCTTCCCATCATAAACTGCTTTTGAATAGTTTCTGTTTTTCTCGGGTTTCTTATTACTTTTCCTACACAGTTTCTTATATCCTCCATTATTACAGCCTTGCTGCATTGAGTATTGTGGTTGTATATAAATCCTATTGCTGTTTTAAGAGTACTGATATCTGTAAAATATAACTCCCTTACAAACAAAGTTCCAGAATCCATAGAATACACCATATATCCTGAAAGTTTTCCAGATTCATCCTCTATTCCATATATATACGATCCGTCTGCTTCAGCTTCTGCAAACATATTTTCAAATCTGAATCTATCTCTGATAACATATCCATTGTTCATTTTGTTCACAGAATCGTATAACTTTATAAGTTCATTTATATCATCTAATGTAAGTCTTCTGACATTTTGTTCTATTCTAAATCCCGAAAGTTCCTCCATATCTATTCTATGTTCCAGTATATCGTAACAGTTTTCATATCCATATCTTCTATAAAGCCTGAAATCTATAGGCATAAGAAGAGAAACATTCTGACCTCTTTTATACATTTCATCAAGGGAAAACTTCATCATTTTCTTCATTATACCTTTACCTCTCGCTTCAGGCATAGTCGATACCCCTACTACATAAGATACATTTTCTTCTTTTTCATTTAACATTATTTTGTACTGATTAAGTTGTATAGATGCTATTGCCTTTTCATCATCACAACACACAACTGTATCCTCAGGCTTCAGTTTTCTGTCAAAATAATATTCATTGTATGCTTCACTTTCAGCAAAACAGTATCTCCACATCTCTTTTATATCATTGATATTTTTTTCATCAGCTATATATACTTTCATATCGTATCTCCTATCTGGCTTTTTTATAATTTTATATTTACTTTAAATGTATTTTTTATACTCTTAATAATTTATCTTCATATGCAGTGCTTAATAATTTCTATTTATACAATAAATGCAGGGAATAATCCCTGCATCTATAATAACCTATTTCTCTCTTACTGTATACTTTTCTGCAAATCTTATCGGATGATAAGAAAGTTTTGCTTTTCTAAGTCCCTCTATTCCCAGATCCTCTTCTCTGTTTACAAACTCTACATCTGGAAACTCATTTACAAGGAACTGCTGATTTATAAAAGGATATAGACCTCTTATTTCTGGATTTGCCTTTTCTATATGTATAAGCGCCATATTTTCATTCAGATATTCACCTATGCTGAATGCTTCAAGAGTACCATCCATAAATACTCCAAATACTTTTACTCGTCCATCAAATCTGTCAAAGTTTTTAAATACCTTTTCTATAGCTATTTTTTCATCATCTTCAACTTCCTGATCATTTTCTTCTTTCTGCATTGCCCATTTGTCAACAAGTTCCATACATGCACCAAAATCATCTTTTGTAAGAAGTCTCATTTCATATCTTCCCTCGTACTCTTTCAGGAAGTAATTCAAATGGTTTCTTTTCTTCTGATTTTTTCTTCCTTTTAATGTTCTAAGCGATTCTGCATCATATATATAATCGAAGAAATCTCTTTCTTCTATATACTCAAATTTTTCACCGTATTTATCTTTCAGAAACTCTACTATCTCTTTATTTATCCCTCTAAGATATACTTTACTTTCTATTTTTTCAAAATAATCCATAGCAAAGTTTATCGCTTTTTCCATATTTTCTCTTGATGCAAGTGGTAGCACAGAGAATATCTCTCCATCAAATTCCCCGAATATAACCGCAAAATCATCCTCTATATGGTATTTTGTTTTGTATGTATGCTGCCACATAAACATTGTAGTGAAACAGTATTCACATGCATCATAATCCACCATATCAAAGAATGGCGTAAGTTTTTCTATAGCTTCTATATTTATATCATTAAATTCCTTTAATATTCCGTTTATCATCCTATCATCTCCCTATCGACATATCATACTACTTTAAAATGAATTTAAATTGAATATTTATGTATATTATTTCTTTTTTCCGTCCAAAATAATATTAGATTATTATACTTGCTTATTTTACCCTTATCAAAACAAATTTAAACATATTTTTTTGAGGTGATATAATGAAAACATTTCCTTTTTTTAAAGTCATATTGGTAACTTCTATATCTGTTCTTTTGATTATAGGTTGTTCAAAAGGCGATATCTTTTCTGTTCATATTATTGATGTGGGACAAGGAGACAGTATTCTTATACATACAGAAGATAATATAAACATTTTGATAGACTGTGGTGATGAGGATGCAGAACATAAGGTTTATTCACATCTCAGAAAAAATGGAATAAGAAAAATTGACATGCTTATTGCAAGTCATACAGATAGTGATCATATTGGAAGTATGGATTATATAATAGATAAAATGGATATAGGACTAATATATATTACAGATGGAGATACTTCAGATGAATCCTATGATAATATACTTGATTCGTGCAGAGAAAAATCACTAAAGATAAAATATCTTCACAAGGGAGATTCTTTTAAAATAAATAATAATACCAAAATGGAAATTTTATCACCGTCATACGTATCTGAAAACAACAACGATAATTCTGCTGTTATTCTTATAAAGTATTTCGATAATAAACTTTTATTTATGGGAGATGCTGAAAAATCGGTTGAATCAAATATTATTTCCTCTGGCTATAATATTTCTGACATAGATTTTTTAAAAGTTGGCCATCATGGAAGTTCATCCTCATCCACAAAAGAATTTATAGATATTTTATCTCCAGAAATTGCAGCTATATCATGCGGCTACAGGAATAGATATGGTCATCCTCATAAAACAGTTATAAAAACTCTAAAAGACAACGACTGTTCTGTTTTCAGGACTGATATGAATGGAACTCTTGAATTTTATTTTGAAAAAGATAATATTTATACAAAGAAAAAATACAGGGTTGATTAACCCTGCATTTCATTTATTAAATCCCTTATGACTGCAGATGCTATCACAAGACCTCCAACTGAAGGTACAAAGGATACACTTCCTGCAGTCATTTTATTTCCGTTCATTATTTTTTTCTTTGGTTCTATAGCTTTCTCAGTAGAATATACGACCTTTAGTTTTTTGATTCCTCTCGATTTAAGTTCTCTTCTCATTACTTTCGCAAGCGGACACATACTTGTTTTGTATATGTCTGTTATTTCAATTTTAGTAGGATCAAGTTTATTTCCCATCCCCATAGAGCTTATTATTTTTATTCCTTTTTCCGTACATTTCTCTATAAGATGAATTTTTGAAGACACCATATCTATTGCATCAATCGCATAATCATAATCTTCGCATAATATTTCATCGGAAGTTTCAGCATTGTACAGTTTTGCTACTGCATTTATATTATTACAGATAAATAGTAATTTGTAGAGGAGATATTTATGGAAGATAAACAAGTATTATTTAATAATATAGATAAAGTTCACACTACCGAAATGGGTATTGATAGAATTAAGAAAAATCTTAAATTAGATACTGATGATGTTGTTGAGTATTGTAAGAATAAAGTTTTAGATAAAAATTGTAACATCTATAAACAGGGTAAAAATTGGTATTGTGAAATTGATAATATAAAAATAACAATCAATTCATATAGTTATACAATTATAACAGCACACAAATTAAAGAGGTAAAATAGATGGATTATCAAATAATAGAATTAGAAGAATTTAATGTAATAGGAATAAGGTATGAATTATCAAAATCATTAAGTAATAATGTAAAATTAGCACAAAACCATTGGAAAATATTTAATAGTAAATTAAGAAATAATAAGTTATATTTAGGAAGTAATTGGTGTAAATATGCTTTTATTGAAAAAATAGAAAATAAGATATTTTATTATATATCTATTCCTAAAAAAGATTTTGTACCAAATGATTTTACAGAAAAGATAATTTTGAAAAGTAAATATTTAAGGGTAGAACATATTGGTAATATGAATAAACTAAAAGATACTATCAATTATGTTTATAAAGAAATAATACCTAAAAATAATATTTTAGTAGAAAATAGGCAATTTGTTTATTTTGAAAAATATGATTATAAATTTCATTGGAATAGAGAAGATTCTGTTATTGAGATCTATATTCCGATTAAATAACAAATTACAATATGGAAGTGAGATGAGTTAATGAATATTCACTTTGGATTTTCATATATAGGTTTAATATTTTTACTAATGTTGATGTTACCAAATATTATATGGAGTAAAAATAAGCCTAAAGGCTATGATAAATATGTAAAAAATGAAAATAAAGTATTACTACTATTGGAGTGGCTTGGAGAAATGCTAGTAACCTGTCTGTCATTGATATTTAGTGATTTTAATATAAATAAAATATCAAACTGGTCTAGTATATTGTTAATTGCCTTTATTATAATGATTTTATACGAAATATATTGGATAAGATATTTTAAAAGTAATAAAACAATGAAAGATATGTATAGTAGCTTGTTAGGAATACCAGTTGCAGGAGCTACTTTGCCAGTAGTTGCATTTCTGTTACTAGGTATATATGGTAGAAATATATTTCTTATTATATCAACAATAGTATTAGGAATAGGACATATAGGAATACACTTAAATCATAAAAAAGAATTAGAATAAGAAATTACAATTTTATAGTTATTGATTTATAGTAATTTACCGAAAAGATTGTCAGTAATGACAGTCTTTTTTGTACGACAAGCAGTTATACAAATAGATTAGTTCAGTGCAACTAATCTATTTTTTATAAGAATTATAAACGAATTAAATGCAATTATTTTTTTATTATTTATTGACATTTAATTATAACTACTATAAAATATAGTAGTATAGTTTGTAGTAGAAAGAAGGGCTTAAATATATGAAAAATTATGACAACTATTTTCTTCCTGTAGATAATATGGAAGAAGCAAAAAGATACTATGAGGAAATATTGGGGTTAAAAAAGAAATTTGATTTCTCTGATAAGGGAATGGTTGCTTATAATATTGGAAATGAAGAACCTGCAATAATTTTAAAAGACAAAAATAAATTTGAGAATTTAAAGCCTACAATATGGTTTGAAGTAGAAGATGTTGCAATCTTCTATAAAGAAATGTTGAATAATGATATAAAATTTTTGAGTGAGCCTTTTAAAATTGGAACTGGTAATGCAGTCGAGTTTGAAGATCCATTTGGAAATAGACTTGGCGTTACAGATTATATTAAGTAAGGAGTAGAGATTATGTCAAATATAGATTTGGTATTATTAGGACTTATTAAACAAAAATCACAAAGTGCTTATGATATTAAAAAAAATATAGAATATCGTAATATACCAAGATGGGTAAAAATTAGTGAACAGTCTATTTATAAGAAAGTATTACAATTAGAATCAAAAGAATATATTGTTAGCCATAAAGAGAAAGAGGGAAATATGCCAGATAAAGCAATATATACTATTACTAACAAAGGTAATGATTATTTTAATAAACTTATGAATGATATTTCAAATTCTGATGTTAGTCTATATTTGGATTTTAATGTTATTATCACGAATTTAGATTTAGTAGATGATGAACAAAAACAGATTCTTGTTTCTAATATAAAATCAAAGATATTAGAATTAAAAGAATTACTAAATGAAAGACGTTCTCATAGACAACATATTCCTAATGTTGGAAAACAAATGTTCAAACAACAATTAGCATTAGTAGAAACATTAGAAAAGTGGATAATTGATTTTGAGAATAGTTTAAAAGAACAAAATTAGCAAATATTGATTTTAAGTTAAAAGATAAATTTGTAGGGAGGGAAATTCCATGAAAATAATCAACATTGGTATTCTTGCTCATGTAGATGCAGGAAAGACGACCTTAACGGAAAGTCTGCTTTATACAAGTGGAGCAATTTTAGAATTAGGCAGTGTAGATAAGGGAACAACAAGGACAGATACTATGTTTTTAGAACGTCAGCGTGGAATCACAATTCAGGCAGCAGTTACTTCTTTTAATTGGAATGACTACAAAATCAATATTGTAGATACTCCTGGACATACAGATTTTATAACAGAAGTGTATCGTTCCTTATCTGTTCTTGATGGAGCTATTTTAGTAATTTCTGCTAAAGATGGTGTACAAGCACAAACCAGAATACTATTCCATGCACTTCAAAAAATGAATATACCAACAATTATTTTTATAAATAAAATAGATCAGGATGGAATTAACTTAAATAATATTTATCAAAATATCAAAGAAAAACTTTCAAATGATATTATTGTTATGCAAAATGTAACATTAACTCCAGAAATATCAATTAAAAATATTATTGATTTAGATGATTGGGATCCTGTAATTTCCAAAAATGATAAACTTTTAGAAAAATATATTGCAGGAGAAAAATTGACTATACAAGAATTAACGTATGAAGAATATAGGTGTGTTAAAAAAGGTTCGTTGTTTCCTATATACCATGGAAGTGCTAGAAATAATATAGGGACTCAACAACTCATCGAAGCTATTTCAAATCTTTTTTGTCCTGAAATGAATGAGAATGATTCAGAACTATGTGGAAGGGTTTTTAAAATTGAATATACAGACCATAAGCAAAGATTAGTTTATTTGCGTCTTTACAGTGGAACATTACACTTACGAGATACAATTATATTGCCAGAAAAAAAGAAAGTGAAACTTACAGAAATATATATTCCTTCAAATGGAGAAATGATACAGACAAAAACAGTTTGTTCTGGAGATATTTTTATTATACCTAACAATACATTAAGATTGAACGATATTATAGGAAATGAAAAGCTTTTGCCATGCAATGTATGGAATGACAAGCCTGTACCAATGCTACGAACAAGAATTGAACCGATAAAAATAGAAGAGAGAGAAAAATTATTGGATGCTCTTACAGAAATTGCAGATACTGATCCTCTTTTACGTTATTGTGTTGATACGATAACACATGAAATCGTCATTTCTTTTTTAGGAACAGTGCAGTTAGAAGTTATCTGTTCTCTGTTGATTGAAAAATATCACATAAACATAAGAATCGAAGATCCAACCGTAATTTATTTGGAAAAGCCATTACAAAAGGCAGATTATACTATTCATATTGAAGTACCACCAAATCCATTTTGGGCATCAATTGGATTATCAATAACTCCACTTCCAATTGGCAGTGGAATACAGTACGAAAGCAAAGTTTCACTCGGTTATTTAAATCAAAGTTTCCAAAATGCAGTAAGAGAAGGTATTAATTATGGACTGGAGCAAGGTTTGTATGGCTGGGAAGTAACAGATTGTAAAATATGTTTTGAATATGGTGTTTATTATAGCCCTGTTAGTACTCCCTCGGATTTTCGTTTTCTTGCCCCAATTGTACTTGAACAAACATTGAAAAAAGCGGGAACGCAATTATTAGAGCCATATCTTTCGTTTATACTTTTTACACCACAGGGATACCTTTCTCGTGCATATAATGATGCACAAAAACATTGTGCAATAATTGAAACTAGTCAATCAAAAAATGATGAAATTATTTTTACAGGACATATTCCTGTACGTTGTATTAATGAATATCGTAATACTTTAACTCTATATACAAATGGGCAAGCAGTTTTTTTGACAGAATTAAAAGATTATCAAATTGCTACTTGTGAACCAGTTATTCAATCACGTAGACCAAATAATCGAATAGATAAAGTACGCCATATGTTTAATAAAAAAGAAAATTAAGTTACTATTCGCTAAATTACAATTTGTATAGTTGAGATAATAGGAGCCGAAAGGCTCTTTTTTTTATACTTTTAAATTTTGTTCACTTACAAAACTTTTCTTATTGCTTTATATTAAATTGTGTTCACTCTAAAAGGTTTGTTGTATTAAGAATGGTGTCGTGATAGATGTGGGACAAGGAGACAGTATTCTTATACATACAGAAGATAATATAAACATTTTGATAGACTGTGGTGATGAGGATGCAGAACATAAGGTTTATTCACATCTCAGAAAAAATGGAATAAGAAAAATTGACATGCTTATTGCAAGTCATACAGATAGTGATCATATTGGAAGTATGGATTATATAATAGATAAAATGGATATAGGACTAATATATATTACCGATGGAGATACTTCAGATGAATCCTATGATAATATACTTGATTCGTGCAGAGAAAAATCACTAAAGATAAAATATCTTCATAAGGGAGATTCTTTTAAAATAAATAATAATACCAAAATGGAAATTTTATCACCGTCATACGTATCTAAAAACAACAACGATAATTCTGCTGTCATTCTTATAAAGTATTTCGATAATAAACTTTTATTTATGGGAGATGCAGAAAAATCGGTTGAATCAAATATTATTTCCTCTGGCTATAATATTTCTGACATAGATTTTTTAAAAGTTGGCCATCATGGAAGTTCATCCTCATCCACAAAAGAATTTATAGATATTTTATCTCCAGAAATTGCAGCTATATCATGCGGCTACAGGAATAGATATGGTCATCCTCATAAAACAGTTATAAAAACTCTAAATGACAACGACTGTTCTGTTTTCAGGACTGATATGAATGGAACTCTTGAATTTTATTTTGAAAAAGATAATATTTATACAAAGAAAAAATACAGGGTTGATTAACCCTGCATTTCATTTATTAAATCCCTTATGACTGCAGATGCTATCACAAGACCTCCAACTGAAGGTACAAAGGATACACTTCCTGCAGTCATTTTATTTCCGTTCATTATTTTTTTCTTTGGTTCTATAGCTTTCTCAGTAGAATATACAACCTTTAGTTTTTTGATTCCTCTCGATTTCAGTTCTCTTCTCATTACTTTTGCAAGCGGACACATACTTGTTTTGTATATGTCTGTTATTTCAATTTTAGTAGGATCAAGTTTATTTCCCATCCCCATAGAGCTTATTATTTTTATTCCTTTTTCCGTACATTTCTCTATAAGATGAATTTTTGAAGACACCATATCTATTGCATCAATCGCATAATCATAATCTTCGCATAATATTTCATCCGAAGTTTCAGCATTGTACAGTTTTGCTACTGCATTTATCTTAAGCTCTGGATTTATATCAAGAAGTCTCTCTTTCATAGCTTCCACTTTTAATTTTCCTACATTTGAATGAAGAGCTATAACCTGTCTGTTTATGTTGGTTATATCTATATCATCAAAATCAACTATTGTTATATTTCCAACACCTGCTCTTGCTATAGCCTCTGCTGCAAATCCACCTACTCCACCTACTCCAAATATTATAACTTTTGAATTTTTAAGTTTTTCAAGTCCTTCATCGCCTATAACAAGTCCAGTTCTCATTCTCCAGTCTTTCATATCATATCTCCTTTTAACTGAATTTTATAATAAAAGATTATAATTTTTCTGTAATAAAAAAGCGGAACCAAAGGTTCCGCATATCTGTCAATCTGGCGGGAGTGCGTGGGAATTGAACCCACCTAAGAGGCTCCTAACCCCTCATACTAGTTTTGAAGACTAGAGGGCACACCAGCACCCATCCACCCCCGTGGTTTGTTTTTTCAACAGTAATAATATATCACATAACCTTACTTTTGACAAGCATTTATTAAAATATTTTTATATTTATTATAGATAAAATCTATAGCTGAAATCTTATTTGTATTTTAAACAGATTAAATATCTATTTTGCTCTGTAAATTCTCTATCTGCCAGTCTATTTCGCTATATCCTTTTTCCTGAAGAAATTCATTTATCATTCTGAAATGATTGCATCCGAAAAATCCCCTTGATGCTGACAACGGACTTGGATGAACTCCTTCTATTATCATATGCTTATCTGAATCTATAAGTTTTACTTTCTTTTTCGCATTGTTTCCCCATAAAACAAATACAACTGATTCTCTTCTTTCTGAAATTGCCTTTATAGCTGCATCTGTAAATTTTTCCCATCCTTTTTTGCTGTGTGAATTTGCCTCATGTGCTCTGACTGTAAGAGATGTATTAAGCATCAAAACTCCCTGTTTCGCCCATTTCACGAGATATCCATTATCTGGTATATAACATCCATATTCAGAATTAAGTTCTTTATATATGTTTTTTAGAGATGGAGGTGTTTTTATTCCAGGCATAACCGAAAATGCAAGTCCATGTGCCTGACCATCTCCATGATATGGATCCTGACCTATAATTACTACTTTTATATCTTCAAATGGAGTTAAATTAAAAGCTTCAAATATTCTCTCTCTTTTTGGGAAAACCTCATAATTATTGTATTCATCTTCAAGAAATAAATTCAGTTTTTTAAAGTATTCTTTTTCAAATTCAGTTGATAAAATTTCCTTCCATGTTCCCGACAACATAGACTCCCAGTATTCTTTTGTCAGTTTATCTTTTAAATCCATACATTTTCCTCCTACTGAACAATTGCATCGTGATCATCAGATGAACTGTCTATTATTTTTATACTTAATTTATTCGGTACACATACTATAGTCTGACTCGGTTTTGAAATATGCCCTGTATTTACACATACCTTATCTGGACAATTTGCCTCCGTAACTTCAACTCCACCATCATGAACCTTTACAATATTATATCCGGAACCATCCTTTATTTTGAATTCTGTTTCTTCATCTATTGAAATTTCCTTGTACAGTTTATTATTTGAATATATCTGTATTACTTTTCCTTCTTTTTCATCAATTTTTCTATTATATACAAAAAACACCGCTGACATTATAAGAAGCAGCGCTATAAGTATAAAATCTCTCTTTTTCAAGATTTCACCCCCATTAATTTAGCTTAATAAATTATATCATCATAATATGTGTTTTTCAATTAAGTACATCCACTAAAAATTAATATGAATACAATAATTTTATATTTTCTAATCTTTTAGCAGAATTTCTGTAATATCATTTGAACATCTTATATTTACATCAACACATAATTCATTATATAATTTTTATATACTATTTTTTTAGAGGAGGTGTTTGGGTTGGAAAAAGCTAATACTCTTTCATCTGAGTACGGATTATCTGAGATACTTGATAATATAAATTCATTTTTTAATATGGACCAGAAATTTTCATTTATGCAGATAATTGATTTTATAGATAAAAGTACTGCTGTAGTCCTTAAATATAATGGATTAGATTGTGATAAGTATACACATAATAGAATATCTACTCTTTATAATATGGGATTTTTTGATAAGTCTGAGCTTAAGATTTTAAATGAGATAAGAAACAAGGAGTTTCATTCTCTTTATAGATCTCTTTCATTCAATAAAAAAGATCTTCGTAGATATCGTAAACTTTGTGAAAATATATTTAATAAAATAATAAACGAATATGAGTCAGATACTCTACCAACTGATAATTATAATAATATTCATGATTCAGAGATAAACAAAGATGAATCTATCTTAGATACAGCTAATGATTTATTATCTGAAAACATATCTATTGAAGAGGAAATTTCTTCTGATACAGATAATAGTTATGATAATATCCCTGATTTTAATTGCAATAATTTTGAAGAAAATAATAATACAGAAGAAAAAACACATACTATTTTTAATGATAATACAATTAAATCAAAAGATACCAGATTATCTTATGGCTTTAGATTGTATAGTCAGTTAAAAAATATTTCTTCTTCATATAAAATTGATAAATTTTCTTCATTTATGCAAATTATAAATTTTATAGATAAATCAACGGGTATTGTATTAGATTATGAAAAAATAAAATCTGATGGATATACATTTGATAAAATTACAGACCTCTACAGAATAGGTTTTATATATACTCCTGAACTTAAAACACTAAATGATATCAGGAATAAAGAATTTAATCTTCTGATTGGTTCATTCGATTTTTCAGAATCAGAATTAAATGAATATTTGGGATTATGCAATAATATCTTAGATAGAATTGTTGAGAGATACGAAAGAGAAGAAATATTCTTTAATAATAACTCAAAATCAGACTTAACTATAGATACTGATAATATAAAAGCAGTTAACCCTGAAAATTCTATGCATGAATATCATAATAATAACAAAATAAGTAATAATGAAAATATCTCTGACACAAATACTGATTCAGATAAAAACTCTAGTGCTCAAAAGCTCAATATTTCTAATAGTATTGATAATAGAAACAGAGTTATAAAAATCAATCCCGAAAAAAACTAGATCCGAAATTATTTCAGAAATAGAATCAATGGAATGTTTTAACAGAATGCACAGAATAAGAGATGAAATAAACTCATTAGATGCAACTAATTCTCAGTATAATAAAAATTCATCAGAAAACCAGTCTTTTTCTAGAAATCATAAATCAGTAAAAAAAACTGAACGATTAAGAAGAAATAAGAGAAATTCAAAGAGAAGAAAACTAAATGATTATTCATCAGAATACGATTTTAATAGTACAGATGATAATGTTTATCCCGATGAAATCACTTCTAAAAATGAAATTTCTTTAGCTGATTCTGATGAAAATAATAAATACAATTCAAACAGCATAAATATCAGTGAATCAGATAATGTCAAAGAATCTTCATCTGCGTCAGATTACAATAGTTCAGAGTCTGATAATAATGAATCTATTCCAGATAAAAATAATACTTCTCAGTCTGATATGCATAACAAGCTCGATGATTTATCTGGTGGTATTTCGTTCGTAGAGGCTTCTGATGTAAGAGCTATGAATAAGAAAAAAAATACAAAGGTTATATTATTTATAGTAGCAGTTGTAATAGTTTTACTATTAGCTTCTATTTTCTGGTTTTTCAATAAGAATAAGAGTGAAAACAATATCTCTTCAGAAAATAATAATTCTCAGGAATTATATATAGAAAATGAAACTTCCGAAAATAATGATGTTGATGAGAAAAAAGAATCTACTACAGATGATGTTCCAGAACTTGCAAAAGTAAAAAATTATAGTGACGAATTTATAGAAAAATATATGATTCCAGATGATGCAATGGTATTCCCTGATAGCAGTGAAAGATACCTTACAAAAGAAGAACTAAGTTCTTTTAATGTTGATGAAATTGCTCTTATCAGAAATGAACTGTTTGCAAAAAATGGAAGAATATATGAAGAAGGTGCATATAAGTCTTATTTTGAAGGTAAGAGCTGGTATAATCCTATATCTCCTGATATAAATATGTACGATTTTAATGAATTTGATAAAGCTAATTTTAAACTTATATTACAAATAGAGGAATCTCTTAAATAGATAATTAATTAAAGGTCGAAATATATTTCTGTTTCGACCTTTTAATTTTTATATATTTATTTTTCATGATATAATATTGGTATTGTTATCTTATAACTATAAAATGTGTTTTTAAAATAGATATATTTTGGGAGGATTTTATGAAAAGAAATAAATATGCAATAGTAGTAGCTGCTATCTTAATTATCGCCGCAGTTATTATATCTATATTCCGACTTAGATCTCCAGAAGCATATTCATCTACAAATTATTTTCTTGGAACTGTAAATACTGTTACAGTATATTCAAACAGTAAATCAGAAGCCGAAAAAATACTTGCCGGTTGTGATGATACTATCCAGGATGTTGATAATATGATGAGTACTAAAATTCCTGGAAGTGATATATATAAAATAAATAAAAATGCCGGGATATCTCCTGTTGAGGTATCAGATGAAACTATGTATGTAATTGAGGAAGCTATAAGATACTCAAAATTGTCAGATGGAGTTTTTGATGTTTCCATCGGTCCTGTTTCTGATCTTTGGGCTATAGGAACACCTGATGCAAAAGTTCCTTCAGAATCCGAGATTTCAGAGAAAGTATCCCTTGTGGATTATTCAAAGATAGAAATAAACAAGGAAAATAACACTGTAATGTTGCCTGAGAAGGGTATGAAACTGGATTTAGGGGCTATTGCAAAAGGATATGCTGCCGACAAAGTTTCCGAATATCTTGATACACAGAATGTAGAAAACGCCATAATAAATCTCGGTGGAAATATATACGCAAAAGGATATAATGAAGATAATAAAGAATATAATATCGGACTAAAAAATCCTATAGAAGGTAATTCAGACTCTTTCGCTGAGGTGAGAGTTTCCAATAAATCTGTTGTTACATCCGGTGTCTATGAAAGATATGTCGAAAAAGACGGAAAGAAATATCATCATATATTAAACCCGTTTACCGGCTATCCATTTGAAAATAATCTTTTAAGTGTTACTATCATATCTGATAAATCGATAAACTGCGATGCTTTATCGACATCTGCATTCGGACTTGGACTTGAAAACGGTAAAAAACTTATTGAAAGTATCGATGGAGTTGATGCGGTATTCGTCACAAAAGATAAGAAAGTCTATACAACTAAAGGATTTGAAGAATATTTTGAAATACTTGATGATTCTTTTACTCTTGAAACATCAAATTAGAAAAAGGGCGGATTTGAGTTATACTAAACCCAATTTCCGCCCATTATTTTTACATAAGAACTCTCTTATTCTCTATTCTTTTTGTTATTCTGTTTCTGTCAAAACTTTCAAGTATTATCATACAGTTCTTTCTACTTGATCCTATAAGGTCTCTATATTCTCCAAGTGTTATTTCACCATGTTCTTTTATATAATCTATAAGCATCTGTTTTGCCTTTTTATATGTATCTGAATCCATTATATATCCATCACCCAGAATTTCAACTGACTCTCCTATCATCGCTTCAAGAACCTCTTTTGTTCTTACATCACCCTCAGTTATTTCATCCATCGTTGGAACAGATTCAAATCCACATTTTTTAAGTTTATTCTGTATTCTCTTTCTTGTTTCCTTTTGCTTATCATTGAATACAACTTCAAAGTCGCTCATAGAAACTATATTTCCTGAAATTTTTATAACTCCCTCAGATTCAAATCTAGAAAGAATTACATCAAATTCCTTTGTCTTGAATTTACTTTCCACTTTTGATTTAAGTTCTTCTTTAAGCATACCTTTTTTAAGTCTATTATGCTTGTGGTAATCTCTAAGAGTTTCCTCTATTTTTTCACCAAGTTTTCTGTAATGTGTTGCATGCATATAAAGATTTAATACAGATACAGCCTTTGATTCTGATTCAAGTTTTTCAAGTGCATTTTTCACATCTTCTTCATGAGCACCGCTGTAACTCATCATATCCTTTACAGTCGGATAATTTTTAGAGTTATTTTTCAGATACTCCTCAAGTATATCGTGAAGTTCTCCTTTTTCCTTTACTTTAAGAGCTTCTATTACATCCTTGTCAGAAATTTTATGCTTTCTAGGAGATGCATCTATTATAACACCTCCACCTATTGTAGTCATAGGTGAATAACTTCTTATTACAAAAGTATCTCCTTTTTTACATACTATACTTTCCTCAAGTCTAAGCTGAACAAATCCACTCTCACCTGGAGCTATTTCCTCTCCTTCAAGTGGAACAGCTCTACAAAGTATTTCTCTTGTACCATGATAAAGTCTTACTCTATCCCAATGTTTAAGAGGTTTCTCGGCATGTTTTATCATTGATATTCTTACATCAAGCATCATAGATTCTTCTAGTGAATCTGCAGCTGCAAGAACATCCCCTCTTTCTATCTCATCTTTTTTTACATTTGAAATATTTATCGCTGTTCTCTGACCTGCATAAGCTGTATTTTCATTTTCTCCGTGAACCTGTATACTTCTTATTTTTGCCTTTATTTTCTCAGGATATATTACAAGGTCGTCATCCACGCTTATTTTTCCTTCTATAAGAGTTCCTGTTACAACAGTACCATGTCCTTTTATTGTAAATACCCTGTCTATATTAAGTCTGGCAGGTGAGTTTTCATTTTTTTCCTCTATCTGCTCGCTCATTTCGTCAAGTTTTTCTATAAGTTCTGGTATTCCTCTTTTTGATACAGAGTCAACTTCAAGTATCTCTGCATTTTCAAGGAATGTTCCTTTTAATCTTTCTTTTATATCCTCTTTTACAAGCTCTCTGAAATCATCATCTACCATATCAGATTTTGTAAGTACAACCATACCATTTTTTATATTTAGGAATGATAATATATCTATATGCTCAACAGTCTGAGGCATTACACCCTCATCAGCTGCAACAACAAGCATAACCATATCAAGGCCTGATGCACCTGCAAGCATGTTTTTTATAAATTTTTCATGTCCTGGAACGTCAACTATTCCTACTCTTTTACCACTTGGAAGATCGAAGAATGTAAATCCAAGATTTATCGAAATCCCTCTTTTCTTTTCCTCGTCAAGTGTGTCTGTTTCTCTTCCTGTAAGAGCTTTTATAAGGGTAGTTTTCCCGTGGTCTATATGACCTGCTGTTCCTACTATTATATGTTTCATTTTTATTCCCCCTTAAAGCCTATAAAAATGCTTTTTCAAGCTCTCTTTTAATTTCAGCAAATTCATCCTCAAATATTGTTCTAACATCAAGAACATATTTATTATCGTATATTCTGGCTATTATATGTGCATCAGAAAGTCTAAGTTTTCTTTCAAGTGCAGCTACATTCATATGATTTGGAGTTATCGCTATTGCCTTTGATTTCATAGTTTCAAGTGGCATAGAACCTCCTCCTACCTGAGACATACAGTCCTCTATATGTACGTCTGCATCCAGATTAAGTTCTTTTATTTCTTCATACAGCTTCTCAGCTTTTTTCTCAAGCTCATCCATCTGCATTGTTATCATTTTAAGTGTAGGTATATTTTCTACCGCAGTATTTTCATCAAGATACATTCTAAGAGTTGCTTCAAGTGCACATATTGTAAGTTTATCAACTCTCAGAGCTCTTGTAAGCTGATTTTTCTTCATCTGAGAGATGTATTTTTTCTTTCCTACGATTATTCCAGCCTGTGCTCCACCAAGCATTTTATCACCGCTGAATGTTACTATATCCGCTCCCCGGTTTATTGAGTCAAGAACTGTAGGTTCATAATCAAGACCATATTTTGAAAGATCTATAAATACACCACTTCCAAGATCTTCTATCACAGGAAGATCATGTTTTTTACCAAGTTCCACAAGTTCTGATACACCTATGCTCTCAGTAAATCCAAGTATCCTATAGTTACTTGTATGAACCTTCATAAGAACTTTTGTATTTTCTGTTATTGCATTTTCGTAGTCTTTTAGATGAGTCTTGTTTGTCGCACCTATCTCAACAAGGTCAGCTCCACTTAAAGCCATTATACTAGGTATTCTGAAAGATCCTCCTACCTCAACAAGTTCTCCTCTAGATACTATTGCTTCTCCACCTTTTGCCATTGTGCTCAGTACAAGCATTACAGCAGCTGCATTGTTATTTACTACAAGTACATCTTCTGCTCCTGTAAGTCTTTTTATAGTCTCTGTAAGGTGAACATATCTTGAACCTCTTTCACCTTTTTCAATGTCGTATTCAAGATTTGAATATCTTGAAGCAGCTGTCCAAAGTTCATCTTTTATTTTTTCACTTATAAGTGATCTTCCAAGATTTGTATGAAGTACTGTTCCTGTACCGTTTATCACTTTTTTTAGTGAAAGAGCATATTTTCTCTTTACTGATTCTATAGAATCATTTACAACCATCTCCATAGTAAGAGAAAATCTCTCTGCCTCTTTTTCGTCTTTTATATCAACAATTTTCTTTCTGTTTACGTCTATTACTTCTCTTATTCCTTCAAGAACAAGGCTTCTTGGATAATCATTTAAAAGTTTTTCTATTTTCTCCTGACCAAGAACTTCATCTACCGATGGAAGCATAGCAAATAACTCTCTTTTATTCAAACTAACCACTCTTTCCTGTTTTATTTATATGACATGTACAAATTTTCCATTTTCATATTTTTCTTTTACAGAACCTATTATCTCTGCTGTTATTGCCCCGTTCTTAAGCATATCTTTTACCATTTCCTCAGCCTGATCTGCTCTTACAGATACTAAAAGACCTCCTGAAGTCTGTGGATCATAAAGACAGTCTGAAACAGCTTCTCTTACAGATTCATCTATCATTACATCGTCCTGTATATATCCCATATTGCTGTAAGCTCCTGAAGGGATTATTCCCATTTCCGCCATTTCAACAGCACCTTCAAGTATAGGAACATCGTCTGCCTTTATTTCTATAGTAACATCAGATGCCTTTGCCATCTCCATTACATGTCCTAAAAGACCGAATCCTGTAATATCTGTTATTGAATGAACTTCAAAGTTTTTAACACTCATAGCAGCATATTTATTAAGATGAACCATTACCTCGATAACTTTATCAGCTATTTTCTTTGAAACCATATCCTCTTTCATAGCAGTATTAAGTATACCTGTACCTACAGGTTTTGTAAGTATAAGAAGATCACCTGGTTTTGCTGTAGAGTTTGCCTGAACCATATCAGGATGTACAATACCTGATACAGAAAGTCCGTATTTAGGCTCTTTGTCATCAACTGTATGTCCACCTACAAGTAAAGCACCACTTTCCGCAACCTTGCTGAATCCACCTTTAAGTATTTCTGCAAGAACCTGCATATCGTGACATGAAGGGAAGCACACTATATTCATCGCAACTATAGGTTCTCCACCCATTGCATATATATCAGAAAGCGAGTTTGCAGCTGCTATCTGACCAAATGTATATGGATCGTCAACCATAGGTGTAAAGAAATCCAGTGTCTGTATAAGCGCCTTTTCATCGTCCATTTTATATATCGCCGCATCATCTGCAGTATCTATTCCAACAAGTAAATTAGAAACCTTTTCATTATCATTTTTAGGAAGCTGTCCAAGAACTGATGCCAGAACTTCTGGCCCTATCTTGGCGGCTCATCCTCCGGCTGTTGTCATTTCTGTCAGCCTTTTATATTCTTTTTTCTTTTCAGCCATATCTGACTACCTCCTATTTATGTATTTCAAATTATTTTTTCAATAATAGGTTTTCCTTTTATGGAAATTTTCTCTCTGTAAAAGTTGTCATACATATTTATATTAACATATTTGAGGAGGTTTATGTATATTATATTGTTACACTATCTTTCATATCTTCAAATTTTTTATCACCGATTCCATTTACATTTTTAAGTTCTTCAACACTTTTAAATCCGCCACTTTCTTCTCTATATGAAATAATCTTCTGAGCTGTAGATTCCCCTACTCCAGGAAGCTTGTCAAGTTCTTCAGCAGTGGCTGTATTTATATTTATTTTGCCGTCACTGCCTTTTGAATTTGATGCGGAAACCTGATTATTACCTGATGGTGCCACATTTTCTCCTATTTTAGGTATTATATAGTGTTTTCCGTCAGCAAGTTTTTCAGCAAGATTTACAGCATTCATATCCGCTCCATCAACTGTTCCCCCAACCATTTCTATAGCATCAGCAAGTCTGTCCTCAGATGTCATAGTAAGTACTCCCGGATTTTTTACAGCACCACTTATATATACTACAACTTCATTTATATCTGATACCTTATCTGTTTCCTGAGTCTCTTCAATTATCTGAGTACTTTCATCGATACTGTACTTTTCCTCTGAAAAATAGTTTCTATAAACTGCCATAATTGTAATTACCGCTATAATTACAGTAAATATTAAAGTTTTCTTTTTTTTATTCAGATTTTTATCCATTTTATCTCCCCCTTACCTTTCTATTATTGACATATTTATGATATACTAAAATATAAAATAAAATAATTATGGAGGTCGCGATGAAAAAGATATTTTCATTGCTTCTTGCCGCTATTATTTCCGTTTCATCAGTATTATATACGCGGTTTCCGTCTTATGCTGCCAGCAGACCTTCACTTGTAGCGAAATATGCAGTTTTATTGGATTACGAGACAGGTAAGGTTCTTTATCAGAAAAACGGAAACGTAAAAATGTATCCTGCTTCTACTACAAAGGCATGGACTGCATATCTTGTTATAAAACATGTAAAAAATCTGGATGAGACTGTAACTATAGGTGATCTACCTTATATAGAGCCTACAAGTATGTTTCTTCAGAAAGGTGAAAGCTTTACTGTAAGAGAGCTTCTTCTTGCGCTTATGCTTCATTCATGCAATGACGTCGCTTATGTCCTTGCAGAGTATGTAAGCGGATCAATTGAAGAGTTTGCCAAACTTATGAACGAGGAAGCAGAGGCTATCGGATGTACAAATACACACTTTAATAACCCTAATGGTCTTCCTGATACAAACCATTACTCTACTGCTAAAGATATGGCTCTTATAGCAAGACAGGCTATGACAGATAGCACATTCAGAGAAATTGTATCAACAGAAAGTGTTACATTTGAACCGACAGCTCAATATCCCCAGAAAAGAGTATATACAAACTCGAATCAGTTTCTTACTTCGAACGGATATATGACTTATCGCGGGAAAAAGGTACCTATAAAATACGATATAGTAGATGGTATAAAAACAGGATTTACAAATGCCGCCGGAAAATGCCTTCTTTCAACTGCCATCAAAGATAAACAGAGAGTTATTGCAGCAGTATTCAATTCGACAAATGAAGGTATTTATCCTGATTCAAGAGCTATAATTGATTATGGATTTGAGAACTACGATTCATATACAATTGTTGATAAAGATGAATTTGTTGAAAGCAAGAGAAAGCTTTTTACTAAGCAAAAGGAACTTGTTTATCAACCAGAACAGAATTATACTGTTTTAGTTTCAGAAGGAGCTCCTCTTGACGGTGAATATACCGCAGAAAAAGAACTTGATAATATAGATTTACCTGTAAAAAAAGGTGATGTAGTCGGTAAAATGTCCGTTTATAAAGACGGGAAACTTATAAAAAAAATAAATCTTGTTGCTAATAATGATCTAGATAGTATTTTCTCTTTCTTTACAGAAAGCAGCCTATTTAAGATATTATCCGCAATATTAAAAACTGTAATAGCTATCATTGCTATATTAATAATTCTTCTTATCTTGAGAAAGTTTTATATAAGAAAAAAACGTAGAAACAGAAGAAAAAGTTCTGAAAGAGAGTCTAGAAAAATTCATGGTAAATCTCAGACTCCTATATCAAAAGAAAAAAGAAAGAAAACGAAAAAGAGTATAAAAAGAGATACAGGAAAAGTAGTGGTAAAACGAAAAAGCAAAAACAACAAAACTGACTAATTAAAAAGTCCATCTATCACATAATAGATGGACTTTTTTTATTTATTATCATAATCCTGATATTATTTTCTATCTAAGATTTTTCTTTATTCCTTTGTCAAGTATGTTCTCATAATCTATAAACTCATATATACTCTCATCAAATACATCTGAGAATCCTGAAAGTTCTTCAAGAGACAGTTCTTCTATCGCCTTGTCGTTGTCCTCACAGTAGATTACTATATTTCCTACTATTCCATGAGCATCTCTGAAGGCAACTCCTTTTTTGACAAGATAGTCTGCAACTTCTGTAGCATTCAGGAATCCGCCTTTTACAGCTTTTTTCATATTGTCATCTCTTACCTTAAGAGTTTCTATCATTCCAGACATTATTCTTATACACATTGATATTGTCTCTGCACTGTCGAAAAATCCCTCTTTGTCTTCCTGCATATCTTTGTTGTATGCAAGAGGTATTCCCTTCATAACTGTAAACAGACCAAAAAGATTTCCATATACTCTTCCTGTTTTCCCTCTTATAAGTTCTGCTCCATCAGGATTTTTCTTCTGAGGCATTATTGAACTTCCTGTAGAATAAAGATCGTCTATTTCGACAAATCTGAATTCCTGAGAACTCCATAAAACAAGTTCTTCACTTAATCTGCTTAAATGCATCATTATTATTGAAAAATCTCCCATAAGTTCAAGAAGATAATCTCTGTCACTTACTCCATCCATAAAGTTGTCTACTGGCTTTTTGAATCCCAGTTTTTCAGATGTTATATCTCTGTCTATGCTGTGAGTAGTCCCGGCAAGTGCTCCACATCCAAGAGGACATTCATCAAGTATTTCTATCGCATTTTTTATTCTTTTTTCATCTCTGTCAAACATATTGTAATAAGCCATCAGATGGTGTTTAAATGTTACAACCTGAGCTCTCTGAAGATGAGTATATCCAGGCATTATACATGGATTTTCTTCCGCCTTTTTCTTTATTGTAGATTTCAGTTCACTTAGAAGTTCTGCTGTTTCAAATGCTTTTTCTTTTGCATAAAGTCTCATATCAACAGCTACCTGGTCGTTTCTGCTTCTTGCTGTATGAAGTTTTTTACCTGTATCACCTATTCTTTTTATAAGGTTTGCCTCTGTAAATGTATGTATATCTTCATAATCGCCTTCAAGAGGAAGTTTTCCATTTTCTATATCTTCAAGGATTCCTAAAAGTCCATCTTCAATTGCCTTACCTTCTTCTTCTGTCAAAAGTCCGCACTTCACCTGCATAAATACATGTGCCAGACTTCCTTCTATATCTTTTTTATATAATATTTTATCGTATCCAAAAGACTGATTGAATTCCTCCATCAGACTATTTTCAGCTTTTCTGAATCTGCCGCCCCATAATTTCATAGTGTACCTCCTATTTTTGGTTTTATTTTTTAACTTTGATTTTCGAATCTGGTTTCCGTTATAAATTATATTATGCCACATTTTTCTGAATAATTCCACATATCTTTACTATTTATATAAACTAAAAAGAACCACTGTATATACAGTGGTCCTTCAGTATTTTTTATTTATATGTTAATTAGATATTTTTTGATCTGAACATTTTTGATATTTCCATTATAAGTGTAGATACAAGTGCCAGACCTATACATATAGAAAGCTCTGTTGTTCCAAACATAGCAGGTATAGAGAATATTTCTCTCACACCTGGTATAAGAACTATTGAGTAAAGCATAAAGCATATACATATTGCAATCAGTGCAAATCTATTGCTGAAGAATCCTACACTTATTGCTGTAGAATAGTTTGAACGGCTTGCTATAGTCTGAAGTGTTCTTGAGAATATAAGAGTTGTAAATGCCATTGCAACTCCAAACTCAGGAGATACCTGCATTCCAAGATACTGAGCCGCTATAGTCACTATACCTATAACTATACCTCTGAAAAGAACTGTCTGCATTGTTCCTCCACCAAGTATACCTTCATCTGCAGGTCTTGGAGGTCTTTTCATAACACCTTTTTCAGAAGGCTCAAATCCAAGTGCTATAGCTGGAAGTGAGTCGTTCACAAGGTTTATAAACAGTAGCTGAAGCGCTGTAAATGGATTTGACCATCCTGCAAATACCGCAAAAAGTATTGCTATTATCGCACCAAGATTACCTGCAAATAGATATGTTATAGATTTCTTTATATTGCTGTATACTGTTCTACCTTCTTCTACAGCATTTACTATACTTGCAAAGTTGTCGTCCACAAGAACCATGTCACTTGAATCCTTTGCAACGTCAGTACCACTACCCATACCTATACCTATGTCAGCCTGTTTAAGTGCAGGAGCGTCGTTTACACCGTCTCCTGTCATGGCTGATACGCATCCTTTTCTCTGCCATGCTCTTACTATTCTTATTTTATTTTCAGGAGAAACCCTCGCGTATACACTTATTCTTTCAAGTTTTTCGTCAAGTTCTTCATCTGATATCGCATCAAGTTCCTTACCTGTAAATGCAAGATCTCCATCTTCCATTATACCTATTTCAAGGGCTATTGCAGCTGCTGTAGTCTTGTGGTCTCCGGTTATCATTACTGTTTTTATACCGGCTTCTTTGGCTTCTTTTACCGCATCTATAACCTCTGGTCTAGGTGGGTCTATCATAGCAAACAGACCTATAAGTGTAAGATTATTTTCATCCTCTATTTCAGGTTCAAATCCATCGTCCACATTCTTATATGCAAATGCAAGCACTCTAAGAGCTCTTTTTGAGAATCCCTCGTTTGCTTCTCTGAATTTCTGTTTTAATTCTTCAGTAAATTCCACTTCTTCACCGTCTACTATAACTTTATCTGCTCTTGAGAATATTATATCCGGCGCACCTTTTGTGAACATAAGAGTTCCATCAGATGTTTTATTTACTGTAGTCATAAGTTTTCTGTCTGAATCAAATGGAATTTCAGCAGTTCTTTCATTTTTGTTTCTTATATCTTCATAACTTACATTATTTGCCATAGCATAGTTTATAAATGCTGTCTCTGTAGGATCACCTATTTCCTGTCCTTCAGCACCTATAGATGAGTCATTACATAGAACTGAACATAGTGTCATAAGTTTTGCATGTCTGTTTTCCATAGAGTTTTCAGACTTGAATATACTATTATCAGTACCAACCATAAATGAATCGACAACTGTCATCTTGTTCTGTGTAAGAGTTCCTGTCTTGTCAGTACATATAACCCTTGCTGAACCAAGAGTTTCAACTGCAGGAAGTTTTCTTATTATGGCCTGTTTTTTAGCCATATTATTTGTACCTACTGCAAGCACTATTGTAAGTATTGATGAAAGTGCTTCCGGTATAGCTGCAACTGCTATTGCAACTGCAAACATAAATGAACTTAAAACAACCTCTCCCATATCAGAAGTTCCCATCATAAATGCTTTACCTACCTGTATTGCAAATATTGCAAGTGCAAGAAGAGTTATACCAACGCCAAGTTTCTTACTGAATACTTCAATTCCCTGCTGAAGTGGAGTAAGTTTTGTTTCCGCTCCCTCAAGAAGTCCTGCTATTTTACCCATTTCTGTGTTCATACCAGTTCCAGTAACAACCATTGTACCTCTTCCGTATACAACAAGTGAGCCACTGAATACCATATTTTTCTGATCTCCAAGAGCTGCATCTTCGTTTATAACATCTGTATGTTTAAGTACAGGTTCTGACTCCCCTGTAAGCATACCCTCAACAGATTTAAGAGTCTGTGCTTCTATAAGTCTACCATCTGCAGGTACATAATCACCGGCTTCAAGTAAAACTATATCTCCTGGTACAAGTTCTGCTGCAGGTACAGTTACTTTTCCACCATCTCTTATTACCTTTGCACTAGGAGCAGAAAGTGCCTTCAGACTTTCAAGCGAACTTTCCGCTTTTTTCGTCTGTACCACTCCAAGTATAGAGTTAAGTATTATTACCGCAAATATTATCAGAGACTCCATAGTCTCTCCAAGTACAATCTGTACAAGTGCCGCAATAAGAAGTATTATTACTAGTGGATCTTTGAAACTATCAAGGAAAAGCTTCCATGTTGGAACCTTATCTTTTTCCTGAAGTTCATTTCTTCCGTATTTTTCAAGTAGCCCGGCGGCTTTTTCTGACGAGATACCGTTTATATCGGTATTCAGTTCTTTCAGAGTTTCCTCTACATTCTTTTGAAAGTACATTCTTATCCCTCCTAATTTACTTTCTTATAGTTAGATTCTTATATTCCAAAAATAAATACAAATACAAAAAAGCTCTGATATAAGACTCATCAAAACAGTTTCTGTACTACAGAAAAATCTGTTTTGAAGGTCTTGCTATCAGAGCTTAAAATTTCATTTTACTCTGCCAGCCAACCGAGTATTTCTACTGGCCTGACGATTGACTGCACAAATGTGTAAGCTACTCCCCTTCAGAAGTATTTATTTTATAGATAATATTATATATCCTGTATATTATTCTGTCTATACTTTTTATATATTTAAAAGTAAAAGTTATTTAACATTAAATTGTGTCTACTGTTTTGTATACATTATAGACTCTCCAGTTGTTACAACTATATTATTCTTCATCCTTCTTTATATCAACTTTTATATTAAGTTCTTCAAGCTGTGATTCTTCAGCAAAAGAAGGTGCATTTGTCATTGGACATACAGCATTCTGGTTTTTAGGGAATGCTATAACCTCTCTTATATTGTCTTCTCCAGCAAGAAGCATTACAAGTCTATCAAGACCGAAAGCCATACCTGCATGTGGAGGAGCACCAAATCTGAACGCATCCAGAAGGAATCCAAATTTATTCTGAGCTTCTTCCTGAGACATTCCAAGAGCATCAAACATCTTCTTCTGAACCTCACCATCTGAAATTCTTACAGAACCTCCACCTACTTCGTATCCGTTCATAACTATATCGTAAGCCTTGGCTCTTAGTGTATCTTTTTCCTCTGTATCAAGTCTGTCTATATCTTCATCAAGTGGAGAAGTGAATGGGTGGTGCTTAGCAACATATCTTCCATTTTCCTCGTCTTCTTCAAATAGTGGGAACTCAGTTACCCATAGAAGATTGAACTGATCTTTTTTCTCTTCAAGTATTCCAAGTTTTTCAGCAACCGCAAGTCTTACCTGTCCAAGTGCATCAAATACTATAGCATCTTTATCAGCTACAAATAGTAGAAGGTCTCCCACTTTTGCATTCATTTTTTCTGTTATAGCTTTAAGCTCATCTTCTGTAAAGAATTTAGCTATAGGTGAAGTTATACCTTCTTCTGTTATCTTCATCCATGCAAGTCCTTTTGCTTTGTAAGTTTTTGCACAATCTTCAAGATGAGATATCTGTTTTCTTGGGAATTTATCAGCCATTCCCTCAACATTTATACCTCTTACACTCTTACCTTTTACTGCACAGTCTGCAAATACTTTGAATCCACAGCCAGCTACAACATCTGTTATATCAGTAAACTCATATCCAAATCTTGTATCAGGCTTGTCTGAACCATATCTGCTCATAGCTTCTGCATAAGTCATTTTCTGAAGTGGAAGTTCTAAATCTATTCCTCTTACTTCCTTGAAAAGTATTTTCAGGAATCCTTCTATAGTGTTCATTACATCTTCAGCTTCAACGAAAGACATTTCAAGGTCTATCTGAGTAAACTCAGGCTGTCTGTCTGCTCTAAGGTCCTCATCTCTGAAACATTTTACAACCTGGAAATATCTATCCATACCACTTACCATCAGAAGCTGTTTGAAAAGCTGTGGAGACTGTGGAAGTGCATAGAATTTTCCTTCATTAACTCTACTTGGTACAAGATAGTCTCTTGCTCCCTCTGGAGTAGGTTTTATAAGGAAAGGAGTTTCTATTTCACAGAAATTCTGTTCTGTAAAATACTGTCTTGCTATATTTGTAACCTTCTGTCTAAGAAGAAGATTTCTCTGCATATGAGGTTTTCTAAGGTCAAGATATCTGTATTTAAGTCTAAGTGCCTCAGATACATCATCATCGTCTTTTATGTATATTGGAGGAGTCTCTGATTTATTAAGAAGTCTAAGCTCTTTTGCAAATATCTCTACATCACCAGTAGGCATGTTAGGGTTTTTAGACTGTCTTTCTCTTACTTCTCCTCTTATTGCTATTACGTATTCTGAACCAAGTTTTTCAGCTTTTTCAAAAGCTTCTTTGTCAACTTCAGTATCGAATACTATCTGGCATATTCCGCCTCTATCTCTAAGGTCTACGAATACAAGACCGCCAAGATTTCTTTTTTTCTGTACCCATCCCATAAGTACAACTTCCTGCCCTATGTTCTCTGCTCTAAGATCACCACAGTAGCAGCTTCTTTTTAACCCTTTGATTGTTTCCAAAGTCATTACCTCCATTTATTTAGTATTTCTTATTATTGCATTTTATCTCTATAGACGCATTATCATATCTTTTGGATATATTGCTTCCATTCTAAAATTCCATATAGTTTATTATATCGCATCATACGATTTCTGTCAGTAGTGAAATACTCATAATCGCACTCATTATTTTGAATTGAATATATTACAAAAGGTTACACTTTGCTATATCTATGTGTATCTACTATCATTTTATGATATATTCAATATAAATAAAATAGTATTTGATTGGAGGTCTATGTATGGACACTTTACTTAAAAGTATAATTAAAAGTATCAGATATATTGTTTTTATTATGATGTTATTTCTTCTTGAAGTATATTTATTTGGAAATGAAAGCATATTTTCATTTATAATACCTATTTTTCTTGTTGTAGCTATTGCTTATATACATGAAATTTTTATAAAATCAAGGGGTAACAGAAAAATATTATTTATAGCATTTAATTTTTCAGAAGACTTGCTATTAGCTTCATATATAATATATATTTTAAGATTATGGAATGATATTTCATGGATTCAATTTTTAATACTATTTTTTATAGGTTCTGTATTTGATTATTTTGTATATAGTAAAAGATATAATAAAAATTTTAATTTATAGAAAGGCTTTATATAGCCTTTCTATTTTTTGATATAATAATATAATGATAAGTAATTACCTTACATATTTTTAGACTTATAGAATCATATCTATTCAAGAGGGGGAAAATGATATGGAAAATTCTTCAAATATAATTTCTGATTTTTATTATTCTAAAAATTTTTCACTTGAAAATAACAAGATATTAACTTTGAGAAATGCTGTAACATCAGATGCTGAGGAAATAGTTGCTTTTTTCAAGGAAGTTTCTGATGAAAGTTTAAATCTTTCATTCTCATCTGACGAATATGAAATATCACCTTATCAGGAAAAAGTGTTTATATCTTCTATAAACAGAAATTATTCTTCTATTATTATACTCGGATTTATTGATGATGAAATCTGTTGCATCGCCGAAATGATTTCTCCACCTGAGAGAAGACTTTCTCATAATTCCAATTTTTCAATAACTGTGAGAAAAAAATACTGGAATATGGGAATTGCAAAAACTGTCATTCCTGAGGCAATAGATTATGCAAAAACGGTGGATATAAAAAATATAACTCTTAGTGTGCGTTCTGAAAACAGTGCTGCCATCAATCTATATAAACGATTCGGATTTGAAGTTTGTGGAATAAGAAAAGATTATATCTGTATAAATGGAAACTATGACGATGAAATAATTATGCAGCTTCAGATTTTATAACAATATAAAAAGGACACAGTATTTATATAATAATATTTTTTATTAAGTATAAACACTGTGTCCTTTAATTAAAAGCTTCAAACTTTATTAATCTATCTTTTGGCAATTATTATATTCTATATAATATTAAAATAATTTATAAAAAATCTTATGTAATCTTCTTTGTAGTCCTGATGATATGCAATACCATATTCAATTTCTACATCATCATCTACTTCTTTTATTATAAGTCCCTGATGTATAGCCGGTATTGTATTTTCTGGAAGAATTGCTATTCCATATCCTACCTTAGCAAGCATGATACTACTCCGGTCATTATCGCACACTATATTAAAATTATTCTGTATGTAACTTTCTACTTTTTCTTTAAATCTGTTTTTCTGTATAAATGGTATCAGTCTTGGATTTAATGTTATTATAGGGTATTTAATATCTTCAAGCTTAAGTTTTTCATTTTGAGGAAGCTCTATCCCTGGAGACATAACCGCGTAAACACCCATGTTTTTTACTTTTTTAAACATACATTCTATATCTTTTATCATGTCTTTTGTCACAAGCATTACATCAATATGTCTGTCTAAAAACATTGCCTTAAGTTCTCTATAATCCCTTACAAATATCTGTGGATATACCCGAGGATACTTTTTTTTCATAGATGATAGAATATTTTCTATATTTTCAAGTTCCGCATAACTTGTACAACCTATTTTTATAAATGATGCATCTTCTTTTATTACTTTGTTTAATTTCTTTTGAGCCATATCAAATTTATTGAGTATATCTTTTGCATCTCCGTAAAATATTTTTCCTTCTTCTGTAAACTTTACAGATTTCGAATTTCTTATAAATAGTTTTTTACCCAATTCATCCTCAAGTGTTTTTATATGATGTGTTACTGTGGGAGTTGACAGAAATAGTTCCTCAGCCGCTTTTGTAAAATTCATTCTATCGGCCACACATATAAAACACTCCAGCTGTTTGCTGTTCATTTTCATCATCTCCTTATGTTTTATAAATTATAAACGTTTCCTCGATTTTTTTCAAGTTATCATTAGCATTTATCTAATGACATTGCTTTTTTTGAAATTCTATTTGATTTAATTTAATGATAAACTTTTAATATTAGATTAATCATTAATATATTTTTAATGATATTAAATATGAAATTTAATTATATTTGAGGAGGAAAAATGATGATAAAGAAATTATTAGGTTCAGTCAGAGAATACAAAAAAGCATCACTTCTTGCACCGTTTTTCGTTACTCTTGAGGTAATTCTGGAAATACTTATTCCACTGCTTATGGCCTCAATGATAGATAACGGTATATCTGCCGGTAACAAGGATGTTGTTGTAAAATACGGTACAATACTTATATTGTGTGTTGTATTCGGTATGATTTTCGGTGTTCTTTCCGGTGGATTCTGTGCAGATGCTTCTGCAGGATTTGCAAAAAATCTAAGAAAGGATATGTACTACAAAATACAGAGCTTCTCTTTTGCAAATATAGATAGATTCTCTGCTCCAGGTCTTGTTACAAGACTTACAACAGATGTAACAAACGTTCAGACAGCTTATATGATGATCATAAGGGTTGCCGTTCGTGCACCACTTATGCTTATATTCTCACTGGTTGCAGCTTTTAGTGTAAATGCAAAACTATCTCTTGTTTATCTTATCGCTGTACCGATTCTCGGTATAGGACTTTACACTATAATAAGTAAAGCTTTCCCTTATTTTGAAAAAGTATTTAAAATATACGACGATCTTAACTCTGTAGTTCAGGAAAACCTGACTGGTATAAGAGTTGTCAAATCATTCGTAAGAGAAGATTTCGAGGTTAAGAAATTCAGCAATGTTTCAGAAAGAATATTCAACACTTTCACAAAGGCTGAGTTCCTTGTTTCATACAATATGCCTCTTATGCAGTTCTGTGTTTATCTTTGTATGGTTCTGATTTCATGGTTTGGTGCAAAGATGATAGTTCAGAGTGGTTCAACTACTATGACTACAGGTGAGCTTTCAAGTATGATGTCGTACACAGTAAGTATACTTAGTTGCCTTATGATGTTATCAATGGTTCTTGTTCTTATAAATATAGCCAGATCATCTGCAGAAAGAATTGTTGAAATATTTGACGAGGAAGTTACTCTTAAAAACTGCGATTCTCCTATATTCAATGTAGAAAACGGAGATATTGAATTTAAGAATGTTTCATTCAGTTATGTCGATGATGTAGAAAAAGAATGTCTTAAAAATATATCTTTCAATGTAAAGAGTGGTTCTACTGTAGGTATAATCGGTGGTACTGGCAGCGGTAAATCTTCACTTGTTCAGCTTATCCCAAGACTTTTTGATGCTACAGAGGGTGAAATTAATATAGCAGGAAAAAATGTAAAAGAATATGATCTTTTCACACTTAGAAATGAGGTCGCAATGGTTCTTCAGAAAAATGAGTTATTCTCAGGAACTATAAAAGAAAACCTTAGATGGGGTAATAAAAATGCCTCAGATGAAGAACTTATTCACGCATGTCGTCTTGCTCAGGCTGATTCTTTCATTGAAACTTTCCCTGATAAATACGATACATATATTGAACAGGGTGGTACAAACGTATCAGGTGGACAGAAACAGAGACTTTGTATTGCAAGAGCTCTTCTAAAAAAACCTAAAATACTTATATTAGATGACTCTACAAGTGCAGTCGATACAAAAACAGATGCACTTATAAGAAAAGCTTTCAGAGAGGAAATCCCTGATACTACAAAAATTATAATTGCACAGCGTATATCTTCTGTTGAAGATGCAGATATGATAATAGTAATGGATGAAGGACACATAAATGGAATCGGTACTCACGATGAACTTCTTTCATCAAATGATATATACAGAGAAATATATGAATCACAGACGAAAGGAGATGACAAATAATGAAAAGAAAAAAATTAAATATTTTTCGGACTGTAAAAAGACTTCTTTCATATGTAGTTGGAAGACATAAAGGACCTTTTGCCGCAGTATGTATATGTATACTTTTAAGTACAGGAGCTACTGTTGCAAGTTCTCTTTTTCTTCAGATTCTTATAGATGATTATATAACTCCTATGCTTACCGAAATAAATCCGTCTTTTGATGGCCTTTTAAGAATGATTTTTCTTATAGCGTGTATCTACGCAGTAGGAGCAATTTCAACACTTATATACAATAGAATGATGGTTAGAATATCTCAGGGTACTCTTAAGGAAATAAGGGATGATATGTTTGAACACATGCAGAAACTTCCTATAAGATATTTCGATACTCATACTCATGGAGATATAATGAGTCACTATACAAACGATACTGATACACTTAGACAGTTTATATCACAGGCTCTTCCTCAGCTTGTATCAGCAGTTGTATCTGTTGTGGTTATATTCATCGCAATGGTTGTAAATAGTATTCCGCTTACTTTAATAGTTATTGCAGTTACTATTGTTATGGTATTCTGTGCCAGATATATAGGTGGATCAAGTGCAAAATATTTCATAAAGCAACAGAAATCAATAGGTGATGTTACCGGATATATAGAAGAAATGATCAATGGACAGAAAGTAATAAAAGTATTCTGCCATGAAGAAGAATCAAAAGAGGGATTTGATATTAAAAACGATGAGTTATGCGACGATGCTTCAAATGCCAATAAATTTGCAAACATACTTATGCCTGCAATGATGCAGCTTGGTAACCTTCAGTATGTACTTATAGCAGCTGCTGGTGGATACCTTGCACTAAATGGAATTGGTTCTATCACTGTAGGTATGATAATTGCATTCCTTAATCTTTCTAAAACTTTCTGTATGCCTATATCTCAGATAGCACAGCAGAGTAGTATGATGGCAATGGCACTTGCTGGTGCAGAGCGTATATTTGAGCTTATAGATGAGGAAATAGAAGAAGACAACGGATATGTAACTCTTGTAAGAATTGAGGATAGAACTGACGGAAAAACAATTGAAACTAATGACAAGAATGGAATCTGGGCATGGAAACATCCTCATCACGATGGAACTCTAACATACGAACCTCTAAAAGGAAATATAGAATTCAGAGACGTTGATTTTGGATATACAGATGAAAAAATAGTTCTTCATAATATAGAGCTAGGTGCCACAGCAGGTGAAAAAATAGCTTTTGTCGGTGCTACGGGAGCTGGTAAAACTACTATAACAAACCTAGTAAACAGATTCTACGATATTGCCGACGGTAAAATAAGATACGACGGTATAAACATAAATAAAATCAAGAAACCTGATCTTAGACGTTCACTCGGAGTTGTTCTTCAGGATGTCAATCTATTTACAGGTACTATAATGGAAAACATAAGATACGGAAGACTTGATGCAACTGATGAGGAATGTATCGCTGCAGCAAAACTTACAAATGCTCACAGCTTTATAAAATCACTTCCAGATGGATATGATACAGTTCTTACTCATAATGCCTCAGGACTTTCTCAGGGACAGAGACAGCTTATATCAATAGCTCGTGCTGCAGTTGCCGATCCACCTGTTATGATTCTGGATGAAGCCACTTCTTCTATAGATACAAGAACTGAATCTATAGTTCAGAAAGGTATGGACAACCTTATGAAGGGAAGAACCGTATTTGTAATAGCCCACAGACTTTCTACTGTTAGAAACTCTGATGAGATTATGGTTCTTGATCAGGGTAGAATTATAGAAAGAGGTCCTCATGATGAACTTATAAAACAGAAGGGCGTATACTACAGACTTTATACAGGTGCATTTGAACTTGAATAATATAAAAATAATGGAGCAGAAAATAAAACTGCTCCATTATTTTTATTTCATAATTATTTTTTTATTCCATACTTTTGATAGTATATCTTTAAATACAAGCATTGCGTCAAGATCATTATATCCATAATCTTTTTTTAGTTTATCAAGCTGTTCCTGTATCACTTTTTTGTATTCAGTTGTATCAACTATATCCTGATATGTAACAAGAACAGGATATTTTTTACCCCACATTTTCGTCCAATCCACTTTTTTGCTTTTTTCTTCGGATAATTTTTCTATAGATTCTTCAATTTCTTTTATATCTACATCAAATTCAATAAGCTCATCAAGTGTTAGTCCATATATGGAAGATAATCTCTTTGCCTGTTTTATATCCGGAAGAGTTTCATCTGTCTCCCATTTCGATATCGTCTGCCTGCTTACCCCCAGTTTTTCTGCAACCTGCTCCTGTGATAGACCTTTTTTCCTTCTGGCATCTGAAAGATTTGCTCCAAGATTCATATCCATCCCTCCTATATATATTATTATACTGTTTTATATATAGGTATTCTATCACTTATATATTGCTGTTTCGCACGTTTATTGTGCAATATCTATAACCTATTATGATATCCACCAGTTTCCATCCTGAGATTGGTAAAGATTTCCAACCTCTTCTGAAATAACATTTCCATAAAAATCTCTGACAACCACTACATGATAAAAGTTATAGTCGTCTGTAATACAATTATTTTCATCATCATATCCTTCTTCAATCCACTTTTCAAAATATATCTTGTCATCCTCTATAAACATGGCTGATTCATTATCTCCAACAGAAAAAGATATCTTCTCAGGATAATAACATTCAAACTTTTCACTGTTACTTATGACATAAACTTTAGTTCCCATAATATGTAAGTTATATAAGTTTACATCGTCTATATTCAGCTCTGTTTCTTTCTCTAGTATTTCACCCGGTATATATCTATACAGCGTTAGTACTCCTTTATCATAATCACCCTGAAGAAAATAATAATATCCATCTGTATATACCGGATTTCCGTATATTATATTTCTCTTTTTTTCAAAAGGTGTATATACATTACCAGTTTCAAAATCAAAGAACTTTATAACATTCCCCTGGTATCCACCTCTATTTGCCATCTCAAGCATTTCATAGAATTCAACATAGTCTGATGTTGAAAATGCATATCTTTCCTGTCCTATTATTTTTTCTATATATTTTCCTTCTACTTCTGTGAAACGTTTTAGCATAACTTCACCTCTCTGGATAAATTTTTGTTTGTATAATTGTAGCATCAATATACACATAAAAAAAGGAACAGTGTTGTAACTGTTCCCGAGTATCATTATAATCTTTCTCTTATCTCTTTTACAAGTTCATCAAGTTTAACTGCGTGCTGCTCTGAAGTCTTCATATCCTTAAGAGTTGCCTCATTGTTGTCTATTTCATCATCTCCGATTACTATTGTAAATCTTGCATTTATCTTGTCAGAGTATTTGAACTGAGCCTTTACACTTCTTGAAAGATGATCTTTATCAGCGCTTATATGCTCATCTCTAAGCTCTTTAAGTAAACTGAAGCTCTTAACTTTAGCCTTGTCCCCTATAGTAACTATGAATATATCTGTTGAAGTCTCATCTTTTATCTCTATACCTGCATCTTCAAGTGTAAGAAGAAGTCTTTCAACTCCAAGTGCAAATCCTATTCCACTGGTTCCTTTTGGTCCACCAAGATCCTCAACAAGACCATCGTATCTTCCTCCACCACATACAGTACTCTGAGCTCCTATGTTTTCAGCTATTATCTCGAATGCTGTCTTTTTGTAGTAGTCAAGACCTCTTACTATAGTCTTGTCAACTTCGTATGGTATCTGCATTTCATCAAGATATACTTTTAATTCCTCAAAATGAGCCTTGCAGTCATCGCAAAGATTATCCGCCATATAAGGTATATCCTTTATAGCTTCTTTACAGTTAGGATTCTTGCAGTCTATTACTCTCATTGGATTTTTTTCTTTTCTTTCATTACACATATCGCAAAGAACTTCTGACTTAGAATCAAGATACTCTCTAAGCTTTTTGTTGTATTCCCGTCTACATACAGGACATCCTACAGAGTTTATACTTACTTTAAGATCTTTCAGACCAAGTTCTCTGAAAAACTGCATTGCAAGTGATATAGCTTCAGCGTCCATAGAAGGGCTGTCACTTCCAAGCGCCTCTATCCCAAACTGATGGAACTGTCTCTGTCTTCCCGCCTGTGGTCTTTCATATCTGAAACATGGAGTTATATAGAAAAGTTTTGTCGGCTGAGTATCAGCATACAGTTTATTTTCTATAAATGCTCTAACTGCTCCTGCTGTTCCCTCTGGCTTAAGAGTTATATCTCTATCTCCCTTGTCTGTAAATGAATACATTTCCTTCTGAACTATATCAGTTGTATCACCAACACCTCTTTTGAAAAGTTCTGTGTGTTCAAATATAGGTGTTCTCATTTCTCTGTATCCATAAAGGGCACATATTTCTCTGAATTTATTTTCAAGATAATTCCATTTGTATGATTCTTTAGGAGTTATATCCTTTGTTCCTCTTGGTGCTTTAGTAAGCATTCTTTTCTACCTCCCTTTTTTTCTTATCTATCATATCCTCTACTCTTTCGAGATATATTTCAATATTTTTTACATCGTCTACTCTCTCTATTCTGTTTTCATCAAGATATACAAACTTCGATATAGCACCGGCTCCTATAGCTATATTAGTCTGTTTTTCCTCCATCATCTGCATATTGTATATACACTCGTAACCCTCTTTTGCATATCCTACATTTTCAAGGTTTCCAAGCATCATTTTCTGTCTATACATGTAGTACGGATTCATTTTCATATCTCTTGCGTATTTCATAGATATGTCTATCATTTTTATCATTTCCTGATATTTGGTAAGGGTATCCTTATAAGCATCCATATCCATATTAAGTCTTGATGCTCTTTTTATGGCAAGTGTATGCACTGTTAAACTCTCTGGAGAAAGTTTTTTTATCTCTTCAAGAGTATTTTTTACCATTTCAACATCCTCATCTACAAGTCCGAGGATTATATCCATATTTATGTTGTCAAATCCCAGTCTTCTAGCCATCTTAAAACACTCTTTTATGTCTTCTACACTATGTCTTCTTCCTATTTTTTCAAGTGTGGAATCGTTCATAGTCTGAGGATTTATACTTATTCTGTCTACACCGTGTTTTTTTAGAACAAGAAGTTTTTCTTCTGTTATTGTATCCGGTCTTCCTGCTTCAACAGTAAATTCCTTTATATTTTCAAGATTGAATATCTTTTTCAGATTTTCAATCATATAGTCTATATCTTCAGCCTCAAGTGCTGTTGGAGTTCCCCCACCTATATAGAACGTCTCTATCTCCCATTTTTTATTATTTATTATCTCAGCAGTCCCTCTGGCTTCATCAAGAAGTCTTTCCACGTATTTTCTTCTAAGATTTCCGTATTTCTCTGTAGAATTTGAAGGGAATGAGCAGTAATAACATCTTGTAGGGCAAAACGGGATACTCACATATAGAGAAATTTTTCCTGAGTCTGTCGGATATATAAAACTTCTCTCCCTATTTGCTATTTCAAGTGCAAGACTTGCCTTTTCATCAGTTATAAAATGTTCTTCTTTGAGATACTCAAGTATTTCTTCGTCAGTCATACCATCGCTCATAAGGTTATGAACAATTTTTACAGGTTTTATTCCTGTAAGATCTCCCCATGGGACATAACTTTCCGGCATTAAACCTTTAAGTGCCTGAAAAAGACTTTTCTTTATCGCCCATTTTGCTGATTTTTTTATTTCAAGCAGATGTTCTCTATCGTTCTTTTCTTCAAGTTCTCCTATAAGCTCCATATAAGATTTATCATATACTTTATAAATTTCTTTTGACTGAGTATACTCTTTCGTATCTCCATTTGAATACACACTTGTCTCTGATATTATGTTTTTATTTTCAATAAATACTCTATTTTTTATTAATGTATCGTCACTATTTTCATCTTCTGAAGTATATTCAAAATCAGATGTAAAAAGTTTTATAAGTTCTGATACTTCATATTCATAATCATGACCTTCTAAAATAACCTTTATCATCCTTTTCTCCTTAACAAAACTTCACTATAGGGAAAAATCCCTATAGTGGTTATTCTAGTTTCCTATATATTTTGAAGAAAGATAAGGATTTGTTTCCTTTTCATGTCCAAGAGTTGAAGCATCTCCATGACCAGGATATACTGCAAGCTCATTTTCATATTTTTTTATTTTTTTAAGAGACTTTTTCATTTTATTTTCGTCTCCACCATAAAGATCACATCTTCCCATACTACCTCTGAAAAGAGTATCTCCTGTTATAAGACTATTTTCAACTCTTATACACATTCCTCCCTCTGTATGCCCAGGAGTATGTATAAAAGATAATTTTGTATTTCCAAGCTCAAGTTTATCCTTGTCATCAACATATATATCCGCATCAAATTCTGTTTTTCCACATCTCATTCTATCGCTGAGATTTTTTGATGCATCATTAAGCATATCCTTCTCATCTTTATGAGCAACTATAGGAACATCCTTATATTCTTTTATATTTTTTACATATCCTATATGATCTGCATGACCGTGAGTAAGTATTATGTATCTTAAATCAAGTCCCTCTTCTTTAAGATATTCTATTACTTCATCAGGACTGCCACCTGGATCGACAACAGCAGCCTGCTTTGTATCTTCATCTGATATTATATAAACATTTGTAGATGTATAAAAATCATTGATTCTCTTTAATTCCATAGATATATCCTCCTAAAAAGATTTGTCTGATTCAAGAAGCATAGTAACAGGTCCATCATTCAGAAGCTCAACTTTCATATCTGCCCCAAATATTCCTGTTTCTGTATGCACATCATTTTTTCTTGCTTTTTCTATAAACTCAAGATAAAGTCTATTCGCTTCCTTTGGATCTGCAGCATCGGTAAATCCTGGTCTTCTTCCCTTTCTGCAGTCTCCATAAAGTGTAAACTGAGATACCGCAAGCAGCTCTCCTCCTATATCTTTAAGCGAAAGATTCATCTTTCCATTATCATCTTCGAATATTCTAAGATTTATTGTCTTATCTACTATATAATCAACATCTTTTGAAGTATCCCCATGAGTTACTCCTATAAGAACAAGAAGTCCTTTTTCTATCTGTCCTGTTACATTTCCATCTACAGTGACTTTTGCATGGGATACTCTCTGAACAACAGCTCTCATAGTCTCCTCCTATCGATGTAATTAATTGCTCATTCTGTATATACTTTCAACTCCTGGAACAGCTTTTATTTTTTTCATTATGTAGTTAAGCTGCTCTGTACCACCTACTTCTATAAGCAGATTTATTGTAACTTCAGAGTCTTTTCCTTTTCTTGCATTTATTCCATTCAGACTAAGCTTTTCATTTGCAACTATATGAGTTATTTCGTTTACTATACCTCTTCTATCTACAGCCTTTATCTGAACTTCTGCCTCAAATGTTTCATCCTGATTGTCACTGTTTGCCCAGGATACTTTTATCATTCTTTTTTTGAAGAATTCATCATTTGTATTATGTACATTTACACAGTCTGCTCTATGAACAGCGACTCCTCTTCCTTTTGTTATATATCCCACTATATCATCTCCAGGAAGCGGATTACAGCATTTAGCAAATCTTACAAGTATATTATCAAGTCCTTCGACAATTACTCCTTTTGAAGGAACTTTCTTTCTCTTTTTGCTGTATTCTGTATCACTTATATTGTGCTTTTCGATATCTTCAGGAAGACTGGCTTTCTTCTCTTTCATAGCCTGTCTTATTTCTCTTGTATAAAGTTCTTTAAGCTTAGTAACAACCTGAGATGCCATTATTCCACCATATCCTACAGTCGCTACAAGGTCTTCTATATTAGGCTGATTGAATTTCTTGGCTATTATAAGCATATTTTTGTCTACAATAGGATCCTTTGTTGTAGGTATACCGTGTTTTTTAAATTCTTTTTCAAGAATTGCATTTCCTCTTTCTATATTTTCTTCTCTTCTTTCCTTTTTAAAGAACTGTCTTATTCTACTCTTTGCATTAGGAGTTTTTACTATATTAAGCCAGTCTCTGCTAGGTCCTGGAGAGTTTGATGCAGTCAGAACTTCAACTATGTTACCATTCTGAAGTCTGTAGTCAAGAGGAACCATCCTTCCATCGACTTTTGCACCGACACATTTATTACCTATATTGGTATGTACTCTGTATGCAAAATCTATTGGAGATGATCCAGCTGGAAGCTCTATTACATCGCCCTGAGGTGTAAATACATAAACCTGGCTTGAAAATACATCCTCCTTAAGGGCATCCATAAATTCGTGAGGATCTTTAAGGTCCCGCTCCCATTCCATCATCTGTCTAAGCCACTGAAGTTTCTCCTCTATTTTGTCTTCTTTTGAGTTTGAGATTCCTTCTTTATATTTCCAGTGCGCTGCTATACCATATTCAGCTATATTGTGCATTTCATGAGTTCTTATCTGTATTTCAACAGCTTCTCCATCAGGTCCTACAACTGTTGTATGAAGAGACTGATACATATTAGGTTTAGGCATTGCTATATAATCTTTGAATCTTCCAGGGATTGGTTTCCATAATGTATGAACCACACCAAGCACTGCATAACAATCCTTAACTGTATCCACAAGTATCCTTACAGCTGTAAGGTCAAATATTTCCTCAAAGGTCTTGTGTTTTTTCTTCATTTTTCTATATATACTATAGAAATGCTTTGGTCTTCCATATACATCGCATGGTATATCCATTTCATCAAATTTTTCTTTAAGACATGTTACTATCTTATCTATATAAGCCTCTCTCTGACTTCTCTTCATAGAAACTTTTTCTACAAGTTCATAGTATCCATCATGGTCTATATATCTTAGAGCAAGATCTTCAAGTTCCCATTTAATTTTTGATATACCAAGTCTATGAGCTATTCCGCCATATATTTCAAGAGTCTCCGTAGCCTTGTATTTTGCTTTTTCCGGATCCATATAGTTAAGAGTCCTCATGTTGTGAAGTCTGTCCGCAAGTTTTATAAGTATAACCCTTATATCCTTTGCCATAGCAAGAAACATCTTTCTAAGATTTTCTGACTGGGTTTCCTCTTTTGAACGGTATTTTATTTTACCAAGTTTTGTAACTCCATCTACAAGGTCTGCAACTTCCTTGTTGAATATTCTTTTTATATCTTCATATGTAAATTCTGTATCTTCAACTACATCGTGAAGAAGTCCGCCTGCTATAGTTTCTATATCAAGCTGCATGTCACAAAGTATATTTGCAACAGCTATAGGATGTATAAAATAAGGTTCGCCTGATTTTCTGAACTGTCCTTCGTGAGCGTATTTTGCAAGTTTATATGCCTTTACAATCATATCAAGATCGCTGTTTGGTGCATATGATTTTACTTTTTCGAGTATATTTATTAAGTCTGCATCCGATTCCGCGCTGTCATCGGCAAAGATTTCCTTTACTTTTTCATTCCTATTAAATTCCTTTATCTTTTCATTCTCATGTAACCCTTTATCGTGCATAAAACCACCTTATTCTATCATTTAAATCTGTATAATATTAATACCCTTACCTAGTATTAATATTTTATAATTGATTCCACATTATATCCGTCAAATTTTTCTCTTCCATTAAGGAATTCAAGCTCTATAAGGAACTGTATTGAAACAACTTCACCGCCAAGTTTTTCAATAAGTTTTACTGCAGCCTCCATAGTACCTCCTGTTGCAAGAAGGTCGTCTATTATTGCTACTTTTTGTCCCTTTTCAATCGCATCTTTATGTATTTCTATCTTGTCTGTTCCGTATTCAAGTTCATATTCATAGCTTTCTGTTTCTGCAGGAAGTTTTCCAGGCTTTCTTATAGGAACAAATCCTGCTCCTACTGCGTATGCTACTGGAGCACCTGTAAGAAATCCTCTTGCTTCAGGTCCTACTATAACATCTACATCAAGATCTTTAAGGTTATCTGCCATAATGTCAACCATTTCTTTGAAAGCGTCCTTGTCTTTAAGAAGAGTTGTTATATCCTTAAATCCTATTCCAGGCTTTGGAAAGTCCTGTACGTTTCTTATTTTTTCTTTTAAATCCATAATAAGGCCTCCTTTTAAAATTTATAAAATTCGTATGAATCCCGTCTAAGCATCTTTAGATTTGTCAGGATCTCGCTTTTATTCAAATCGAGTTTTGTATCAGGTTTAGGCCTTGAAACTGCTTTTATGAATTTACTGTCGCAGCTCATTTCAAAATCGACAAGTCCAAGTTCTGCAAATACTCTCAATGCCGCAATAACTTTTAATGGAGTCATTCTGAAAACAGCCTTTATGTCATCAAGCCTTATGCTTAGAGATTTCATTTTATATACATATCTGTATACCACTACAAATTCATCTCTATCTGGTACAATATTATCAATTATATTTTTAAGATATACCAGGTCAAGCTCGCTGTAATTTTTTATAATTCTGCATTTCTCTGATTTTTTTGAATATAAATCCGCGTAATCACCCTCATTATAAAGATAATCATAAAGAATAATATTATTATATCTTTTTATATCGATTTTATCAATATTTGGAGCAAATATAAGATGTATTTCATCTTCTGTTTTTTCAGTATTCAGGCAGTTAAAATATACAGAATAATCTTCATTGATTATTGAAATATCAGATTTTGCTCTAAAATATCCATTTATTGTATTTGCTATAACAAGTGTATTCTTATTAAATAGACTGAGTATATTCTCTTCTATATTTCCAGATACATCTTCCTTTGAAATTCTGATATCATAATTTCTATTTATATATAAGTTCTTATTGTCTTTAGGTATAATGTTCATCATAAGATTAACAGCTTCAATATTTGACGATACTGATGATGGATATGCAAGTCTTATATCCTTTATTATGAATTGAACCTTTCTGTTTCCCATGTATGTATTCTCATCAAGCTGGAAAATAATATCTACTCTGTCACCAATTGTTATTCCATCTGCAAGATGTGCAGCATTAAATCCTATACATTCAAATCTGTTGTTTTTTTCTATTATTATTTTTATGTGCTGTCTATTTTTGCCCATATATCTGATTTCATTTACAAGACAATCTCTCAGCATAAATCTCGGCGTAGGATTACTTACCCCAAAAGGTTCTAGCATATGAAGTTCTTCTATAAGTTTAAAGTTTGCCGATTCTTCACATATTTCAAATTCAGCCTTTATTTCTTCTATCATATCCTCTTCAGATAGATTATAATCAGCAAAACTATTTATTTTTTTTCTAAGCTCGTCAATATTTTCAACCGAAAGGCTAAGGCCTGCAGCCTGTTCATGTCCACCGAATTTATTAAGAAGTTCCGATGAGTTCATAAGTGCATCAAATATACTGAAACCTTTTATAGATCTTGCTGAACCAGTAGCCTCTCCATCTTCTATACATAAAAGAATTGTCGGCTTATAGTATTTTTCTGTAAGTTTCGATGCCACAATTCCTATTACACCATGCTGCCATCCTTCATGAGCAATTACAAGAACTCTATCATCCAGATATGATGGATTTCTTTTTATTTCCTCCTCGGCATCGTGGTATATCTTTGATTCTATGATCTGTCTTTCATCATTTTTAGCATCAAGCTGCATCGCTTTTTTTATAGCTTTCTCTCTATCTGTTTCTGTAAAAAGTTCTACTCCAAGACCTGAAAAACCAAGTCTTCCAGATGCATTTATTCTTGGTCCTATACTGAATCCTATATGAGATGAACCTATTTTTTCCTTGTCAACACCACATACATCTATAAGTGCATCAAGCCCTACATTTCTGCAGTTTTTAATACTTTTAAGTCCATTTTTCACTATTATTCTATTCTCATCCACCAGCGGAACCACATCGCATATTGTCGCCATTGTCGCTATTTCAATATAATCATACACAGTATCCCTGAAAATCTCCGGCGGAGTAAGTGCCTGTATTATTTTGAATGCCACTCCACATCCACACAACATATCAAAAGGATAATCGCAATCCTCCTGTTTCGGATTTATAACAGCATATGCATCCGGTATTTCGCTCTGACACTCGTGGTGATCTGTTATTATAAGGTCTATCTTTTTCTCTCTGCAGTATTTTGCCTCCTCCACAGAAGTTATACCACAGTCTACACTTATTATAAGATCTGCACCTTCTGATTCAATATAATCTATAGCTTCTTTGTTTATACCATAACCTTCTTCAAGCCTATTTGGAATATAGTATCTTACATCGTATCCTATAGACCTGAAATATATTATAAATATAGAAGTCGATGATACCCCGTCCACATCATAATCACCATATATCCATATTCTTTCCCTATTTTCCACAGCTTTTTCTATACGATTTACTGCTTTTTTCATATCTTTCATGATAAAAGGATCTCTTAAATACTCAAGAGATGGGTTTGTGAATATTTCTATATCTTCATCATCCGTTATTCCTCTGTTTTTAAGTATCTGATAAACTTCTTTTGATACAGATTTTTTTTCTGATTCTTCTATATTTCCTTTATGCAAAAGTGTCCATTTCTTCACTTATCTTCCTCCTGTCTATTTATTAAGTATCTATTTTTTACTTATTCTCGTTCTTATTATATCTATTACAAGAAGTATACCCACAATAAATGATGTGAAAAATCCAAAAAACGACATTATTTTTATAGTCCGACTGCTCTCAAGGTTTGGAGATGCTATTATAAGAGACGAACCTACTATAAGAGCTGCAAGAACCAGTGACATAGACATTTGTGTAGTCATTTCCTTCAGACAATCTTCTATTCTTCTCATCTTTACATCTTCTATGGTTATTTTAAGATTGTTTTTTTCAAGAACTCTAAGCACACCCTTTATCTGCTTCGGCATGCTTTTAAAGTCGTGAAACATCTCTTCAGCTTCCTGTTTTTTCTCTTTTGCAATGTTTTTAGGATTGAGACTTTCCTTGTAGTAGTTTTTTGCAAATTCCCTACTTATACCTTTTACTGAAAATCCTGGATTAATCATCCTTCCTGTTCCTTCAAGTGTTATTATCGTTTTTGCAAGTGTAACAAGCTGTGAAGGCATTTTTACTCTATATTTTCTAAAAAATGAAAATACCTCTCCTATTATACTTCCAAAGCTTATTTTTTCTATTGGAACATCATAATAGTAGTGAATCATATACATTATTTCCTGCCTGAAACTTTCCATATCTGTATTTTCATCTATGGAATCCATTTCATAAAGTACATATGCTATTCTATCTACATCCTTATTTATACACGCAATTGCAAACTGATTAAGATGCTTCAATGTTTTTTTATCTATTATTCCTATCATTCCAAAATCTATATATGCTATTTTTTCTTTATCTATAACAAAAATATTTCCCGGGTGTGGGTCTGCATGGAAAAAACCATGCGTAAGAACCTGCATAATAAATGATTTAACACCTATATCTGCTATTTTTACAGGATCCCATCCTTTTTCTTTTATTGTTTCTATATCGCTGACTTTTACTCCATTTATTTTTTCCATTACGAGCACTCTTTTTGTCGTATACTCCATATATATTTCCGGTATATATACATGCTCACTATATTGAAACATCTTTTTCATTTTTACAGCATTTATCGCTTCATAATTGTAGTCAAGTTCTCTTAATAGCTGTGTAGAAAGTTCCTCTATAACATCTTTTAAATTTATATTATAATCCGCAACAACATCCTGGGCGGAATCCGAAACTCTTTTCAATATTTCAAGATCCGATTTTATAGTATTTTCTATACCAGGTCTCTGAACCTTCACAATGACAGATTCGCCTGTTTTAAGTGTTGCCTCATATACCTGACCTATCGAAGCTGCAGCTATCGGTTCACTGCTTATAGATTCAAATATTTCGTCAACCGGCATTTTTATCTCATCTTCTATTATCTTCATTGCCGTTTCTGTTTCAAAGAAACTTACATCATCCCTTAATTTTTCAAGCTCTTCTATCATATCCTTATCGAGAAGATCTCTTCTTGTACTGAGAATCTGGCCCATTTTCACATATGTTGGACCCAATTCCTGAAGGGCATATCTCAATCTTTCTCCGGAAGTCATCTTTTTTATATCGTCCACCGGCTCTGTAGAGTCTATATCCACTTTGCTTCCATTATCCTTATTTATTCTTTCTATTATAAAACTAAAGCCATATTTTATCATGACCTGTGCTATTTCTCTGTATCTTTTTATGTGTCTATAACTTATTCTCATAAAAACCACCATTTCTTTGTATTATATATTTATATTATAATACTTTATCATAACAGCCGATAGAAAAAAATGCCACATAAAGCATAACCAGACTTTATGTGGCATTTTTACATTACTATATATTTTTATGTTTTTCAGCTGTCTCTACATACATGTCGGCACTTTTCAAAAGTCCTTTTTTTTCTTCATCTGTAAGTTCTCTTACAGCTTTTGCAGGACTTCCTATTATAAGCATGCCATCTGGAAACTTTTTGCCAGATGTCACAAGAGCTCCAGCTCCTACTATTGAAAATTCTCCTATTTCTGCACCATCAAGAAGTATAGCACCCATTCCAATAAGCGAATTGTTTCCTACTTTTGCTCCATGTACAATTGCTCTATGTCCTATTGTAACATTGTCGCCTATTTCTGTTTTTAATTCTCCATGTATTACAGTTCCATCCTGTATATTGGTATTTTTTCCTATTTTTATGTACTCATCGTCTCCTCTGATTACACTTGTATACCATACACTTGAATTTTCTCCTATTGATACTTTTCCTATTATTTCGGCTGATTCAGATACATATACACTTTCATGTATTTCAGGTTTTATACCTTCAAAATCTCTTATCATTATTTATCTTCGCCTTCCATCATAAGTTTTGCCTGTATCATTATTGCACATTCTGTACGCTTTCTCTGCATCTCACATCCAAGATGATATGGCTTATTTATATCTCCATTGAAGTTTAATGCATTAGCGTGGCATCCACCTGAACAGTAGAATTTATTCCAGCAAGTTTTACATTCTTCTTTGTTATATACGTGAGCATTTCTGAACATCTCCTGAAGCTTCTCAGGGAAGTGTATCTCATCGTCCATTATATTGCCCATTATATACTCTTTCTGACCAACAAACTGATGACATGGATATATATCTCCGTTTGGTGTTATAGAAAGATATTCGTTACCTGCTCCACAACCAGTTATTCTCTTTATAACACATGGTCCCTGATTAAGGTCTACTATAAAGTGGAAGAATTTAAACTTATCTCCCTTAAGCTGTCTTTCAGCAAGCTCAGCAGCAAATTTTTCATATTCATCAAATATTTTTGGAAGATCTTCTTCTCTAAGCGCAAATGGATTTGATTCATCATCTACAACCGGCTCAACTGAAGTAAGCTCAAATCCTAAATCTCTAAAGTGAAGTATGTCTTTTGAGAAATCAAGGTTATCTCTTGTAAATGTTCCTCTTACATAGTAGTACTTATCCTTAGGTCTTTTTTCTACAAGTTTCTGCATTTTAGGAACTATTATATCGTAACTTCCCTTGTCGTTTATAGTAGGTCTCATGTTGTCATTTATTTCTTTTCTTCCATCAAGACTTAAAACGACATTGTGCATATTTTCATTTATATAATCTATTATCTCATCATTTAACAACATACCATTTGTTGTTATTGTAAATCTCATATTTTTATTGTAGTCTTTTTCTATTTTTCTACCGTACTCTACAAGCTGTTTTACAACTTCAAAATCCATTAACGGTTCTCCACCAAAGAAGTCTATATCAAGATTTCTTCTGTTTCCTGAATGTGTAACAAGGAAGTCTAAAGCTCTCTTTCCAACCTCAAAACTCATAAGTTCTGGATTTCCTCCGAAATTTCCCTGTTTTGCAAAGCAGTACTTACATTTAAGGTTACAATCATGTGCAACATTAAGACATAATGCCTTTACAACCGGTTCTCTGTGTACAAACGCAGGATGGAACTGATAATTGTCTTCTGTATATAGAAGTCCCTCTTTTTCAAGTTCTGATATTTCGTTCCAAGCCTCTTTTACTTCTTCTTCACTGAATTCTCCTTTTAGAGAGTTTATCGCTTCTTCTAAAGTACTCTCTTTATAATAATCAAGTACTTTAAATGTAACTTCATCTATAACATGAACAGATCCACTATTTACATCAAGTACTATGTTATATCCGTTCATAGAATATTTATGTATCATACTCACCTGAATACCTCCAATTAAAATAATATTAAATACCCTTAATTATATCATATGTCATTATCAAATTACAATAATATGACCAGTTTGTCATTATTTTCAAATATTATTTAATCAATATTTATGATTAATTAGTGTATACTTTTTTGTTGTTTAATAGCTCTTAATATGTTTTGACTACCTATTCAGACAAAAAAGTTACATTTTTTATTGTTATTTTTATATTTATTGTAGCATATTTATTATTTATGTGGTATTATTATAAGCGTAGTAACAAATAACTTTTAAGGAGATGATTTATTTGAACGGAACAGTTGTTCAGTACAATTTTTTAAGAATGGAAAATGAAGATTTTTATGGATTAGATTACGCTATAGTTATAAATGAAAACGAAGATACTGTTACATTACTTCCTTTTAATAATAAGTTTGTAAAAGATTCTATCGCTTCTTTCTGCCTTGGAAAAATAGATGGATTCCTTGAAATAAGAAACGAAGGATATATAGAAAATTCAGGACAGTATGTTCATTTTGATAAAATAATCGATGTTCCAAAAGCTGACGTTACTCCTGTAGCTGCACAGGATACCCTTGGAAATCTTTATGTATCTGAAGACGGAAGTTTCGTTCCGGTAAAACTTAGCGATTACCAGATGAATATGGTTAGCGAAAGACAGGAAATATTCAATGAGGGTGAAGCTACTACTCCTCTTGGACTTATATTCAAAGCTGACAAGAGTTATAAACTTGACTACGACAGCATAAGTTCAAAAGAACTTCTTGATCTTGGAAGTACTACTTTTGATAGATATAGAGAATATAATTTCGGAAATGAAAAAATAGTTGTTTTCTATATCGATGGAAAACGTTATTCTTTAACTATGAGAAAAGGAGATTCTTCTTCTCTTAAAGAAAGAAACTCTGAACTTATGGAAGTTTTCCAGATAGCATAGCCTACCATTCATTATTTTATATATATGCAAAAACAGGAGATTGATTTTTAATCTCCTGTTTTTGTATTTTTTATTTATTATTTTTAAGATATTCTATACTACGTTTCAATCTTTCAAGACCATCTATCAGTTTTTCTTTTGGACAACCACAGTTCATTCTCAAATATTTATCTGAACCATATGTTTCCCCTTTCATTATACCGACCTTTCCACAATGTATAAGAGCATCCTGTAACTCATCACTTGTATATGGAAGATTTCTACAATCTATCCATGCAAGATATGTTCCATCTGGTTTTTTAAATGATAATTCAGGTATATTTTCTTCTATAAATTTTTCTACAATTTCCATATTATTTCTTATATATTCTACAAGAGTATCTACATAATCATCACATTTATTGTACGATGTCATAGTTGCATACATTCCCATAAAACTTACCGAATTAAGAAAATCCTTTCTTCTCATATGTGCTACGAAAGCTTCTCTTATATCAACATCCGGTATTATTGCATAAGAACAGATAAGAGATGGATAATTGAAAGTTTTTGATCCTGATGAAACAAGATACAGCTTATCATATTCATTAATCCACTTTACTATCGGATTGTGTTTTCTATCTCCAATTACCATATCCATATGTATCTCATCTGATATTATCTTTACACTATATTTTTTACAAAGTTCTATTATTTTATATAATTCTTCTTCTGTGTACACTTTTCCAGTTGGATTATGAGGAGAACATAAAAGCATTATTTGAGAATTTTTTAATTCCCTCTCAAGCTCATCAAAATTTATACTGAACTTTCCTTCATTTTCAATTAAGTCAACTTTTTTAAGATTTCTCCCATTCTCCATGATAACATTGAAAAAAGCATCATACATAGGATTAAATGTAAGTACTGTATCTCCTTCTGTAGAAAGAAGTCTGAAAAGAAGAGATACCGAATACATAACACTTGGACTATATATTACCCATTCATTTTTTACATCTGTATTAAATCTTCTTTTGAAATACCCTGCTATACTTCCTTTAAAATCATCGTGGTTCCATCTAGTGTAACCGTATATAGGTTTTTCAAGAAGTTCTTTGAGTTTATCTGTAACTTCATATGGTATTATAAAGTCTGTATCAGATATAGAAAAAGGAAGTAAATCTTTTTCCCCAAATCTATCCTGTATATAATCCCACTGTGTGCAATATGTGCCTTTTCTATCATTTATTACATCAAAATTATATTTCATTTTTATACCTCCAGTATTATCATGTCTTTTGTTATATTATTTAAGGATATACCTTTATCTTTTATTATACATACAGTATCCTCTATCCTTACTCCTCCCATACCAGGTATATATATTCCTGGTTCACACGACATAATCATTCCTTTTTCTAAAATTTCTTTACTTTTCTGATTTAATTTTGGAAGCTCTGTACTATTATCCGTACCAATTCCATGACCAAGTCCATGATCAAAATATTTGCCATATCCATATTTTTCTATAATATTTCTCGCTGCAGTATCTGCATCTTTAGCCAAATTACCAGCTTTTATAGCGTTTAATCCAGCTTGCTGAGCCATTTTAACTATATTGTATATTTCCATCATTATTTCAGACGGCTTACCTGTAAATACAGTCCTTGTAATATCTGTTTGATATCCTTTGTAAATTATTCCAAAATCAATCATTACAGGTTCATTCCTGCATATTTTTCTTTCTGTTGGTCTTGCATGTGGATATGCTGTTCTTTCACCAGAAGATATAACTGGAGAAAATGACATACCCTCAGCTCCGTATTTCATCGAATAATAATGAACCCATCCACTCAATTCATTTTCTGTCATCCCCAATTTTATATGTTTTAATACATTATTAAACACCTTGTCTGTAATTTCGCATGCTTCTTTCATTATTTTAATTTCTTCTTCTGATTTTATCATTTTTATTTTTCTTATTTCGTCATCGAAAGGCAATATATTCAACCTTCCGCCGCACATTTTAAGATACTCAACTGGTGTATACGCTTCAGACTCTATTTTTAAATTTAATATTCCTTTTTCTATGCATATATTTTCAATCACATCAAAATTTGGTTTTCCTGTCTGAGCTGGAGTATTTTCTATAACAATGTAGTCTTTTTTATAATTTTCAGCTTCAAGTATATATCTTCCATCAAGTATAAGATAATCTTTTTCTGAAGTTATAAGAACGTCTATTGCACCACCTGATATAGTTTCAATATATTTTTTCATTGGTTTTGATTTTATAAGTATTGCTGTTTCTTTATTTGCATGTATTCTAATTCTATCTATATTTCTCATAGTCTCTCTCCATATATTTAATTATATGAAAAAGGACAGGCAAAGCCCGTCCTTTTTATTTATTAGAAATCAAGATCAAGATCATCTAATAAAGCTTCGTCTTCTGCACTTATTGCACTTGATGATTCCTTAGTTTCTTTTTCTTTCTTAAGCTCTTCTTTTTCAAATAATTTGAAGAATGGATACCATATTAATATAGATCCCACAAGCTGTATAAGGTTTGCAACTATTGCCATCCAGTCACCTGTAGCAAGGAAACCTTCAAGGAACACTCCTACATATGGTGGAGAGAACCATGATTTGTTAAGTAATCCGTAATGCATCATGAATGCTGGGATAGATCCTAATATAGCTCCACCAAAAACATATGGTATAAAGAATATAGGGTTAAGAACTATTGGTGCACCAAATAATATTGGTTCATTTATTCCAAATAATGTTGGTACTAATGATACTCTTCCCACTGATTTCTGAGCTTTTGATCTAGATCTTAAACACCATATAACTAAACCTACAGTAACACCTGTTCCTGTAAAGTTAGCAAAAGGAGATATCATTCCACCTGTATAGAAATGTGGTAACGCCTGTCCCATCATATGAGCTGCCTGGTTTTCAGCAAGGAACTGATTTGATATAGGACTTGTTATAGGACTTAATACTGATGGATGTATTCCAAAGAAGAATAATAAGCATGATAGGAACTGAAGGAATAAGAATCCAAATGGATTATCCATAGAACCTATTAATGGTGCAAGTATTGGAGTCAGTATTTCTGGTGGCATACAATTCAATACATTAAGTGTGAATAATCTAAATGCAAGGAATGAACCTATAACTATAAGAGATACCGGTATCATCTCAAATGAGCTTGATACGAAATCAGGAACACCTTCTGGCATTTTTATAGTAAACTTCTTCTTAAGACACCATCTATAAAGTTCAACTGCTAACATTGGTGCTATTATACCCATTGAAAGACCTTTAGTACTTAAATATGTTGTTGATAATGCACCTGTTTCAGGATCATTATATAAAGTTACAAGTAAAAACGCTATTATACCCATTGAAAGACATCCCGGTATATTCATATTATATGAATTTCCAAGATTGTAAGCTATTGCTGCTGCAACATATAAACTCATCATTCCCATTCCGTATGTAAATGGAAGATATATAGTATCAAGGTTATTTATTATAAACTGTGATATAGGATTGTTCTGACCTATAAGGTTTGGTATTGCTTCTGGTATAAGACATAAACTCCCTATCATTATAAGCGGTGTCATTGCTACCATCGATTTTTTTACAGCACTCAGATGTTTTTGCTTGTCAACTTTATGAGCAAACGGAACAAGGTGCTTGTTTAAAAAAGCTTCTATTTTTTTAAACATGTTGATTAACTCCCTCCTGAATCTGTGTTATAATTATTTTAAGATATTTTTATTTAATATTTCTTTGGTATACCCTGGGATATTATTTATAGGGTATACTATTTTTTTATATATTTATATTATTTCATATTAGCTTTTCTGTGAGCTATCAGAGCCATTTTTAGTGCTGTTGCACCATCCATTTTTCCATAAGTGTCACGGTCTATTATAGTGTATGGTATACCGTGTGGTTCAAGTATAGGTGTTATAGTGTCTATTTTGTGAGCTATCTGAGGACCTACAACAAGCACGTCACAATTTTCTACTTCCTGTGGAAGCATTTCCACTGGTATAGCTATAAAGTCAAAATCTGACTCGTTAAGCTTTGCACTTTCCTTTACTGTTTTTTTCATGTTTTCCATTAACATAGTTGTTGAAAAACCACCTGCACAACATAATACTATTCTCATATTATTTTTCCTCCTCTGTATCAAATATATCTATTAGTACCTCTACCATGTCCCTCGCTAACCGCGATGTCATGTAGTGATCCTGTGCATGAACCATTAATAAACTCATCTCTGGTTTATTTTCTCCACCATTCATTTCTGCAACTATAAGTTCTGTCTGTATTCTATGAGCTTCTATGTCGATTTTTTTTGATTCTTCCATAAGCTCTCTTGCTGCTTTGAAGTCTTTCTCTTTTACTTTTTTCAGTGCTTCAAAAGCTTTGGCTTTACTATCTCCTGCTGAAGATATTATCCCTACTATTTTCTGTTCTAATTCGTTCATTTTTCTTCTCCTTTCAAAATAAAACCTTTTCAATTATTCAAAATCGGTTATTTCTTTTATTGTTTCATTATCTATATCTTTTATTATTTCAATAATAAACTCTACAAGTAATTCAACATCTGTCATACTAACCATAGAATAACTTCCATGACAGTATCTAAGTGGTATTCCAAGTACTGCTGCAGGTCTTCCCCCATTTATCATATGAGCATTTCCTGCATCAGTTCCTCCACCTCCAAACATATCACTTTGGAATTCTATATTGTGTTTATTCGCTATTGATTTTAAGTATTTCAGTAATTTTCTATTTGGAATCATTGTCTTGTCATAGTGAAGTATCATAAAACCTTTGCCCATTTTTCTATGATTTGAACTTCCTCTCTCAAGATCTGGAGCACATGCAACATCTACTGCGAAAAATATATCTGGATTTATAATATCTGCTGAGCATTTTCCTCCTCTTGTCCCAACCTCTTCCTGTACAGTATTGCAAAGATATAAATCACATTCGTGTTCCACTTCTGATAATCTTTGTGCAACCTCTGCCAAAACAAAATTTCCTATTCTATCGTCCAGAGCTTTAGCCATTAGTATATCTTCACTCAACCATTCAGATTTACTTGAAAATGTAACCATATTTCCTATCTCTATACCAAGATTTTTTACCTGCTCCGCATTTTCAAGACCAAGATCTACATATGTAGAAACTGCTTTTTCTCCATCCATTTTAGAGTTCATAAGGCCTTTTATTTTTTTTCCTTCTTCTGTTGTAACTGTTACCTTCTGAAACTGTTTTGCACTATCTTTTACTCCGCCAATTGGTATAACATCCAACATTCCTATGTCAGTTATATTTCTCACCATAAATCCAACCTCATCCATATGAGCTGCAAACATAACTTTTGGTCCTTTGCCTTTATAGTTGAATATCTGACTTCCTATACCATCATACTCTACACTATCTGCATTAATATGTTTTTCTTTAAGTTTTTTTCTTACAGAACCTTCATATGTTGCTATTGAATCTATTTCACAAAGTTCTCCTAAAAATTTTTTATCCATAGCTCCCTCCTATATCATGGGCTCTATCAAAGCTATAAACTGTTTATAACTTTCAGCTTCTGAAATAGCCTTTACTTTTTCTATATCTTTCATTATTTCGTATAAACCTTTTGTTATCTCCTTTTGAAGTTCATAATTTTCTTTTCTTAGAGATACCATAAATATTATCTTTACATCTTTTCCATCATAAACCACTTTATTCTTCAGAATCTTTATTGATACCAGATTCTTAATTGCTGACATCTTCATAGGATGCGGAATAGAAACTCCATTCATATATACAGTCGGCATGTATTCTTCTCTTTCAAGTACATAATTTTTGTATCCTGTTCCACCTATTCCATTCACTTCAATTTTATCTGCCATATCTTCCAGTATTTTTATATAGTCGTCTTCTTTATACTCTATACTGAAATACTTTTCATCAAATAGCTGTTTTATAAAAATTGATGGTGTTTCTTCTATCGAAACCTGATCATTTATATCATCAAACATAAGTAATTTTCTTATATTTAAAATATCCTGGTCATCAAGTATTTCCTTTATAATTATCACTGGAACATCTATATTTATTTTTAATTCCTTTATAGAAAAAATAACATCTGGCTTAAAATTTTCTATATCTGATATATTGTAGAATGAAAATGTTTCAACATCAGCATTTCTAAATAAAGTTTTTATTTTCATTTTTAGAAGATATGCACTTCCACCTCCTGATGAACAGGCAATTGCTATTCTATTCATTTTGCTGTATCTCAAATACATTTCCTTTTCCATATGTACGCAGAAATGAGTAGCTACAAATCCAACTTCGCCCTCTGTTATTTCTACATCATATTTTCTTTGAATCATGTCACAGAATCTTATAGCTATATTGAATATCATAGGATATCTTATTAGTATTTCTTCTATTATTCCATTTGTATAAGATATCTTTGATCTAAGCCTCTCTATAAGAAGTGATACGTGGCTTGTAAGCAATCTTTTAAAATCCTCATCCTCTCCAAAAGATGTGTTGTACTCCTTATCTATAAGTTCAAAGAATCTGTCCATATCATTTTTAAGATCTTCGGTTATATTATTTGTACCTGCATTTTTCTTTCTTGATACATCTTTTATAAGTTCCTCCAGTCTAACAGCATTGTCCTTTGTTATACCGGTTTCATATATCTCTTGAATTTTATCTGCCACACAGAAAATAGATTCACTATTTTTAGGCGTTTTCATTTTAAGTGAAATATATATCGATGTTCTTACATATGCAAATACTTTTTCAAGCTCTATATCGTTTACTATATAATCATTATTCTTTATATATAGAAGTATTTCTTTTTTTATATCAGAAAATGATTCTTCAACAATATTGTCTATTCTTTTTCTTATGATTTCATTGCCTCTTATATAAAGATCTGATATTAATGCTTTTCTTCTTTCAAAATCTTCTTTTATCTTTATTCCGTAGTGAGCTTTTCTTTCTACTGTCATTCCATAAGAATCTATATATTGTTCAAGATCTTCCTTGAATTTTCTCACTTGACTTTTACTGCAATCAAAGTATTCCGCTATTTCATCCATAGTAGTATAATTTGAATTTATTGAAATATATGCTGCTATATTTTCAGCACTTATTTCTCTCATTACTGTTTTTTCAAGCTCATATACAAAAGATTCAAATTTTGAATTATCTTCTATCTGAAGAAGGTATCCTTTTCCCCTCTTCTGTACTATTGAAAAACCATTATTTTTACTTATAGTAACCAGATATGACATTTCTTTCTGCACGGTTCTTTTAGATATGGAAAGTTTTTTTATAAAATATTCCATTGATAAGTATTGGCTTGCATTTTGCATTTCTTTTATAATCTTCAATACTCTCATACTTTCATCTCCTCTTCGTGCAAACGATTTATTTATCGTAATTAAATTATATTATAGTATTATATAATAAAAAAATAGCAACTTATGCATCTTAAAGTGCATTTTTTGACATTTTGATTTTTATTGCACTTTTATAAATAAAAATATATAACTTTATATCACTTTTCTTTGATTTTGAAATAAAAAAAGAGTCTCCAAATGGAGACTCTTTAATCTGTATATTATTATAATACAGCTATTAACTCTATCTCAACTTTAACATCTTTTGGAAGTCTAGCAACTTCTACGCAAGATCTTGCAGGTTTGTTTTCACCGAAGAACTCAGCGTAAACTTCGTTTAAGTCATTGAATTCGTTCATATCTTTTATGAAAACTGTAGTTTTAACTACATTAGAGAAATCTGCACCAGCTTCAGCTAATACATTTTTTATATTAGTTAAAGATCTTGTAGCCTGCTCTTTTATTCCACCTTCAACAACTGTCATTGTTTCTGGATCTAGTGGAACCTGTCCTGATAAGAATAAAAGATTTCCTGCTTTTATAGCCTGAGAATATGGTCCTAATGCTGCAGGAGCATTGTTAGTGTGTATTACTTCGTGTTTCATCTGTAATCCCTCCTGAAATTTTATAGTATTATTTAATACTCTAATTATATTATAACTGTTTATTTATTATCTTACAATTTTTTTTAACTATTTAATTATTATTATATTTCTTTTACGCAGAAACCTTCTTCTTTTAAGCTTGATTTTATTCTTTCTATATGTTCAAAATCTAATGTTTCAAGAACAAATTCTGCACTCTGAGTTGTAAGGCTGTCTCCTGATGCAAAACTTCCCTGATTTACAGAAAGTATATTGGCTCCGGCATCACTTATTATATTTGTAACTTTTGTGAAGTTACCTGGTTTATCATTCATTGAAACTCTGAATGTAACCCTTCTTCCTTCTTTAGCTAAAGCAACACCTATCATTCTGTATAATGTGTTTATATCAACGTTTCCTCCAGAAACTACACATACAACGTTTTCTCCTGCTGCTGGAGTGTATTTTCCGCTAAGTAAAGCTGCTGTAGAAACTGCACCAGCTCCTTCTGATACTATTTTCTGGCTTTCCATCATGAATAATATAGCTTCTGCTATTTCATCTTCTTCAACAACTACTACTTCATCAACTAACTCTTTTATTATATCAAATGTTATATTTCCAGGAGTTTTAACAGCTATACCATCTGCTATTGTTGGTGCATTAAATGCAGATGTAAGTTCCCCTTTATCAAAAGATGCTTTCATTGAAGGTATATTTGCAGTCTGTACACCTATTACTTTACATGAAGGATTAAGTGCTTTTGCAACTACTGAAACACCAGCAAGTATTCCTCCTCCACCGATTGGACAAAGTACTGTGTCAACTTTATTATCAAGCTGTTCAAAGAATTCTAGCGCAAGTGTACCCTGACCTGCTATTACATATTCATCATCAAATGGATGAAGGAATGTAGCTCCAGTTTCTTTCTGAACTTCTACAGCTTTTGCATATGCATCATCGTATACTGTACCATTAAGTACAACTTCCGCTCCATAGCTCTTTGTAGCACTTACTTTTGCAAGTGGTGCTGTTGCAGGCATTGCTATAGTTGCTTTTATTCCTGTAAGTTTTGCTCCAAGAGCAACTCCCTGAGCATGGTTTCCTGCAGATGCAGCTATGACACCGTTTGCCTTTTCCTCATCAGTAAGGCTTGCTATCTTGTTGCAGGCACCTCTTACTTTAAAAGAACCTGTTTTCTGTAGGTTTTCACATTTATAGTATACATGTGCACCTGTTTTTTCACTTAACTTTGTACTCTCAAGTACGTCTGTTTTCTTAACTATGTCCTTTATAGTTTCTCTTGCTTTTTTTACATCTTCTAATGTAACTTTAGCCATTTAAACTCACTCCTATCGATTGTATTTCTATAATTTCATTTATAATTGTATATCTTTTCAACAGAAAAAGCAACAAATAAAAATGTTTTTATTTTTTAGTCATATGCATATTACACATTATTTTTTTATATATTCTCATCTATAGCAAATTTTGATTTTTAAATTATAAATTTCATTTTTCATTATTCTTTATTTTAATATACGCTTTTTTCTTTATCTTTATTTTTTACACTTTACTTTTTTACTTTTTTATTTATAATTAAAGATAAATAATGGAAATTTGCTTATAACGTAAATATAAGCTTAATATAAAAATTAAAAAAAGGGGATTTAAAATGATAAACTACACACGCGAAGAAATAGAAATAATGTATAACAGGCTTAGTCCTTTTGAGTTCAAAAATGAACTTATAGAAATTGCAAATCAGACATGTGAAGAAAAAAATATACCACTTCTTGATGCAGGTAGAGGTAATCCAAACTGGACATGTTCTTCTGTAAGAGAGGCATTTTTCACTTTTGGACATTTCGCTGTTACAGAAACAAGACTTAACTGGGATCTTGGAAATCTTTCTGGCATGCCTCAGAAAAAAGGAATTGCAGACAGATTCTTTAAATATATAGAAAAACACGAAGATATGCCGGGAGCATATCTTGCCAAAAGCATAATATCATATGGTATAAATGAGATGGATTTTGATGCGGATGATTTTGTATTTGAGCTTGCTGATGGTATTATAGGTGATAACTACCCACTTCCAGATAGAATGCTTCCTCATATAGAAAAAATAGTTCATGACTATCTTGTTCAGGAAATGAAATATAACACAGATGATGAGTGCGGGGATATACAGGTATTTGCGGTTGAAGGTGCAACTGCTGCTATGTGTTATATATTTGATTCACTTATGGCAAATGAGCTTCTTAGAAGAGGAGATAAAATAGCTATAATGACTCCTATATTTACTCCTTATCTTGAGATACCTCATCTTCCAAGATACAATTTTGAAGTTGTAAATATAAATTCTGATACTGTCGATTCAAAAGGTGTTCACACATGGCAGTATTCAAGAAAAGAGCTTGAAAAACTTAAAGATAAAAACATAAAAGCTCTTTTCGTTGTAAACCCAAACAATCCGGCATCTATAGGAATGGACTCTGAAACTTGTAATAATCTTATCGATATAGTTAAAACATACAACAACGATCTTATGATTATATCAGACGATGTATATGGAACTTTTGTAAATAACTTCTCATCACTTATGGCAAAACTTCCATACAATACTATCGGTGTTTATTCATATTCAAAATACTTCGGTGTAACAGGTTGGAGACTTGGAACATTCGCGGTTCACGAGAAAAACGTATTTGATAAGAAAATAAAAGAGCTTAAGGGAGAATTAAAAAAATCAGTTGACAAGAGATACAGCGATATGTCACTTAATCCATCTGCACTTTCTTTCATGGAAAGAGTTGTTGCAGACAGTAGACTTGTTGCTCTTAACCATACAGCAGGACTTTCTACTCCACAGCAGGTTCAGATGGCATTTTTCTCAGCATTTGCACTTATAGATAAAGTTGATGCCTATAAAAAGCTTAACATGAGCATATGCAGAAGAAGACAGAAATTCCTGTTTGAAGCTCTTGATATAGATTATCCTAATCTTGACAACAGTGCATCATACTACTTCCAGTTTGATATAGATGAATGGGGTATGATTAATCACGGTAAGGATTTTGTTGACTTCCTTCATAAAACAATAAATCCTTCAGATATTCTATACAGACTTGCAAAAGAGTATGCTGTTGTACTTCTTGGAGGAAACGGTTTTGCCGCTCCTAAGTGGTCAATAAGAGTTTCTCTTGCAAACCTTGAAGATGAATACTATATAAATATCGGTAATGCTATAAAAGAAATTCTTGAAAGCTATGTTTCTTTATGGAAAAAACAGTAATTTGTCTGTTTTTTATGTTCAATATTTGTTATAATCACTAAGTGGATTATATTTTATTTAAGGAAGGGACGAATATTATGTCTAACAAAAAGAAAGTCGCTATAGTTTTTACAGGCGGTACTATTTCAATGACTGTTGATGATAAAGTAGGTGCTGCAATTCCAACTTTATCAGGTGAGCAGATATTATCTATGGTTACAAATATAGATAAAGTTGCAGATATAGAGGTTATGAATTTCGCTGAAATACCAGGACCTCACATGACTCCATTCAGAATGATGGAACTAAAAAAATACGTTGAAAATCTTCTTGCAAGAGAAGATATAACTGGTGTTATAATAACACACGGTACTGACAGCTTAGAGGAAACAGCATATTTTCTTGACCTTACAATAGACAATATAAAACCTGTAATAGTTACAGGTGCTATGAGAAGTAGCTCAGAGCTTGGATATGATGGTTCAAGTAACCTTTCTGCAGCGGTATGTACTGCTGTATCTAAAGATGCAATGGGAAAAGGAGTTCTTGTTGTTCTTAACAACGAAGTTTTACTTGCTTCTGAAGCAACTAAAACAAACACTCTTGCTCTTAACACATTCAAGTCTCTTACAGGCGGACCTCTTGGATATATAGACTGCAACGAGCTTGTTCTTCTTAGAGATATAGTAAACAACAGAAGAATACTTAAGACAGAAAAAATAGAGCCTAAGGTTGCAATATTCAAGGCATGTGCCGGAGAAAACAGTGATTTTATAAAATATGCTGCTGATACTGGATATAAAGGTATTGTAATAGAAGCTATGGGTAGAGGTAATATACCTCCTGAAATGCTATCTGGTGTTGAATATGCAAGAGCAAAAGATATACCTGTGGTAATAGTTTCAAGATGTCATTCAGGTAGAGTATTTGACAGTTATGGATACCATGGTTCAGGTAGAGATCTTAGAAACCTTGGATGTATCTTTGGTGGGGATCTTCCAGGACAGAAAGCAAGAATAAAACTTATGCTTGCACTTGGTATGACTGATGATTACGATACAATAACAGACCTTTTCGAAAAAGGAATATACTGCTAATAAATAAAAGACCTTCTGAAATTCAGAAGGTCTTTTTTATATTTCAAACCTGTATTAATATTTTGTTTATACTCTGCATACACAATAATTTTTTGGAAATTCACAGTTATAATTTGGTTCATTTACATATACGTTATTAAATTCATTAGAATATGCCCATGTATATAATGCTTTTATTTCAAGTTTTGAACTATCTACAAGTAAATAGTTCTCTTTTGTTCTCTCCATAACCGCTCGTTTTATTGCCCCTATATTCATATCAAAAATATAAACTTCTCCATTTTTTATATTTACTCCATTCGCACTGAAAAAAGCATGAGTAAAATTAAAAAACTTTATCATTTCAAGAGTAAGAGGCCCATAGGACATATCGTATTTTTTCCTGAACTCTCCGCCCAAAAGGTATACTTCACCTTTAAAATCCTCTGATATTTTCGATACAAGATATGTACTTGGAGTTACAATTTTTATATTCTTATCCGATATATAGTCAAGAAGATAAACAGGCGTAGTTCCCGAATCTATAAATATACAGTCACCATCTGATATATGCTTTGCTGCTTCTCTGCATACAGCGATTTTTTCTTCTTTATTCAAAGCCTCCTTTGATTCTACAGATTTTTCATTGAAAGATGTTACAGTCGGCATATCTATATCAACTGCCGATGCACCCCCTCTTTCTCTTTTTATAAGGTTCTGATTCTCTAGTTCTATAAGGTCCCTCATTATAGAAGACCTGGAAACTCCGAAATATGCCATAAGTTCTTTTACAGTAACAAATGACTTTTCATTTATCATAGCTATTATTCTATACTGTCTTTCTTTTGTAAGCATATATACACCTCCTTATCCACCTATTTTTATATCTATCCCCATAGATTTTCCATATTCTTTATATTTTTCAAGTTCTGATTTATTCATGATAGGTATATTTTCATATTGATATACTTTTCCCATCTGCTGCCATTTTATAGTTCCAAAAGGATGAAATGGAAGAAGATTTATGATTTTTACATTATTTTTATGTCCAAATTCTATTATATCCTTTATATCTTTTTCAGATGAATTAAATCCAGGTATAACAGGGACCCTCATAATTAATTTTTCTACAGGTATCTCTTTTAGATTTGCTACTACAGTATTTTTATCCGCTCCTGTAAAACTCTTCAGTTTTTCTTCATCAATATGCTTTATATCGAATAGAAATAAATCTATATACGGCTCGGCTTTTTTAAGTTTTTCTTTTGAATAATTACCTGTTGTTTCCACTGCTACATGAAGGCCTTTTTTCTTTAATATTTTTATTAATTCCATAAATTCATCAAACTGTATAAACGGCTCCCCACCTGATATAGTAACACCTCCACCACTGCTTTCGTAGTAATCTATATCCTTCATAACCTCATCCACTATTTCTTCTATCTCCATATACTTTCCATAAATAGATATAGCTTTATTCAAACATGCTTTTTCACATTTTCCGCATAGAATGCATTTATCTGTGTCATGAACAAATAATTCTTTTGTTTTGTTATTTCTCTCATAATTTTCTATACTACTGGATATACTTATAGCATTACTTTCGCATTTTTCCATACATCTTCCGCAAAGAGTACATTTTCTCTCATCATGCATAAATACCGGCTTCAAAGACAATGACTCCGGATTTGAACACCACGGACAATGAAGAGGACACCCCTTCAAAAATACAGTTGTTCTAATTCCCGGGCCGTCGTGAATTGCAAATTTTTCTATATTAAATACATTAATCATAAAGCGCTCTGCTCAGCAGTTCTTCCTGTATATCAGGTGTAAGATTTACAAATACAGCACTATATCCTGCAACTCTGACTATCAGGTCAGGATAATTTTCAGGATGTTTCTGTGCATCTTCGAGTACACCGTGATCGACTACAGTAACCATCAGCTGGCATCCTCCTTTTCTAAAGTAAGTATCGAAAAGTATTTTTACTTTTTCTTTGTCTTCTTTCATCATTCTAGGTGTAAATTTTATATTCTGAACGCTTCCACCGTGATACTTTGCATCAAATCTTGATAGAGAGTTTAATACCGCAGTTGGACCACTCTTTGCAGCTCCTCCCTGTGGATTATTTGCGGGGTTCATATACACTCCCTTTTTTCTTCCATCTAAAGATGCATCTGTCTCGTGTCCCCAGTCGGTATTAGTCTGGTTGTTTGAAATAACAATCAGATAGTATCCCATATTTTTTTCTATACCTCTGTCTCTTATTCCATTTGCCACGTATTCATAAAGGTCGTTTGCCATTTCATCGCATTCTCTATCATCATTTCCATATTTCGGAACGTCGAGTATATCAGAAAGCATATCTTCATATCCTTCAAAGTTTGATAAAGCGGCATTGTTCATTTCTTCAAGCGTATATTTCTTTTCGTCAAATACCAGCTTTTTAATCGTAAAAAGCGCATCTGATGCATTTATATTTCCATAAGTCTCATTTGTTCCACCCAGGATTTCAACTCCACCATCTAATAGTGCCTTTCTTCTTCCTATACAGTCGTCCATAAGTATAGAATTGAATATAAATGATACTTCTCTGTTCATAACCTCATAACTGTACATCTGTGCATCGACACTCAAATCAAAATAAAAATCCAGAACTTTCTTATACTGCTCGTAAAGTTCATCAAATGTTTTTATATCTGATAGTTTTTTTAACTCCACATTTCCGGCTTTGTATATTCCGTCCATCGGATCGTATCCATTGTTCATAGAAATCTGCATTATCTTGACCAGATTTAAAAGAGTATTTGGAGTTCCTACACTTTTTCCCTGTATTACAAACTCTCCACATCCAAAAGGAACATACTGTTCTGCTGTTTTTCTATCTACCCTCATTCCGTATTCTACAGCAGGTACATTTACATCGTCATTGTAAAGTGTCGGATATGTAGCTCCGTCTGCTATACAGTCATATGCCATATCCATTATATCTTTGGGAGTATTTTTATTGAATCTAAGTGTAAACTGAGGTTCCACATATCTGGTATCTCTACATACCTTTAGACAGATTCTAGCAAACATATCACACGCTTCTTCATCTTCTCTTCCATATCCACCGACTATTATTCTTCCGTTTACTGTTGTTCTTCTGTTTTCTATCATTGTCCAAAGAGATTTCATGTATCTGTATGCATCTTCTTCAGTTATAGTTCCTCTTTCTATATCTCTTTTTAAATACGGACCAAGAACTATATCCATACGTCCGTAGTTTATGACTCCAGCACATAGAGCATATATCCAGAAAAGCTGAAGTGCCTGGTGAAATGTCTCCGGCTTGTTTTCTTTTATATAATCAAGATCCTCATACATAAGTTCAAGGTCTTTTTGTCTATCCTCTGTAGATGCTTTTTTCTTAGCTTCTAAAACAAGTTCCTTCTGTCTTTCTATAACATCTTTTAATAGATTTAACGCTTCTACAGATGCTTCCAGAAATTCATTTTTTTCCTGATTTTCTATGATTTCTATAAGTCCGTTTATACCATTATTCATAAGTTTTCTATAGTTTAACATCATTCCACTAAGTCTCGCAGTAGCCATAAACGGATATCTGCAGTCTATAAATCTACCTGTAGTTGTATCATTTAACACATCCTGACAATAGATAGCTTTTACATCGTTGTCCTGCCAATAATCATAAAGTTCATCAACTCTTTTTTTCTGTTCTTCAGTTTCAAGAAGGTTTTTGAACTTTCTCAGTTTATGAAATACACAATAATGTCCAACTCCCCCTATACTTGTAACACTTCCAAAACCTATTGGAAGAAAATCAAGTCTTCCTGCTATAAGGTCTGTATCTTCTATACTTCTAAAAAGCACTGGAAATATAGTCTTTATACACTCTATTTCTCTTTTAGATTTATCTGCATCTTTATATTTCTTATGCATTTCAGTATATTTTTCCATTATTTCAAGCTGCTCAAGTGGAGTTTTTTCGCATGGAATCTTTTTACTTACCTCCACATTCTGCGCTCCATCTATATTTATTCTAGCCATAATTTCCCCCCTGCATATATTTTTATTAATTTTTAAATAAAAATATGTGGTATTATTTTATAATTTCAGTATATCAATACAGGAAAATACGGTCAATTATATAAGGTCATTTTCATTCTTTTTTAGTCATATTTATTCAAAATTATTTTTTATACACAAAAAGACACCTGATATTTAGAAATTAATCATTGGTGTCTTTGTCCAAATAAATATTTGATTTTGCATAGTAATTATCTATTCTTTTCAATAAAATGTTCTATTGTTCTATATTTATAAAGAACCTTGTGTATAATTTTATTAACTCTTTTATTTCGGAATATTGTAGTTATAAAGACAAGTCCGAGAGATATTGCACCTGCTATTAAAAGGGTATCTATTCCATTTTTTACAGCCTCTGTATAATTATTCGTCATAAATCCATAAAGAGTATTATAAACCCCATATCCAGGAACAAGAATAATCATTGCACATACACTCATCATTGTCGAAGGAGCACTATATATTCTTGCACAAAGTTCTACATATATACCAAAGCATATAGTCGCGACAAAAAAAGATATACCATTTCCAGCGCCAGACACTATCATCATCTTATATGAAAGCCATGCTATCCCGCCACCTACAGCAGATATATTCAGAAATTTTCCCTTTATATTGAAAATAACGCCAAAACTGTACGCAGCTATCATACACATAAGTATTTCTATTATAAGTCTCATTATGCACCTCCATATTTTATATAAAGATTAAGAACAAAACACATTCCGATTGTAACTGCAACTCCGATTATCGCAACCTCTTCTATTTTCATTCCACCGGAAAGAAGTTCTCCATCAAGTATATCCCTTATGGCATTTGTCAAAGGAAGTCCTGGAACAAGTAACATTATAGATCCCATAATGACCTTGTCTATACTTTTTATTATTTCAGTTTCCTTAAATATTATAGCAGCTGATGCTATTGCTCCTGCAGAAATCATATTTATAAAAAAATCATTTAGTGAAAGTTTACCCAGTGCAAATATTATACATCTTACCATACAGCCAATCAAAAAACTTGCAGCCATATCAGCTAATGTTCCGCCAAACAAAACGGTAAGAACTGCTGTTGCCACACCGGAAAAGAAAATTATTTTTCTATCAGAATAAAACTCACCATCTTCTATCTCTTTTAATCTTTTTTCACTTTCATCTATTGTTATTTTATCCCGTACTATTCTTCTTGAAAGAGAGTTTATCTCATATACTTTGTTTAAATCAGTTTTTCTGCTCTTTATCCTTTTTACAACTGATTTTATATCTCCATCCACGGTTGCCGAAACTATAACAGCTGTAGGTGTTGCAAATACACCTGCCTTTTTTATATTATATGCCTCGCATATTCTTTCTATTGTTTCTTCAACTCTATATGTTTCACCTCCACTCTGAAGAAGGAGAACTCCCACATCAGATGCGAATTCAAGTACCCTGTTCGTCAAATCCATAAAATTCCTCCTCGAAATCATTACCTGTATCAAAGTATTTATAGACTGTTTTTATATATTTTCATGAATATAAAAGAGGTGGAAAAATTCCACCTCTTTTCCAGTCTCAACTTATATAGTAATACCTCCGAGACTATTTTACAACTATATTTATAAGTTTTTTAGGAACTGCGATAACTTTAACAATTTCTTTACCTTCTACAAGGGCTTTTATTTTTTCATCTTCCATTGCCGCAGCCTGCATATCTTCTCTTGATATTTCAGCAGGTATATTCATTCTTCCTTTAACTTTTCCGTTTATCTGTACGACTACTTCTATCTCATCTTTTACAAGAGCTTTTTCATCGTATTTAGGCCAGCTTATATCAAATACACTACCTTCTTTTCCTATCATCTGCCATAATTCTTCACCAAGGTGAGGAGCAAATGGAGCAAGTATAGTTACTATTGTTTCTATACCTTCTTTTATTACAGCATCATTTCTGTTTTCAAGCTCTTTATATTTGTACATCTCATTTATAAGTTCCATAAGAGAAGCTATTGATGTATTGAATCCGAATTTTTCACTTAAATCTCCAGTTACTTTCTTAAGTGATGTATGTATAGCAAATCTCATATCCTTATCTGCTGATGTAAGTTTTCCAAATTCTCCATTTGAAGATTTTGCAACATCTGCAAGTTCATCTACAAGTCTGTATACCCTGTTAAGGAACTTGAAGCATCCTTCAACTCCCTGATCTGACCAGTCAAGGTCTCTTTCTGGTGGAGCTGCGAAAAGTATGAAAAGTCTTGCAGTATCTGCACCGTATTCTTCTATTATCTTAAGAGGAGATACTATGTTTCCTTTTGATTTACTCATCTTAGATCCTTCTTTAAGAACCATTCCCTGAGTAAGAAGGTTTTTGAATGGCTCATCAAAATCTACCATTCCAAGACTCTTGAATGCTTTTACAAACCATCTTGCATATAGAAGATGCATTATAGCGTGTTCTACACCACCTATATACTGATCTACCGGATGCCATCTGTTTGCTATTTCGCTGTCAAATGGTTTTTCTGTATTTTTATTGTCTGTATATCTTAGGAAGTACCAAGATGAATCCACGAATGTATCCATTGTATCTACTTCTCTTCTAGCTGGTTTTCCACATTTTGGACAAACTGTCTCACAGAATGTTTTTGAAGTTGTAAGTGGAGATTCTCCCTTACCTGTAAACTCAACATCTGTTGGAAGAAGTACTGGAAGATTTTCTTTTTTTTCTGGAACTATTCCACAGTCATCACAATAAACAACTGGTATAGGACATCCCCAGTATCTCTGTCTTGATACAAGCCAGTCTCTTAATCTGTAGTTTACAGTTCTCTTTCCTTTTCCTTCTTCTTCCATCTTATCTATTATTTTATCGAAAGCTTCTTTAGAAGGCATTCCGTTGAACTCTTCAGAGTTTATCATTATACCATCTTCATCTATTACAGGTATTATTTCAAGGTTGTATTTCTTAGCAAAGTCCTCATCTCTTTCATCGTGAGCTGGAACAGCCATTACAGCACCTGTACCGTAGTCAGCTAAAACATAGTTTGCTATCCATATAGGCACTTTTCTTCCGTTTACAGGGTTTATTACATATTTTCCTATAAACATACCTTCTTTTTCAAGGTCTGTAGCAGTTCTTTCTATTTCTGTCATCTTGTGCATTTTTAGAAGGAATTCATCTACAGGAGCCTCGTACTCAGTTCCTGCAACAAGTTCTTTTACAAGTTCGCTTTCTGGAGCAAGAACCATAAATGTAACTCCATATGCAGTATCAGGTCTTGTTGTATAAACTGTTATAGTCTCATCTGAACCATCTATCTGGAAAGTAAGGTTTGCACCAGTACTCTTTCCTATCCAGTTTCTCTGCATTGTTTTTACTTTTTCAGGCCATCCATCTAGTGTATCAAGTCCGTTAAGAAGCTCTTCTGCAAATGCTGTAGTCTTGAAATACCATTGCTCAAGATCTTTCTTTATTACAGTTGCTCCACATCTTTCACATTCACCCTGTACTACCTGCTCATTTGCAAGAACTGTCTCGCATGATGGACACCAGTTTACATATGATTTTTTCTTGTATGCAAGTCCTGCCTCAAGGAATTTCAGGAATATTTCCTGAGTAAACTTGTAGTATTCTGGAGTTGAAGTTGCAACCTCTTTATCCCAGTCATAGCTTAATCCAAGAAGATTGAACTGCTGTTTCATATCCTCTATGTTTGACATTGTCCATTTATGAGGATGTATTCCATTTTTTATAGCTGCATTTTCTGCTGGAAGACCGAATGAGTCCCATCCCATTGGATGAAGTACGTTATATCCTTCCATTTTCTTGAATCTTGCAACAACGTCACCTATAGAATAGTTTCTTACGTGACCCATATGTATTTTCCCTGATGGATAAGGGAACATTTCTAGTGTATAGTAGTTTGGTTTTTCAGTCTGTCTAGTATCCATCTTGTACTGACCTTTTTCTCTCCATGTGTCCTGCCATTTTTTCTCAATGGCTTTGAAATCATATACGCTCATATTATACCTCCATCTTTTTATTTTATGATAATTCCTTATAAAAGCTTGTTATCCTGTCTCAGGATTTTTCTATATGATTATAAAAATAAAAAAACCTCGTCGCCTAAACAAACGTTTAGGGACGAGGATATCTCTCGCGGTACCACCCTAATTAGATTTATAAAAATCTCTCTTAGACGGTTTATATGCCAACCACAGCTGAATAGAATTCATCCGGCAAGTTCGGAAAAGTCCCTATACCGGCTTCCAGCAACCCGGCTCTCTGTAAAAGTTTCTTTTCTTAATACTCCAGTCTATTCAAATCTCTTTTAAATTTTTTTAATATTTAGAATTTATCTGTCAATACCGATATTCTATCATGTTTGACATAATGTGTCAATATCAATAAATATTAATTATAATGTATCTACATCAACTATTGGAGCATCTCTCCAAAGTTTTTCAAGATTATAGAAATCTCTGCTGTCCTCGCTGAATACATGCACTATTATATCGCCGTAATCAAGAAGTACCCATTCCTGAGTATCAGTACCTTCTTTTCCTCTTGGTTCAAGGTCAAATTTTGTCATTTCATCTTCAACACTGTCTGCTATTGCCTTAACCTGTCTTGCTGAAGATCCTGAAGTTATTACAAAATAATCTGCAAGGCTTGAAAGTTTCCCTATATTAAGTATTATTGTATCTTTTCCAAGTTTATCATCAATTGCATGATGTATATGTTTTACCATCTGCTCTACAGTTAATTCTACTGTCATTTTTTACCTCCCATAAAGTATATGATTTTTATTATATCACATAAGTATATTTTTAATACAAAATTATTATTTTTTCTGCATCTCTTCTATTATAAAGTTTCTGGCAGCAACTGAACGAGGATGTATTGTATTTCCCTTTTTTATCATAAGAGATATCGTATTGTCAAATGATTTTAAAAGAGCCTCATCCAGTTTTCCTGAATATACAAGTTCTCTAAGTTCATCCACACCCGGATAATCTCTTCCTACTTCTATTACGTCTGCAAGATATATTATTTTCTCCATAAGGCTCATATTTACATTACCTGTAGTATGATATCTTACAGCTCCCAATATCTCTTCATCGTCTATTTCAAATATATATTTAGTAACATATGCCCCTATTACACTGTGTGCCAAAGCACCGCTTCTTTTTTCCATATCATCCATTTCTATATGATATTTATCAACGTAATAGTCTCTCTTTTCCTTGTTAAAATATTTTGCGCAGTCATGAACCATACCAGCAATGTATGCTTTTTCCTCATCAGCTCCATATAATTTTGCCATTTCCTTTGCACAATTTGCTACGTTTACAGAATGAATGTATCTTTTTTCTGTAAGAAGAACTTTTAGTCTTTCGCATATATCATTAAATTTCATCCCCATGCTCCATTCTATATAAATTGTTTTCTTTTAGGTATAGATCAACTTCTTCTGGTATAAGATATTTCACTGTTTTTCCATCTTCTAATTGTTCCCTTATATATGTCGATGATATATCAAGAGACGGAACATATACGCTTATTATCTTCGTACCATATCTTTTTTCAAGCTGCTCTATCTTCTCCTGAGCCTTTAAAAGACTTATCCCTGGTCTTGTAGCCGCTATAAATGTCGCAAGTCTGAAATTGTCCTCTACATCCTTCCATGTTTCAACTTCACAAATTGCATCTGCACCAGTTATAAAATACAACTCTGCTTTAGGATAAATTTTCTTTAAATCTTTTAAAGTATCTACTGTATATGTACTCTTATGTCTCTCAACCTCTAAATCCAAAGTTATAAAATTATCATTGCTCCGTGTTGCCAGTAGAACCATATTATATCTATCGTATTTATCTGTTTTTATCCCCAGTTTATGTGGTGGATTTCCCGTTGGTATAAAAAGAATTTTATCTATTTTGTATTTATCTCTTATAAATTCAGCCGTTGCAAGATGAGCATAGTGAATAGGATCGAATGTTCCACCAAGTATCCCTATCTTGAGTGGTTTATTTTCTTCTAAAAGCTGTTTCTTTTTTATAGAGTTTTTCTTGGACGCAGCCGCCACAGCTTCCTCTATTCCCATAAAATATTCTCCTTTCAATTTTGTTGCTTACTATATATTGTATCATCTATGCGTAATTTCTTAAATATTTTGGCTTGAATTTCTTTGGTAATTTATTTATATAGACATTTTTTAATTTAAATATAAAATACCGATTTTCAAATGTATTATATTTGAAAATCGGTAAATATTGCTTATTAAACATTAGAACTCAAGCTCTTTTTTATTAAATATTAATATTGATATAAGTGTAGATATAACTATATAAGCCAATACAATTATAGTCATAGTGATATTTATTTCACTTCTTACACTTGATATAGCTGATGAAAATAAATAATCAGAAAGGTTTCCGAATATATTTGTCACAAAAGATTGACTAAGTGCAATTGATGCGAAAGATGATGCTACATTTGATGCCAGAAGTACAAATGCAATTATACCGTTTACTGCATTCTGTTTATGATATACAAATATAGACGCCATTGCTGTATATCCTATTATTTTAATCGATGCAAATATTATACTTACAAACCATTCTTTCATTTCAGCGAAAGTTGGTGAAAGTCCCATAATAAATGCCATTGCAGATATAAATACAACAACCACAATCGATGCTATTAACGCAATAATACTTGTTTCTATTAATTTTAATATAACGACATTTTTTCTTTCTACTCCTCTTCCGATCTCAACCTGCATACTTTTGGCTTTGAAATTATCATTGTACACTGAAAGGAATATATTCATACCTTCTATGAAAACAAATACACTTAAGAATATCTCTACTTTTAATGTATATACTTCCAATGAGTTTGTATTTCCTCTTGTGAACAGATTCACTAACGCAAATAATAATAAAAATACTATATTTACCACCAGGAAATTTTTCTTCTTTAATATACGTTTCATATCGGCTTTTATGTAATTAAGCATTTTTGCTACCTCCTACCATTTCAAAATAATAATCCTCCAGACTTTTTGATGCAATTGTACTTTCAATTATTTCTATACCATTTTCTTTTAATATACGTTCTACTTTCTCTTTATCAGAAACTTTTATCTGTACTATATCATTGTCCTTTTTTAAATCTTCTCTTTCAAGTTCATTTACTATAACACCATTGTGCACAATACCAAATCTTTTAGCTGTATGTTCCAGCTCTCCAAGTATGTGAGATGATATGATAACTGTCATTCCGTATTCTTCGTTTAATTTTATTACAAGATTTCTTATGTCAGCTATCCCCTGAGGATCAAGCCCATTTGTAGGTTCATCAAGTATTAAAAATTCCGGGTTTCCAAGTATAGCATTTGCAATTCCAAGTCTCTGTTTCATACCCAGTGAAAAATTTGAATACTTTTTATCTGTTTTGTCAAGATCAACTATTTTAAGTACTCTATCTACTTCATTTTTATCTTTTATTCCTTTCATCATTCTGTAATACTCAAGATTCTCTCTGGCAGTCATATATTCAAAAAAGTTATGTCCTATAAAGAAACCTGTCTTTCTTCTTCCATTTTTTAATTCTTCAGGATTTTTACTTCCATTTATGCTTAATGTTCCATCTTCATAAGAAGTAAGCCCTAATATAATTTTGAATATTGTTGTTTTTCCAGCCCCATTTTTCCCTACAAGTCCATATATATCACCCTTATTGACTTTTATATTGACACCTTTTAAGATCTGTGCCTTTCCATAATTTATATATATATTATTCATTTCTAACATCAATTTTCTCCCCCTTTGTATTAATGTATCATTGTATTACTCTATTGATACAATAATACATTGTTATTAAACTTATGTCAATATTTTTTATATTAATTTGACAATAACTATGGTATCATTTAGAATCTAGTTAAATAGTTTTTTAAGGATGGTAAAAATGTCTATTATAACAAAAATTGAAGCTCAAAAGAGAAACAGCGATAGAGTAAATATTTATGTAGATGATGAATATTTTATGTCTGTATATACAGAACTTGTCTTTACCCATTCCCTTAAAAAAGGTATGGAAATAGATAAGGATTCACTGAATTCCATTTTAGAAGCCGAAATGTATCTGAAAGCAAAGGAAAAAGCTCTTTCTATACTTTCAAAAGCTGATCAGTCAGAAAAAATAATATATGAAAAACTTATGAAAAATTTTGATGAACCCATCGTCGAAAAGGTAATGGAATTTCTGAAAAAACATAAACTGATAGATGATTCATCTCTTGCTGAAAGAATAGCCAACGATAATATAAACCTTTCAAAATTTGGAAGAAACAAAGTAAGGCAGAACTTATATATGAAAGGGATAGACAGCAATATAATAGAAAATGTTGTTTCTGATATAGATTCTGATACCGAATTTGAAAATGCGATGTATCTCGCTGAAAAAAGAATGAAGAGACTTGAAAATGAAAGCAGGGACAAAGCATACAGAAAACTTTATCAGCATCTTTCATACAAAGGTTTTGGATATGATACTATAAAAAAAGTAATGAATAGATTTTTCAATTCATGTGATTTTGATAACTACTGATTGGAGGTTTTTCTATGAAATACGTTATAACAATTTTATGTGTTGCTCTTGGTATATACAATTATCTAAGATTAAAAAAACAGGATACTATGAGATAATAAAATAAAAGCTTTCGGTTATAATTTCAACCGAAAGCTTTTTTATTGAATATTTAATTTCTATCTGTTATTTTTTCTTATCGCAAAAAGTCCCATACCTGAAACTGCAAATACTGCAAGTGGAACTGCTATAGATGGATCTCCTGTTTTTGGAGATTTCTGAGTTGCAGTAGATGATTTTGATGAAGAAGTTGAAGTTGATGATGATGGTTTACTTACATTACTTCCACTTGAGTTAAGCTTTTTGACTATATCTTTTAGTCTTGATACATTTGTTATCTTTTTCTGATCGCTATCACTAAGTGCATTGTATGCCTTTACTGCCTCATTCACCTTTTTTATATTACTTTCTGTCTTATCATATGTAAGTGCATTTATATCAGAAATAAGTTTCTTTATCTTTGATTCATCTGCAGCTTGGATTTTTTCAGCTTTTATTCTTCCATCAGCTTTATAATTTATAGTTTTCTTTTCTTTTATATAATCTGCTGTTATTTTATCAAGAGATTCATATTCTTTTACTGTTTTTGCATTTGAAAGTTCTCTGTAATCAGATAGCATATAATCATTAACCGCTACAGTATATTTTTTTGAAGAATTTATATTACTTCCGTTTACTTTTATTGAAGTTATTCTTTCTCCGGCTTTTTTATTAGGATCTATAGTATATGAAAGTTTTCCAGGTTGTATAAATCTTGAATTTGACTCAGGATATATCTCAGCCCCCTGTTCAAGAATACTTTTTATTTCTTTGCCTGTAAGTTCCTTTGTAACTACTATTGTTCCAAACATAAGAGATGATGAAACATCTTCATACTTTATTGTTCCGGCTTTTATTGATTTTAATATTGTACCTGCATTTATAAGCGATACATCCGCTTTTGTTTTTGAAAGAACTGCATCGTTTATAAGATTTGCATAATTACTTTCTTTAGCACCTACAAGACTGTATCCACCTTCCAGGTCTGTTTTAGACTCTCCAAGTACATCCTCCCGTGAATATTCTGAGTCTTTTCTATCAGAATCTTCTTCAGTCCTTTTCGAAGTATTTTTTTCTGAGTTTTTATTTTCTTCTTTTTCTGTTGATTTATTACTGTCTTTGTTTGCGTCCTTTGTTTCATTATCAGATTTTGTTTCAGAAGTCTGCTGTGTCTGTACATTGCTTCCAGTATTCGTCGCAGTCTCTGCAAATATTGCCGCTGTGTTCATAAACATGCAAACAGATACTGCAATAGATAAAATCAGCTTTTTATTCATCATAATTCTCCCCCCTAATCTGCCTGAAAAATATTTCTATTATATTTTTCCCATAATGTGTCATTTTAGACTATTTTGATGTTACAATTATTATATTACTTTTTAGAGAGAATTGAAAATACAAATCGGTTACAATTTCGAATTATATAAATATTTTAAATATGGAGGTAGTTATGATTGATTTGACTCTTTTGGGATGTGGCGGAAATATTCCACTTCCAAACAGATTTTTATCATCTGTTTTCATAAACTTTAACGGAAGAAAAATCCTTATAGACTGCGGTGAGGGCACACAGGTGTCCATGAGGATGAAAAGATGCGGATTTAAAGATATAGATTTGATATGTATTACACATACTCATGGAGACCATATAATCGGACTTATCGGACTTCTTTCAACTATGGGCAACAGCGAGAGAAAAGCCCCTGTTACAATTATAGGTCCTTATGGTATAAAGGATGCCATAAAAGCTGTAAAAATGCTTATAGACCTTCCCTATCAGCTTAATATTATAGAAAATCCTGATGGCAGATTCAGCCTGAATAACAAAGAACTTGCTCAGCTTGAAATAGAAACTATAGATCTTTATCACTCAACTGAGTGCATCGGATATAATTTATATTTTTCAAGACGTCCCAGATTCAGCGTAGAAAAAGCCGAGAAAAACTGTGTTCCTAAAAAATACTGGAACATACTTCAAAAAGGCACCCATATTATAGATGGAGATATTAAATATACTCCGGATATGGTTCTTGGAGAGACGAGAAAAGGAATAAAAATTTCCATGATTACGGATACAAGACCTATTGAAACAATTCCTGAATTTATAGCTGGTGCCGATTTATTTATATGTGAGGGAATGTATGGAGATGATATTGATATATCAAAAGCTGTTAAAAACAGACATATGACATTTAGAGAGGCTGCCTGTCTTGCTGCATCAGGAAATGTATCAAAGATGCTTCTGACTCATTTCAGTCCCTCTATTGAAGATCCTGAGAGATTTTTAGAAAATGCCACATCTATCTTCCCAAATACTATTATCGGATATGATAGATTGTCTACGAGCCTTGGATTTACTGAATAAAAAATATAAATTTAAAGGCAACCCGATTATTTCGAGTTGCCTTATTTTCTAATTATAATTTTCTTTTATAATTTCAAGTGCTATTTGTTTAGCTATGCTTCCAGCTAATTTTTGACTTTCATCGTCTATTCTCACTGCAAAGTATATATTTCTATCGTTCTTTTCAACAAATCCGACAAACCATGCGTCAGTATCTCTTGCACTTCCCGTCTTTCCATAAACGGTGTAAGTTTCTTCTGATTTTGTAATCATAAAGTTCTTAACTGTTTCGATATCCTCTTTTTCAAATATATTATTCTCCTCAAATATGCTTTCAAGTATCTTCACTTGTTCCATTGCAGATATTTTAAGAGAAGAACCTAGCCAGAATGTATTATGTCCATTTTTATCCCACGCACTTATATCACAATTGCCATAATTTAGATCTTCCAATTTATTTTTTACATATTCTTTATCCATGAAATCCATCATCTTTTCATAATACCATACACATGATTCTCTGAAAGCTTCCTCAAATGTTATATTCTTATTCCATTTTTCATTCCAATATATCGTTCCATCATATCCTAGCTTTGTATCCGGGGAATCTACTATATTTTCTTCCAATCCCATTAACGACATAACTATTTTAAAAGTTGAATATGGAGATACCCGCTCGTTTATAATATCTCTATTGTATATATCGTATCTTCGATTACTATCATCATAGAATACTGCACATCCATTTATTCCATCAAAATATTTACTGTAATCTACATTTTTTTCACTTTTTATATTTTCAGATACAGTATTTTTATTGTTTTCATCAGATTTAGAGCTGCTTCCCACAAAATTTATAGAAACTAAACATAAAACAACTATTAAAAATATCTTTTTCATTATTCATCACCTTTACACCATATATAAAAAGTCTGTATGCTGATATTTATCGCATACAGACTCTTTTATTACTGGAAAGATTTTTTTGTCGGTCTTTTCTTTCCTGTGTTTTTAGATTTTGCTTTTGCCTGCTGATATCCAGGGAACTGTATTTTAGGATTTTCGTTGTTCTTTTTGTATATAGTGAACTTATATCCTATAGCCTGTACGAACTCAGCTCTAAGAGCCTCACATACGGCATTTGCAGTTTCTTTTGCATCAAGTCCGGCATTTTCAAGTATAGTAACCTTTACCAATTCTCTTGCTCTAAGCTGGTCGTTAAGCTGCTCTAAAAAAGCTTCTGTAACACCTTCTTTACCTATCTGTGTAGTAGGTTTAAGTGTATTTGCAAGAGATCTAAGGTAAGCTCTCTGTTTTCCTTTTAGCATTTCTTCTCCTCCTTATTTATTCTAGTTGTAGAACTCAAATTCAAGTTCGTATATTCTTACTACGTCTCCATCTTCTATTCCCATCTCTCTAAGTCTATCAAATACACCCTGATTTTCCATAGCCTTCTGGAAATACTGAAGAGATTCCATATCATCGAAGTTTACAGAGTACATTATTCTTCTCAGTGATTTTCCTGTTACAACATATACTCCATCTTCGTCTATCTCTATATGAAGACCTTCTTCCTCTTTTATATCAAGTTCAGGTCTGTACATTTCATTTTCAGAAACAAGTTCTATCTCTTCTGCCTCTGCAAGCATCTGAGTTACGTATTTTATTACGTCGTCTATACCCTGTCTTGTTATGGCAGACATTTTGAATACCTTGTATCCTCTTCCTTCAAGTTCACTTTTGAAGTTTTCGTATATACTTTCATCCCAAAGCATATCCGCCTTGTTCGCAACAACCACCTGTGGTCTTGTCGCAAGTCTTTCATTGTAAAGTTTAAGCTCGTCATTTATCTTGTCGAAATCTTCAAGAGGATCTCTTCCCTCAACGCCTGATATATCGACTATATGTATAAGCACTTTTGTTCTCTCTACATGTCTTAAGAACTCGTGTCCAAGTCCTACACCTTCAGATGCACCTTCTATTATTCCAGGTATATCTGCAAGTACAAAACTTTCACCGAAGTTTGTCTGAACAACTCCCAGGTTAGGAGTAAGTGTTGTGAAGTGATAGTTTGCTATCTTTGGTTTTGCTTTTGTAACAACTGAAAGGAATGTTGATTTTCCAACATTAGGGAATCCAAGAAGTCCTACGTCAGCTATCATTTTAAGCTCAAGTACAACCCATCTTTCTTCACCATCAGTTCCTGATTTTGCAAATGCAGGAGCCTGTCTTACAGCATTGGCGAAGTTCATGTTACCTTTTCCACCAAATCCACCTTTTGCTATTACAGCTCTGTCTCCCTCATTTTTAAGGTCAGCTATTATAAGACCAGTGGCCTCATCTCTTACTATTGTTCCCTGAGGAACCTTTAGTATAAGATCTTCTCCATTTTTACCGGCTCTTCTCTTTTTAGAACCATCTCCACCGTTTTCAGCTGCATACTTTCTCTTATATTTGAAATCCATAAGTGTTCTAAGCCCTGTATCAACTTCAAATATTACACTGGCTCCTCGTCCACCGTCTCCACCGTCTGGACCACCCGCTGGAACGTATTTTTCTCTTCTGAAAGATACAGCTCCATTTCCTCCGTTTCCGGCTTTGACAAATATTCTGGCTTTATCTATAAACATATTTTCACCTTCTTCTTTTTAATATTTCCGTTCGTTCCCATTCATTATCATTATTATATATCTCTTATCTATTCATGTAAATTATCCCGTACCATTATTTACATGGATATAATAAAAGGAGTGTTTCATACACTCCTTTTGTCTGTCGTTTCAATTCTGTAATTACTCAGCTATTGGGTATACAGAAACTTTTTTTCTTTTCTTGTCTTTTCTCTCAAACTTAACAGTTCCGTCTATTAATGCGAATAAAGTGTCATCTCCACCTTTTCCAACATTATTTCCTGGATGTATTTTAGTTCCTCTCTGTCTAACTAATATACTTCCAGAAGTAACAACCTGACCGTCATATCTCTTAACACCTAATCTTTTTGATATAGAGTCTCTACCGTTCTTTGAAGAACCTACCCCTTTCTTAGATGCTAATAACTGTAAATTCATCTTTAACATTTGGAAGTCACCCCCTATTTTTTAAGATTTTTATATTTTTTGGGTATTCCCTTTTGATTTCGCTTATTGCTAATTTAAAATGTTCAAGCAGCAACTGTGCCTTATCAAGATATTCATCCTTAACACAGCATTCTATATGCCCTTCTTTGGCTATAACTCGCTCGAACTCAACTTTCTGAAGTACATCTAGTGAATTTATAACACCTACAGCATGTGTAGTTACAGCAGCACATACTATGTCTCTGCCGTATTCAGCATACTCGGCATGTCCTTTCACTGAAAATCCCTTCAGTCTAAATTCGTCATCGTAGAAATAATCGACCTTAATCATGGTAATTAAGCGTTTATTTTTTCAACTACTATCTTAGTGTAAGGCTGACGATGTCCCTGCTTTCTTCTGTAGTCTTTTTTAGCCTTGTATTTGAAAACTACAACTTTCTTAGCTTTTCCCTGCTCAACAACTTTAGCCTGAACAGATGCTCCTTCAACTACTGGGCTTCCTACTACTAGCTCTCCGTCTTTAGAACAAGCTAATACTTCGTTTAAAGTAACTACGTCACCAGCATTAGCTTCTAACTTTTCAACGAATAATACGTCACCTTCTGAAACTTTATACTGTTTTCCACCAGTTTTTACTATAGCGTACATTAAATACACCTCCTCGGTCACAAACTCGCCATTAAAGGTATCTCACAAGTGAGAATTTTAGACCCTCTCTGTGCGGCATTACATTTATTTATTATACTGGAGACCTCTATCTGTGTCAACTTCTTTTTTGCAAAAAAGAAATTTATTTTTGCTGCTATAATAATACTATTTAGAAATTCTTATTTCAGGTCTATTACCCAGATTTGTTCCTTTTATTTTCAGAGATACCGAGTATTTTTTTTCTATCTCCTCTATCAGATTTCTGTAGTCAGATTCTATAATCTCTGATACAGTATTGTGTATATATACATCAAAGTTTCTATAAACAGTATTTTCTGTAGTTCTCATAATCTCTTTTTCTATTTCATCTATTATTGCATATTCAGACATTTCTCCTTTTTCACTTCCACATCTGCTGCATTTTTTCAGATAATAGTTTTCCATCGACTCTCTGTCCCTTCTTCTGGCTATTTCTATAAGTCCAAGAGATGTAGGTCCTGTTATCTGTGTTTTTTTTCTATCTCTACTGAACAACTCTTTTAATTCTTTTACAAGTATTTCCTTATTCTTTCTGCTTTTCATTTCTACAAAATCAACTATTATTATACCCGATATATCCCTAAGCATTACCTGATATACAACCTCATTTGCTGCATCAAGATTTATTTTGACTGCAGTTTCTTCCATATCGCCAATTCCTGTAAATTTACCAGAATTGACATCTATAATAGTCATTGCCTCGGTCTTCTCTATTACCAGGTATCCCCCGCTTTTCAACCATACTTTTTTTGATAACGCCTTTTTTATTTCCTTTTCTACACCATAAAGATTAAATATATCCCTGTTTTCTTCAAGAACTACCTTTTTCATATACTCCGGATTTATTCTTTTAACTATTTTCTTTACTGCTTCGTAATCATTTCTATTATTTACAACTATTTTATCTACATCTTCATTCATGTTGTCGGTTATATATTTGTGCGCAGAATCTCTTTTACCTTTTAGAAGTCTTGGCCCAATTCCTCTTCTTGATTCCTTTAATACATCTTCGTATTCATATTCCAGTTTTTCTATATCCTTCCTGAAATCTTCACCACTGCATCCAACCGCTTCCGTTCTTATTATATATCCTCTTTTTTCGCCGCATACAGAATAGAATTCTTTTTTTAATCTCATTCTTTCCTGTTCATCCTTGATCCTGTTTGATATGGTTATTCTATCATTTGAAGGTATATAGACTGCATATCTTCCAGATATACTTATTTCTGTAGATAATCTTGCACCCTTATCTCCAACCTCGTCTTTTATTACCTGAACTATTATATCATCACCTGTTTTTACTTTTGTATCTTTATCCAGTTTTAGATATCCGTTTTTTTCTCTTCCTATATCTACAAAACATGCGGACATACCTTTTAAAACTTTTTCAACTCTCCCTCTGTATATATCTGAAACAATACTTTTGGATATATTATTATCTATAACAATATCCTTTATTCTATTTTCCTCCATAAGTACTGTTTTTACAGAGGTCACTAGTCTTTCTACTATTATAGTTTTCAATTTATCACCTCTTTCACATCAAAATAGCCCCTGCCAACCGGCAGAGGCCATATATTACATAGGAGTTACAAGCTCTCCGTCCTCTACAAAGTAAAGGTCTCTTCTAAGTATATCCACATCAAGAGGATCCATTTCCAGTCCGAATAAATCCAGTATCTGAGGTATAAATATATTTGTATTAAGGTTCTGTATAGATCCTGTTGCTATTACTGCATTAAATGTCATACTGCTTTCTTCTATATCCAGTAAATCAAATGATTTTATCATAGGTCTTATATCTGATTCTACCAGTTTTCCTTTTTTGTTTCTTTTTGTTATTATTATCTCTTTTCTGGACATAAATTCTATTACTTTACCTTTTACAAACTCTTTAGAAAGTCTTCTCTCCAGAGGTATAGTAAATAGATATTCACCCCATTCTATTATTGAAGAAAGTGATTTTTCTGTTTTATCTATTTCTTTTGCTTTTACAAATTCTATTCCAGCAGGAAGTTCTTTTCTTATTTTTTCAAGAAATTCGTCTACTGTTATATCGTCTTCTATTTCTATATCCACATACTCTCCCTGGCTTTCAGTTCCAAGTGCAAGAGCATTTCCATAACTCATTTTAGGATGAGGGTTGAATCCCTGAGAGTATGAAAGCTGTATTTCAGCTCTTCTGAATGCTCTCTGTAGTGTTCTCTGAAGGTCAAGGTGTGATACATATATCATATCTCCCTCTTTTTTGAATTTTACTCTGATGATTTTCATTAACAAAGCCCCCTTCCAATATCGTGGACGTTTATTCCACATCCATTACATCTTTTTCTGCAGTCTGGAGTAACAACTTCTTTTACTGCATTTTCTGCTTCTCTTATAAGGAATTTTTTACTTACTCCTACATCTATATGATCCCATGGGAATACCTCATCAAAATCTCTCGTTCTATGTGCATAGAATGATATATCAAGGTTGTTTATTTCCATAGCCTTTTTCCATATTTCAAGGTCGAAGTACTCGTCCCATCCATCGAATTTTGCACCCATTTTATGTGCATCTAAAAGAACTTTTCCAAGTCTTCTATCTCCTCTTGCAAATACAGCCTCCATAAGACTTGTATCTGAATCGTGATAGTTGTATTTTATATTTCCATTTCTCATTTTCTTCACAAGGTGTTTCTGTTTTTCAACAACATTTTCTTTTTTGTCCTGTGGATTCCACTGGAATGGAGTAAATGGCTTAGGTACAAAAGTAGATGTACTTACTGTTACACCGAATTTTCCTTTTAGCTTGCCATTGTGAACATCTCTGTATATATCAACAACCTCATATGCAAGATCAGCTATTCCATCAAGATCATCATAAGTTTCTGTAGGAAGTCCTATCATGAAGTAAAGTTTAAGACTGTTCCATCCCATTTCAAAAGCCTGTCTTGAAGCTCTTCTAAGGTCATCTTCTGTTATACCTTTATTTATAACATCTCTAAGTCTCTGAGAGCCTGCCTCTGGAGCAAAAGTAAGACCGCTTTTTCTTACCTTCTGTATTTTATTTGCTATCTCCATAGAGAAGTTGTCAAGTCTTAGTGATGGAAGTGATATTCCTATGTTCTTAGATGCGTATTCATCTACAAGGTAGTCAGTAAGTTCAGCAAGTTCACTGTAATCACTTGTACTAAGTGATACCAGAGATATCTCGTCGTATCCAGTTGTCTTTACAAGTTTTTCAAGTATTTCCTTAAGTCTTGCAAAGTTCTTCTCTCTTATAGGTCTGTATATCATACCTGCCTGACAGAATCTGCATCCTCTTGTACATCCTCTGAATATTTCAAGAACTATTCTGTCGTGTACAGTATCTATGTATGGAACCACAAATCTTTCAGGATATCTTACTTCATTCATATCAGATATTATTCTTTTTCTTGGTTTTTCCGCAGCACATTCTCTGTTTGGTTTTACAGATTTTATTGTCTGATCTTCATTGTATTCAACATCATAGAAAGACGGTACATATACTCCTTCTATCTTTGCTATTCTTTCAAGGAATTTTTCTCTTGGTTCACCTGATTTTTTCCATTCTTTGTATTCTCTTACAACTTCAAGGTTCATTTCCTCTCCTTCACCAAGAAGTGCGGCATCTATAAAATCAGACATCGGTTCACTGTTGTATGCACAGGAACCACCTACAAGTACAAAAGGATCTCCTTCTTTTCTATCTTTCATAAGAAGTGGTATTCCTGCAAGATCAAGCATATTAAGTATATTTGTATAGCATAGCTCGTACTGAAGTGTGAATGCAACTATATCGAAGTCCCTTATAGATTCCCTTGACTCAAGACCAAACAGTGGTATATTGTTTTCTCTCATTTTTTCTTCCATATCAACCCGTGGAGCATAAACTCTTTCACAGAACACATCTTCTTCAGAGTTTATAACATCGTAAAGTATATGGCTTCCAAGATGACTCATTCCAACCTCATAAAGATCCGGGAAACAATGAGCATATCTTATAATATCTTCTCTACTCGTATCCTTGTGTATTGAATTTATTTCATTTCCAAGATATCTGGCAGGTTTTTCAACCTTTTTAAGTATTTTCTTCAGATTAATTTTTTCCATTTATATATCTAACCTCCGAATCTCTTTCTTTATTTATTATTATTGCTGATTTCGTACAAATGTATAATATTCTATAATATATTATACAATACATATACAATTTCTTTCCATAAAAAAATATTATATCATATATCAGCTACCACTTTTATATCCAAAGTCTATTATTTTTTTAATATCATCAGTTTTTATATCAGAAAAAATTATCATATATCTTTAATATATTTTGTTTAATCATCTGTATTTCGGGTATAATAAAATAGGTTTATTAAATGAATAAAATATAACAATGTCTAATTGTATTTATGATATAATAATATATGTATACAAAATCAAAGGGGGAATAATAAATGTCAAACGTTTTTGAAATCAAAAAAGATCTTTATTACACTGGTGTAACAGACAAAGATCTTAAAGTTTTCGACATAATAATGGAAACTGAATTTGGAACAACTTACAACTCATATCTTATAAAGGACGAAAAAACTGTTCTTTTTGATACAGTTAAAAGAGAATTCTGTGATGAGTTTATAGCTAATCTTAAAGAGGTTACTGCTATAGAAGATATAGATTATCTTGTAGTTCATCATACAGAACCAGACCATTCAGGAAGTATAAAAGCTCTTTTAGATTTAAACCCAAATATAGAAATATACTGTACAAGAGCTGCAAAACTTTATCTTGACAGTCAGATAAATAGAGAGTTTAAATGTCATGTAATAGCAGATGGAGAAACTCTTAACATCGGTAAGAGAACTCTTAAATTCATACCAGCTCCTTTCCTTCACTGGGTTGATACAATGTTTACTTATGATGAATATGACAAAGTTCTATTCACATGTGATGCATTCGGAGCTCACTATGCATGCGTTAAACTTGACGATATAAATCATGCTGATTACCATAAAGCAAATAAACTTTACTACGACTGCATAGTAAAACCATTTGCAAAACATGTTCTTAGTGCAATAGACAAGGTAACTGCATTAAATCTTGATTTCGATACAATACTTACTTCTCATGGTCCTATACTTGATAGAAATCTTGGACACATTATATCAATGTATACTAAATGGTCTAAGGATGCCGTTGAAAGTACAAATAAAGACAAAGTTTCTATATTCTATCTTTCAGCTTACGGAAACACACTTGCTATGTGTGATGAGATAGTTAAAGGTCTTGAGTCTGAAGGTGTTGAAGTTCATAAATATGATCTTGAAAAAACATCTCTACATGATGTTCACGATGCTCTTGTTTCTTCAAAAGGAGTTCTTCTTGGTTCTCCAACAATAAATAAAGCAATGGTTAAACCTATGTGGGATTTCTTCTCTGTTATAGACCCTATAGCAAATGCCGGTAAGATAGCTGGTATATTCGGTTCTTACGGATGGAGTGGTGAAGGTATAACAATAGCTGAAGCAAACGCAAAAGCTGTAGGATTTAAAATGCCTATAGATCCACTTAAAAAGAAATTCTTCCCATCAGAAGAGACTTTCGAGGATTGCTTCGAATTCGGTGTAAACTTTGCAAAAAATCTTAACTTAAAATAATATGTATATACAGCTGTCGTATAAATACCTTTACCGTATTTTACGGCAGCTTTTGTTTATTATTTTCCAATAGAAAAAGGAACCCCCCAGTAAAACTGGGGGTTCTTCATTTGACGCCTATAAGGCTCAACTTCCAGCTACGCTTAAAAGCGTATGTCGATCCGCCAC